>JAZNKA010000038.1:0-15457 GCA_045578305.1 Clostridia bacterium | reverse complement strand
CTCCCTGTTCCTCAGGGTTTTACCGTAACAACAGAGGCTTGTACTCAGTACTATGATGACGGCAGAAAAATCAGCGATGATATCAAGGCTGAAATCATGGAAAATATCGCTAAGATGGAAACCATCTGCGGCAAAAAATTCGGCGACAAGGAAAATCCCCTTCTTGTATCTGTTCGCTCGGGTGCAAGAGCTTCAATGCCCGGTATGATGGATACAATCCTCAACCTTGGTCTTAACGAAGATGTTGTTGAAGCAATGTCTGCAAAATCAGGCAATGCTCGTTGGGCTTGGGACTGCTACAGAAGATTTATCCAGATGTATTCTGATGTAGTTATGGAAGTTGGTAAGAAATACTTCGAACAGCTTATCGACGAAATGAAAGAGGCTAAGGGAGTAACTCAGGATATCGAACTTACAGCTGAAGACCTCAAAGTTCTTGCAGGTCAGTTCAAGGCTGAATACAAGAACAAAATCGGCAAGGACTTCCCGACTGACCCTGTTGAACAGCTTATGGGTGCAGTAGAAGCCGTTTTCCGTTCGTGGGACAACCCCAGAGCAAATGTTTACCGTCGTGACAACGATATCCCTTATTCATGGGGTACTGCTGTTAACGTTCAGATGATGGCATTTGGTAACATGGGCGACGATTGCGGTACAGGTGTTGCATTTACCCGTGACCCAGCGACTGGTGAAAAAGGCCTTATGGGTGAATTCCTTGTTAACGCACAGGGCGAAGACGTTGTTGCAGGTGTTCGTACACCTATGCCCATTGCAGAAATGGCTGCAAAATTCCCCGAAGCATTTGACCAATTCAACAAGGTTTGCAAAATCCTTGAAGACCACTACAGAGATATGCAGGATATGGAGTTTACAATCGAAAACAAAAAGCTCTATATGCTTCAGACCAGAAACGGTAAGAGAACAGCAAAGGCCGCACTCAAGATTGCTTGTGACCTTGTTGACGAGGGCATGATCGACAAGAAGCAGGCAGTTGCTATGATCGACCCCAGAAACCTTGACACACTTCTCCATCCGCAGTTTGATGCAAAAGCTCTCAAAGCTGCAACACCCATGGGCAGAGGTCTTGGTGCTTCTCCTGGTGCTGCTTGCGGTAAGGTTGTATTCACCGCAGAAGATGCAGATGCATGGAATGCACGTGGAGAAAAAGTTATCCTTGTTCGTCTTGAAACCTCACCCGAGGATATCACAGGTATGAAAGCTTCACAGGGTATCCTTACAGTTCGTGGCGGTATGACCTCTCACGCAGCAGTTGTTGCTCGTGGCATGGGTACTTGCTGTGTATCTGGTTGCGGCGACATCAATATGGACGAAGAAAACAAGAAGTTCACACTTGGCGGCAAAACATATACCGAAGGTGACTTCATTTCAATCGATGGTTCTACAGGTAACATTTATGACGGTATTATCCCGACTGTTGATGCTGAAATCGCTGGCGAGTTCGGAAGAATTATGGACTGGGCTGACGAGTTCAGAACTCTTAAGGTAAGAACAAACGCTGATACTCCTGCCGATGCTAAAAAGGCAAGAGAGCTTGGCGCAGAAGGTATCGGTCTTTGCCGTACCGAGCATATGTTCTTCGAGGCTGAAAGAATCGCTGCATTCCGCGAAATGATTTGTGCTGACACAGCAACCGAAAGAGAAGCTGCTCTTGAAAAGATTCTTCCTTATCAGCAGGGCGACTTCGAAAAGCTTTACGAAGCTCTTGAAGGTAACCCCGTAACAATCAGATTCCTTGATCCTCCTCTCCACGAATTCGTTCCCACAGAGGAAGCTGACATCAAGGTGCTTGCTGATGCACAGGGCAAGAGTGTTGCAGACATCAAGGCTATCATCGCAGGCCTCCACGAATTCAACCCCATGATGGGTCACCGTGGTTGCCGTCTGGCTGTAACCTATCCCGAAATTGCAAAGATGCAGACAAAGGCTGTTATCCGCGCAGCAATCAATGTTAAAAAGGCTCACCCCGACTGGAATGTAGTTCCCGAAATTATGATTCCTCTCCCCGGCGACCTCAAAGAATTCAAGTATGTTAAGGACGATGTTGTTGCAACTGCAGACGCAGAAATCGCAGCTGCCGGCGCTGACCTTGAGTACGAAGTTGGTACAATGATGGAAATCCCCAGAGCTTGTCTTACCGCTGACGCTATCGCAACAGAAGCTGAATTCTTCTGCTTTGGTACAAACGACCTTACACAGATGACATACGGCTTCTCGCGTGACGATGCTGGTAAGTTCCTTGATGCATACTATGATGCAAAAATCTTCGAGAACGATCCGTTTGCAAAGCTTGACCAGACAGGTGTTGGTAAGCTTATGGAAATGGCTGTTGAAATGGGTAAAAAGGTTCGTTCGACCATGCACTGCGGTATCTGCGGCGAGCACGGCGGCGACCCCGTTTCGGTTGAGTTCTGCCACAAGATTGGACTTGACTATGTTTCATGCTCACCGTTCCGTGTTCCGATTGCAAGACTTGCTGCGGCTCAGGCGGCTATCAAGGATATGAAATAATAACATTTTATGATAATTTAAGAGGGTTACCACTCGGTAGCCCTCTTTTTTAATGCACGCACTTCATGCATGCTCTTTTTTCATTCTTATCTAAAGTAGTTTCTATTGCATTTTTGCCTGCACAAGCTTTTTTAAAATGATAACATTCCCCCGTTGGTGATATGTAAACGCTAATTACTTTATCTTCTGGCGCTGTAACTTTTTCCTCCATTTGTATGTAACTCATATTTGCTTTATCTGGTTCATCATTTATATGCTTTGCAATATAAAAAGGTGCCGCCAAAACCATTATACACAGTCCTGCTACAAGTCTATCTTTTACCCTCATATTCACCACTCCATTTTTTGTTTTATCACATATTGAGATAAATGTCAATATCTCATTTTGCGATTGTTTATAATATTGGAGAGGTGTTTTTTATGAGATTAAAAGAATTAAGGGAAGATTTAGACATCCCACAAAGAGTAATTGCTGAATATTTACACATTAAGCAAAACACTTATTGTCAATATGAAAATGGTCAACGACAGTTGCCTATTGATGTGCTTATAAAATTGTCAAATTATTTTAATGTGTCAACAGACTACATCCTTGGACTTGTTGATGAGAAATAATTTTATTTTAAATATTTTTTCGACTCACTCAGGGCGAAGAGAAAATAGTGCAGAACGGACAAACTGAACCCAAAGGGGTTACCCGAAGGCGTACTTGTGTACGCCGAGAGGTGAAGTTTGTTCGTAGTTAAGTGGCATAAAAAAGAAAACCGCGAAAATTCGCGGTTTTCTACATTATCGGCATTTTAAACATTTAACACTGTGTTTTAATTTTATTTTTATCCGCCACTTAACGGTCTGTGCATTTTATCACAGCCCATTATTCAACTCGATTTCTTTTCTCGCCCTTAAAGAATGCCCTTATATTTTCTGCGATTTCCTCCATAAGCCTTGTTCGTGCCTCATACGCCCCCCACGCCATATGCGGAGTAAAAATAACATTGTCAAATTTGAGCAAGCGATTAAACGGCGAATTTTCGCTCATCGGCTCGCCGTCATAAACGTCGGTTGCAAAGCCGCCGAGTCGCCCTTCTTCCACCGCTTTTGCCACGGCTTCTTCGTCAACAACTGCACCACGAGCAACATTTACCAATATCAAATTTTTCTTTGCCTTTGCCAAAACCTCGTTGCCTATAGCGCGACAAGTTCCCGGATTAAGTGGTGTATGCACAGATACAATATCCGAACGCTCAAACAATTCCGAAAGTTCTACACATTCGACGCTTTCGTCGAGCGTATTTTTTGTCACAATCACTTTGCATCCAAAAGCTTCTGCAACTTTGGCCACCTGCTTGCCGATGTTTCCGTAGCCATATAGCCCCCAGGTTTTGCCCGCAAGCTCATAAAAGTAGGGTGTCAGGCAGTTGGCAACGCCGCTTTTTGTATAGTCACCGCTTTTGCAATACCTATCATATTCGCTTAAGTGACAACAAAGCGAAAGCACCATACTGACGGTAAGCTGTGCCACCGAATGAGTTGAATAACCCTTTACATTGCATACCGCAATGCCGTTTTCGCGCGCATATTTTGTGTCAACATTGTCAAAGCCTGTCGCGGTAAGGCAAATAAGTTTCAAGCTTTTTGCGCCCGAAAGATTGCTTTCGTCAAGCTTCACTTTGTTGAGAATTGCAACATCCGCATCCTTCAGTCTTTCACCCGCTTCGTCTTTGGTTGTCTGTTCAAAAATCAAAACCTCGCCAAATTGATTAAATATGCCAAGATCAATATCCTTGCCAATGGTTGCCGCATCAAGAATAACTATCTTCATTATATCTGCTTCCCCTTATTTTGTTGTGCTTCCAAATCCGCCGTCACGGATGCCGTCAGCATCGTCATCAACAGTTATGCCATACTCCAAAAACAACCCTTGAGCAAAAGCACTCCCTTTTTCAACCGTTACAGTCTTTCCCTCAAGGGAATTGTTTGTCAGCTTTATCATTATGTGCCCCTCGTTGCTTGAATAATAATAGTCGCTGTCGATTATGCCGACAGTATTGTCAAGCTGAAGTCTGAATTTGAAGCCAAGGCCGCTTCGGGGATAGACTTTAAGCACCCAGCCCTCGTCAATTTTTGCGCGTATTCCTGTCGGGATTTTTATGCTTTCGCCAGGAGCGAGCGAAAAAGCCTCGGGCGCATAAAAATCATAACCTGCCGAGCCGGTTGTCGCACGCTTTGGCAGCTTTATATCCTCGTATACCTCATTCAAATTCTCGCCACCAAAGGCCTCTTTAAATTGTTCAAGGCTTACCTTTTCAAACTTTGCAATCTTTTTCATTTTATTTCCCGCCCTTTACTCTTCAAATTTCTTTGCTTTTTTACAATTTGCACTACATTCGCTACACCCGCAGTCACAAAATTTGCCGTTTTTTATGTCACGGACTTTTTTTATGCAAACTGCCACAACTGCGGCAATAATCAAAATCCACAAAACAACTTTCATAACAAACCTCGTCTTAAAATATTGATGCTATGGTAAAAAACGCCGCCGAAACAATCCATGCCGCCGCAAGCTGAACAGCCACCGCAAAAAGAGTCCATTTGCCCGACCTCGTTTCACGATGTATGGTTGCAATGGTCGCAACGCACGGCACATAGAGCAGGCAAAAAATCATCATCGAGTAAGCATTTGCCGCCCCAAAACCGCTTGCGCTCAAAATAGCCGCAAGTCTTGACATTCCTGCATCAGATGCGATGTTTCCTATTCCATAAAGGACACTCATACTTGACACAACTACTTCCTTTGCGGCAATTCCCGAAATAAGAGCCACAATAATCTGCCAGTATCCAAGTCCTGCCGGAGTCATAGCCGGAACAAGCAATTTCCCAATACCTGCCGCAAAGCTTTGAGACATATCAGTTACTTTGCCGTTTGTTCCAAAGTTAAGAAGTGCCCACAAAATAATAGATGCTACAAAAATCGTTGTTCCTGCTTTGGTCAGGTAGTCACGGATTTTTTCCCAGACATAAATTCTTATATTTCTTAAATTGGGTGATTTATATTCCGGCAGTTCGATAAGCAGAGTGTTTACCTCGTGCTTTTTCGAAAAAGCCGAAAGAAGCTTTGCCACAACAATTGCAACAACAACCCCGATTACATACATCGAATATGCCGCAAGCATTGCATTTTTTGCAAAAAACATCTGCGACAAAAGGACATAAACCGGAAGCCTTGCGCTACACGACATAAACGGCGTAACCATAATTGTCCTGAGCCTGTCCTGATTATTTTCAAGCGCACGCGATGCCATAACTGCCGGCACAGTACAGCCAAAGCCAAGCAGCATCGGTATAAATGCCCTGCCCGAAAGTCCTATTTTTGACATTATCCCGTCCATAACATACGCCACACGCGACATATATCCGCTGTCTTCCAAAACAGCCAGGGCAAGAAACAAAATAAAGATATTTGGGAGGAACGTAAGCACTCCGCCCACACCCGCAATAACGCCGTCTACCAGAAGCGAAGTCAAAATCTCGCCCGCATTCACCTTTGTCAAAAAGTCTACTGCTACAAGCGAAAACCACTCAAGCGCCGTCTCAAAATATCCTTTCAGCCAGTCGCCTACTGTAAAGGTCAAAAAGAACACAAGTGCCATAATGCCCAAAAATATCGGTCCTCCCCAAATTGGATGGGTAATAATTTTGTCCGCCTTGTCGGTTGAATGGCTCTTCTTGTCGCGGTTTACCAATACCTCACTTACAACTTCTTCAATAAAGTCATAACGCTGGGCTATGATTTCCTCCTCAAAGCTTCTGTCGGCTATGCCTACAAGGTTAAGGGGATATTTTTCACAGATTTCACTGTCAGCTTCCAAAATCTTTATGGCGTGCCATCTGCTGTTTTTTATATCGGGATACCTTGTTTCCAAAAGCTCCGAAATCTTGTCAATCTTGTCCTCAATCTCGTCGCTGTAAACCATTGCATACTCGTCGTGATGCGAATGTTCGTGATCACCCGACTGGTGATGATGCTCAAATCTGTCAAATGCTTTATCGTGATGATGCGCCACAGCGTGCATCAGGATATTAAGTCCCGTACGCTTTCGCGCACAAACCGGAACAACCGGAATTCCAAGCATCTCTGGCAGACGGTGAAGGTCAATTTCCATTCCCCGTTCCTCAACAATATCCATCATATTAAGTGCAAGCACAACCGGCTTGCCAAGCTCGATAAGCTGAAGCGTCAGGTACAAATTCCTCTCGAGCGACGATGCATCGGCGATGTCTATGATAACATCGACCTCGTCGTCAAGTATGTACTGCCTCGCAAGCCTTTCTTCCATAGTATACGAGGTTAGCGAATATGTCCCCGGCAGGTCAATCAGCTTGTACGTTTGATTGTGATACGACATAGCCCCTTCTTTTTTCTCTACTGTAACTCCGGGCCAGTTGGCAACCTTGAGGTTTGCCCCTGTATATGCATTAAAAAGCGTGGTTTTGCCGCAGTTGGGGTTGCCTGCAAATGCAACATTTATCTCTGTTTTCATCTGCTGCCCTCCTCTTTTTTGTCTGATTTTTCAACTTCAATACCGTTTGCAAATTCTGCTCCGAGTGCAAATCTTGTGCCACGGACTTTTATTATCTTTGTTCCCGATTTTTTGGAGCCCAACACCACAACGCGCGAATTCCCGGTCATTCCAAGGATTTCAAGTCTGCGTTTTGCCGGCATATCAAGGCGGATAGCTTTCACAAAATATTCTTGTCCGATTTTTCCTTCGCTAAGTCTCACTGTCTGTACCTGCCTTCTTTCCAATCTCTAAAATAAATTTTATAAAATCCTCTGTTGCGTTTGGCTTACCAAGAATGTTTACCATCTGTCTGAGTCCGTCGAGGCGTTTTTCGTTTGTAAACATCTGACAAATCACCTCGTCAATTGGATAAGTCGGGCTTACCTTTACCGCCGCTCCGTTATTGAGCAAAAACTCGACATTCCTATCTTCTTGGCCGGGGATTGGGTTTGCCATAATAATCGGCAGACCTTTTGCAAGCGCCTCGCTTGTGGTAAGACCCCCCGGTTTTGTAATTATGCAATCCGCCGCGTCCATAAAGAGGTCAACCTTGTCGGAAAATCCATAATTGTAAACCTTATGTTTAAAATTCATCCGGTCTATCTGCTTTTTAAGTCGCTGGTTGTGCCCACAGACCGACAGTATCTGAAAATCGGCGTCTGCTTCATCAAGAGTTTTTATCATCTTGCCAAGCTTGCCATATCCCATACTTCCGCTCATAACAAGAACGGTTGCCTCGTCCCCCATTCCCAACATCCGTCTTGCCTCGCTCTTTTCGATTCCGTTTGCGAACTTTGAGTCTATGGGTATTCCAAGGGGAATAACTTTTTCGGCAGATATTCCCTTTTTTATTGCCTGACTTACCAAAAGGTCTGTTGCAGTGATGTAATAGTCAAGCTCGGTCTCCTCCCAATACGGATGAACGGTAAAATCTGTCACAATCCCAACCGTCTTTACATCATCTTTTATTTTTTTCTTTATACTGCTTACAAGCATTGCTGCAAAGACATGGGTACAAATAATAACATCAGGCATATACTCATTCACAAACTTCGCCAGCTTGCGTGCCATAATACTGCTTGTAATTTTTACAACACTTATTTCCTTGCCGTCTGTATCGCGTTTTTCTGCCATGCGATATGCCTTGCCATAAACCTTGGGAAGCCTTTTTGTGGACATAAGGTATCCGTGCGAAATCACTTCTTTTAGCACAGGATTTATATATTCAAACACATCCATCGAAAACGAGTCAGCCCCGCTTTCCGAAAGACAACAGCTCAAGTTTTTGGCAACCTGATTGTGTCCTTGTCCTGTTGTTATTGTCAAAATCAATGTCCTCATAACATCAATCCTTCCCTTTCTAAACTTCAACAAACTCGCCGCAATCCAAAAAGCAAAGCCAGCACTCGTCAACCCGTCTTTCAAGTATTTCCGAAAGTGCCTTTTTGTAGTATTTCATCTGAACGCTGTACTTCTTCGAAAGTTCCCTTGCTTCCTCCGCACTTTTTGCTCTGTCGGTCTTGAAGTCCAAAAGAACAATCCGACCGTCCTCTTCTTCAAAAAAGCAGTCCATCGTACCCTGAAGCAAAACTTCGCCCTGACCTGCGGTATTGTAAACCTCTTCAACAGATGCTGTGGTATAAAAACTGAATTCCCGCTCAAGTCGTTTTGCGTTTTTAAGCCGTTTTCCTATATCACTTTCAAAAAAGTCGAATATTTTTTTGGCATCAACCGCATCCGCCTGGCTTTTGGTTATTGTCCCCTCTGCCTGCAATTTTTCAAGCAGAGCACGCACATTGTCGGGCGAATTTATTGCCTTGGGATCTGCCATCTGCATAACAAAATGAACAATTGTACCCCTTTCGGCTCCGCCAATCTTTTCAAACGTGCTGAAAGACGAAATTTTAAGCTCGTCAATTTGTGGTGTATAGTCCTCTTCTTCTGCCTGCATCCGCTTTACTTCGCTGACCGAAAGCTTTATCGGGACTTTTCCCAAGTACTTTCTTTCGTATTCGTACATCAGCTTTTCGCTTATTTCACCTGCAAAAGTTTCCTCGGTTTCTGCAAGTTGGCTTGCAAAAACTTCTTCTTTTTGCTGCGCTAGCTCTATCTCGTTTTGATTCTTATAAACAATCGTTTTTATTTCAAATCCCGTATCAATTGGGTCTATTATATCATCAAAATCAAAAAATTCCCTCAAATTTTGGGCGTCTTTGTGCCTGAGTACTGCCGCCATAATCCAGTCGGCAAAGCAAAGCTTTCGTCTTACATAAGCAATCTTTGCCTGTCCGCCTTTTTGATAAAGCGGAAGCGAGGGACCTGACTTGGTACTTTTGAATGTTGATGTTACTATCAGTTTTTCGCGTGCTCTTGTAAGTGCAACATAAAGAAGCCGCATTTCCTCCGAAATCAGCTCGGCCTTGGCCTGTGCCGCCACAATATCACGCGGAAGCGACGGATATCTTACCCTGAGCTTTGTATCAACAAAATCCGCCGCAATACCCATATTGGTATTCCATATTATGTTGTTTGAAATGTCCCTTGTATTAAAGCTGTGTGCCGTATCCGAAAGTATAACCACAGGAAATTCAAGACCTTTTGACTTGTGTATTGTCATAATCCTGACTACATTGTCTCCGTCTCCCAAAATTTTTGACGGTGTCAAATCGTCGCCCTGACTTCTTATATTTTCAATATACATCATAAAGCCAAAAAGTCCGCGCATACCGGTATGTTCAAATTCCGCAGCGCGCTCAAAAAGCAGCCTCAGATTTGCCTGACGCTCAACCCCCCTGCTTTGCGCGCCCGAATATGCGTAGTAGCCATATTCGTAATATATGTGCCAGATTATATTTTCAACACTTGCATCCTGTGATTTTTTCCGAAGCTTAAAAAGCTCGTCCAAAAATCCCGACGCCTTTTTGTTGCCCTTTCCCGAAGCATTCAGAACTGCATCAAAAAAGCATCCATCGCGCTTGTCTGCTCGCATTTTGGCAAGCTCTTCGGGCGAAAATCCCCAAATGGGCGAGCGCATAACCGCAATAAGCGGAATGTCCTGCCTTGGATTGTCAACAATTTTGAGGAACGACAAAACCGTCTGTACCTCTCTTGCATCAAGATAGCTTCTGCCAACCTCGGTATAAACAGGTATTCCAAACTCCTCGAATGTTTGTTCAAAAATCGGAGCAGCGACGCTTGTGTTTCGCATAAGAACCACAATGTCGCGATACTCTATCTTTCGCATAATTCCTTTATTTTTATCAAATACCAATGTCCCCGAGTCCACCATTTCGCGAATTCGCTTTGCCGCAATCCTTGCCTCAAGTTCACGCCCGGTCAAAAGCTCCTCCCCCTCAGGGACTTCACCGTTGCTGCACGCAAAATGAAATTCGGGCACAAATACATCCGTATCGGTCCCGTCAGGGTATTCTGCACCTCTGATAAGATACTCGTCTTCGGTATATTCAACATCGCCGATTTCGCGACTCATAACCATACTGAATATAAAGTTTGCCGCATCGACCACCGCTTTGCGGCTGCGGAAATTTTTGAAAAGTCTTATAAGATGCCCCTCGCCCAAATCTTTGTCATAGCTTTGGTACTTGTCAGCAAACAACGCGGGCACTGCATTTCGGAATGTATAAATGCTTTGTTTTAAGTCCCCGACCATAAATATATTCGAATTCTCTTTTGAAACAACTTTGAATATCGTATCCTGAATATGGTTTGTATCCTGATATTCGTCAATAAGTATTTCTTTGTATTTTTTTGAAGTGTCCGTGCGGTTTCGGTCGACTTGCCGTCTTTGCCGGCAAGAAGCCTTAGCGCCTGGTGCTCGAGGTCCGAAAAATCAAGAAAGTTTTTTTCGCGTTTAAGCTTTGTGTAGTTTCGGTCACAAATGAGAACAATGTTTTTAAGTGTCCTCAGTACCGGATATGTCTTTTCTATTCTTTCAATCATCTCTTGCTCGGTAATTTTGTGCATTTCCCAAATGTCAGCCACATTGTCCTTTGCAAGCTGCCTGAGTGCCTTGATTTTGTTTTGTGCCGCAAGGGTTCCGGGATCTGCATTCCGCACACCTTGCGGAAGTCTTTCAAAATCAAAAGCCGAAACACTTGCCCTTACAGAAGCATAATTATAATCCTGCAGTCTGCCGGCAAGGCTCTCTGCCCTTGCCTTTTCTTCGGCAAAAAAAGCACTGTACGAATGATTTTCATCAAGATTCTTTTCTGTTTCTTTTTGAATTTCAGCATAAATCTCGCATATTTCATCAAAAAGCTGCCTGGTCTTTTGGCTTAGCCATTCTTGCCACGCTGTCCCCTGTATCGTCCGATTTTTCCCGACTTTACAAAACTCGCGCACTGCCTCATTCAGCCATTTTGCAGGATATGGCATACTTTTGCAAAACGAAAGCAATGAAAGAACCGTCTCGCGAAGGGCAGAATCGTTCTTTATTCCGCCATATCCCATAACTAAATCTGCAATTGACTTATCCTTTTCTATCCTGCCATAAAATCTTTCCAGCACGCTTGAAAGCGCCTCGTCAAGAAGCATCTTATTTTCGGTTTCTGAAATAAGAGAAAACCTGACAGGAAGGTCAGTCATATGTATATTATTTTTTATAATCTGCAGGCAAAACGAATGTATCGTGGATATATTTGCCGAGTGAATAAGCAATCGTTGTTTTTGAAGATGCGCATTTTGGGGGTTTTCTGCCAGAGCTTTTTCAATTGCGACCGAAATTTTTTCGCGCATTTCTCTTGCCGCCGCATCAGTAAATGTCAACACCAAAAGCTCGTTTATATTTGCAGGATTCTCCTCACGACAAATAAGCTCGATTATCCTCTGCACCAAAACTGCAGTCTTGCCCGATCCTGCCGCCGCTGCAAGCAAAATATTCTTGCCACTGTATTCAATTGCCTCGCGCTGTTCTTTTGTCCATTTCACTTGCCGCCTTGCCCCTTTCTTAAAGTTTTGGGTCTGTCTCTATTCTTTTGCCCTTTAAATAATCCAATTCGCCCGCCGAAGTCACAAAATTAAACTCTATTTTGTACGCCCTCAGCATTTGAAAATCCTTGCCGCCGTTCTTTTTTGCTCCGTACTTGACATCACCAACGAGCGGATGACCGATTGCCGCAAAAGAAGCACGAATCTGGTGCGTTCTGCCCGAAACCAGCTTTACTTCCACCAAACCTGCATCATCAAGACAGCGGTAAAATGTCAGGCAAGGTTTTGCGCCTTTTTTCGCATCTTTATAAAAATAAACCTTTCTCTCCGCCTCGTTTTTGAGTGTATAACCCTCAATTTTTCCCTCTTTGGGTGAAATAGGAGCGTTTTCTGCGCGAGCTACATAAAATTTGTCTATCTCGCGATTTTTAAGTTTTTCGTTAATTACCCTGAGTGCAGCAGCATTCTTTGCCGCAATCACAAGTCCCGAGGTATTTTTGTCTATACGATTGCAAAGTGCAGGCGCAAAAGTGTTTTCGGCCTTTGGGTCATACTCGCCTTTTTCAAACAAATATGACTGAACACGTTCAAGCAGACAGCCATCCTCGCCATGTGCCGAAATCCCCGACGGTTTGTCTGCAACAAGAATATTTTTGTCCTCATACACAACCAAAAGCGGAAGGCTTTTTTTGACTGTCTCACTTGCTTCGCTAAAAAATTCGTCATTGATATAAAGCTCCAGCACATCGCCAACTTTGAGAATGTACGAAATCTCCTGCTTTTTGCCGTTTACCTTGACTCTTTTTTTGCGCAGCCATTTGTAAATCATGCTCATCGGCACATCTTTAATCAGCTTGCTTAAAAACTTGTCAAGACGCTGACCTGCATCATTTTGTCCTATAGTAAACCTCTTCATTTGAAATCTGTCCTTTTATTTTTTCAGATAAACCACCAAAACCGCAATATCTGCGGGCGAAACCCCCGAGATTCGTGATGCCTGACCGATTGAAAGAGGTCTCAGCTTTTCAAGCTTTTGTCTTGCCTCAATCCTGAGTCCGCTGATTGATGAATAATCTATATCCTCGGGAATTTTTTTGTTTTCAAGCTTTTTGAACTTGTTTGCCTGAGCAATCTGCCGATTTATGTACCCCTCGTACTTGATGCTGATTTCAACCTGCTCGGTCACCTCTTTGGGAAGCACCGGTCTTTCGGGGTCAAGCACAGCTAACTTTTCATAAGTAACTTCGGGGCGTTTAAGCAAATCGTTTGCGTGGATACCCGTGGTTATGGGTGTTGCCGAAAGGCTTGTCAAAAATTCGTTGACCTCGGCACTTGGCGGATAGATAATCTTGGAAAGTCTGTCAATCTCAGCATCTATCATATTCTTCTTTTCTACAAATTTATTGTAGCGTTCTTGTGAAATCAAGCCTATTTCGTATCCAAATTTGGTAAGTCTTAAATCAGCATTATCCTGTCTTAAGATAAGTCGGTATTCTGACCTTGAAGTCATCATACGGTACGGCTCGTTTGTACCTTTTGTGACCAAGTCGTCAATCAATGTTCCAATATATGCATCGCTTCGGTCAAGCACAAACGGTGGTCTTTTCAAAATTTTGAGCGCCGCGTTTATCCCTGCCACAAGGCCTTGCGCCGCCGCCTCCTCGTATCCTGATGTGCCATTGAACTGTCCGGCGCCATAAAGTCCGGGGATATCTTTGAATTCAAGAGTAGCCTTAAGCTGCAAAGGATTGCAACAGTCATATTCGATCGCATAGGCGTTTCGGGTAACCTGTGCATTTTCAAGTCCCGGAAGAGTTTTAAGCATCTCAAGCTGAACCTCCTCGGGCAGACTGCTTGAAAAGCCCTGAATATACATCTCCTCGGTATCCTCGCCCATAGGCTCGATAAAAAGCTGGTGACGCTCTTTGTCCTTAAATCTTACAATCTTGTCCTCAATCGACGGACAGTATCGTGGGCCGATGCCCTTTATTTCTCCGCCATAAAGAGGTGATCTGTGTATGTTGTCAAGTATCACCTTGTGTGTCTTATCGTTTGTATAAGTGACAAAACAGCTTACTGTATTTTCAAGCTTTTCCTCGGTTTCAAACGAAAACGGAGTTATCTCGTCATCGCCTTTTTGTTCTTCAAGCTCCGAAAAATCAATGCTTCGACGGTTTACTCTGGGCGGTGTGCCTGTCTTAAATCGCACAAGCTCAACCCCTATGTCCCGAAGGTTCTGTGAAAGCTCTGTTGCAGGGAATACTCCGTCGGGACCGCTCTCCTGGCTGAACTCACCAATTATAATTCTTGATTTAAGATATGTGCCGGTCGAGATTATCACCGCCTTGCAAAAATATCTTGCACCCATCCTTGTGTCAACAGACTCCACACAACCATCTTTGTCCAAATTGACCTTTACTATCTCGCCCTGCTTCACGTGCAAATTGTCACACATCTCAAGGCGGTGCTTCATTTCATTCTGATATGCGCGTCTGTCAATCTGAGCGCGAAGCGAATAAACCGCAGGTCCTTTGCCCCGGTTAAGAATTCTTGACTGCAAAAGTGTTGCATCTGCCGCCTTGCCCATCTCGCCGCCCAAAGCGTCGATTTCGCGTACCAGATGTCCCTTTGCCGTGCCGCCTATGCTTGGGTTGCACGGGAGATTTGCAATGCTGTCAAGGCTTATGGAAAAAAGGCAAGTACTAAGTCCAAGCCTTGCCGCCGCAAACGACGCTTCCACACCTGCGTGGCCGCCGCCCACTACTATTACATCATAACTTCCTGCTATAAACACATTAGTCCCTCCGGCTGTCAAAATTAATCCTCTGTACAGATTTTAAGTATTTGTTCATAGATTTTGTCTGCATTCTTTTTGAAGTAGTTTGCTACCCTTTGTGCATTGCTTCTTTTGCCCATATTAAGCGAAAGCTCCAAAATGGGCACGCGGTTTTCGCTTATACTGCACTTTGCCATATACTGCTCCTCTGCCGCAAACACCACCTCGGCACTTATTGCATTGGGGTCGGCAAGCTCGTCATACTTAATCCTGCCGATTGCAGAATCTATCCGCTGTCTTATACTGTACGGAATACGGTCCTGAAAGTATATATGTGCCGCTCCGCCGCTTTCGCTTAAAGCAAGACATTCCTCGTTTAGGTAGAACTTTTTGATTATATAACCATCCTCCAAAAGCTCTGCCAACGACTCGGACAAATCAAAATATTCCATAATATCCTTGTCCCAGGTAAAAATCTCATAAAGTCTGCTTTCCTGGACAGGCGCCTTGTGCTGTCTTATGGCATAAAGCACTGCAAATTTCATTTCTTCTTTTTCAAGATACATACCAAATCAATCCTTATTTGTGCTTAAAGTAAATTCCAAAAACCCCTACTCCCGCATGACAGGTAATGATGGGTCCA
>JAZNKA010000037.1:0-58057 GCA_045578305.1 Clostridia bacterium | reverse complement strand
AATGGTTGTATGCTCAACTGAGTCAGACTACGCAAATGCAAGATATTTCAGCGGCTTCTGGCCCCTGTTTGAACGTGCAGGCGTTGCTATCTCTGCAACAGGAGAGGCTGCACTTATGGTTGGTCCTGAGTGTATCATCTTCGCTAAGGATGTTGGTAAGATTGACAAGGTATTCTGCCTGAGAGAATTCAGAGAATCAGCAGACCCCTCTTACCCCGAACTTAAAGCTAATACATTTAATGATGTATTCAAGGCTATCGGCGTTACAGGTGACAAAATCAAAATCGGTCTCGGAAGCTATGTAGAGTGCACACTCCCCATCTACGAAGGTCTTAAGAACAGCTATCCTGAAGCAGAAATCGTTAAGTGCAACGATATCATGGTTAACTTAAGAAAGATTAAGTCAGCTAACGAGCTTGCTTGTATCCAGGAAGGCTTCAGAATTGTTGATATCGCAACAGACGAAGTTATCCGCAACTTAAAGCCGGGTGTAACCGAACTCCAGATGGTTGGTATCGCTCAGAAGGTCATCTATGAAGAAGGCGCAGAATACGAAGGTCTTCCTATGTACGTATTCAGCGAAAAATCAACAAGTCACGCTATCAGCCGTTCAGGTTACAGAACAATCGGCAAGAATGATATCGTTCAGCTTAATCTTTCGGCTAAAATCGATGGTTATTCACCTGCTATCGGTCTTCCGATTGCTATGGGTAAGCTTGAGGGCGAAAGAAGAAGAGTTGTTGAATTCTGTAAAGAAGCTCATGACTGGACAATTGACCAGCTCAAAGCAGGCGTTATGGCAAACGAAGTTGCTCAGAACTTCTACAAAATGTATGTTGACAACGGCTTCAAAGACAGCTATGTATATGGTCCATGTCACGGAACCGGTATGATCGAGGTTGAGCCGCCCTGGATGGAAACAGACTCAACTTACAAACTTGAAGAAAATATGACATTCCAGGTTGATACATTCATCATGGGTGACGGATTTGGTTGCAGATGGGAAATCGGTGCTGCGATTACTAAAGACGGCTGCCACAAGATGACAGATTACCTCAAGAAAGGTATAATCGAATTAGGTTTCTAATTTAAAAATAACTAAGGCAGGGTCTACCTGCCTTAGTTTGCAATTTTTGAAGAATATTCTGAAAGGAGTTATTTAAAATGGCTATAGGAAAAAAAGAATGGATAATTCCTGACTGTGAACTTCCGCAGGAAGGCGAAGGCGTTGCAAAAGGTCACGAATCTGTTATTATTGTTAATGATTCAGACGCAGATGCTAAAATTGATGTAAGTATCTATTTTACCGACAAAGAACCACACACAGGTATTGTGTGGGAAGTTGGTGCAAAAAGAGTAAGGTGCTTCAGGATGAACAATATTGAGCATATGTGCGGATATAAAGTTCCTTTTGAGACACAGTATGCTATGAAAGTTTCAAGCAACACACCTATTGTTTTGCAGTACGGAAGACTTGACAATACTCAGGCAAACCTTGCATTCTACACCACACTTGGATATTCTGAGTAATCAGGAAAAAATTTAAAAAGCAGACAAGAGCCGAAAGTTTAAGCTTCGGCTCTTGTTGTATAACAAAAAACATCCACCTATGAGTAGGTGGATGTTTTGGCTTATTATATTATTTTATTGCTTCGCGAAGCCATTCAAGAGTACATTCAACCATATGTTTTCCAGTTTGTTCGGATGCTTCTTTTGCGCTTTCTGCAAACCATTCGGTATTTTGAGTACAACGGCTTAAATCAACATTTTCGGGGTAAGTGCCCATCATTAAGCTGGTTTCCCATTTGCCGGCATGGTCGAAACCACCACATTTTATCTGTGCGTCAGCACCGATAAGAGGAATAACCTTGATATATGAGAAAGGGTCTTCTCCGCCGCCAAGGTTTTCATAATAATCAGCATAAGAATCGCTGCCCCACCAACCTTGACCGAGAGTTTCTTCCATATGTTCCATTGTAACTTTTTTTGCTGCCTTGTGGCACGCGATAGTCATAGGCATAAGGCCTGCACCTTCTGTTTGATGATGGGGAACGAGATAGATGTTTTTTATACCACCGGCAATCATTGATTTAAGAACGCAATACAAATATTGTGCATATGTATCTTCGTCAACATGTATGTGATCAGGTTTTGGAGCGCATACGGCATAAGAAGCAACACCATACCAGATGGGTGGACAAATCACTACTTCTTTTTCTTTCTCAAGCTCGCGAAGACATCCGTTTACTACCATGGTATCTGTTCCGCAAGATGCGTGATGTGCATGGTATTCAATAGTACCTATAGGGATGATAAATGGTACCTTTCTTTTTACAGCATCTTCAATTTGGTCGTGAAACATATTAATTAGTTGCATAACATAGCCCCCTTGGAAATTTAATGATAGTTTAGATTAAAAAGCAACATAGTTTTAATTATTATATAATAATTTGCTAATCTTGTCAATTAAATGCTGTATATATATTATATTTTTGGATGCAAATTCCTTTTGATACAAGATTAAAAGACTTGAAAGCAAGTGGGTTCAAAGAGCGATGCAGAGGAATCAATAGAAATTGGCAACAAAAGTTTACATTGATTTGTTAAAAACAGTTGCGCTCGAAGAAAAAATATGATATAATGTACGAAAATAAGGTGGAAAGGGGCTTAAACTATGAAATGCATTGTAAATGGCACAGTCCTTTTGGAAAATGGAGCATTTGACAATCTTGCGGTAGTATTTGACGAAAAAATCGAAAAAATATGCGATGCCAAAAGCTTGGATTTGTTGGGATATGAAGTGATTGATGCAAGCGGGAAATATGTATCCCCCGGTCTTTTGGATATGCACATACATGGATATCTTGGATTTGATGTGTCGGATGGAGATAAAGAGGACATCAGAAAAATGGCAGAGGGTATTATCAAAAATGGTGTAACCGCGTGGTGTCCTACAACAATGACTGTTTCAAAAGCCGAAATCGAAAAGGCTTTTGATGCAGTAAGAAGCCTTAAAAATTTGCAAGAATATTACGGAGCAAGAATTCTTGGTGTAAACAGTGAGGGTCCATTTATAAATGCGGCAAAAAAAGGTGCACAGGCAGAGGAGCACATATTAAAGCCGGATGCCGATTTTATTAAAAAACATAAGGATATCGTAAAGCTCTTTACTATTGCCCCCGAGGTTGACGGGGCAAAGGAGTGTATTGAGAATGTATGCAAAGATACTGAGGTTTTGATATCCATGGGTCATACCAATGCAACATACGAGGAGGCAATTGAAGGAATTGAAATGGGCATAAGACATGCCACTCATCTTTTCAATGCTATGACGACTCTTTCACACAGAAGTCCCGGGGTTGTCGGAGCGGCGCTTTCGTATCCGGGTGTAAGTTGCGAGCTTATAGCAGATACTTTTCATGTAGACAAGGGACTTTTTGGTATGGTTGCAAAGCTGAAAGGCGATAAACTTTGTCTTATAACCGATTGCGTAAGAGCCGGAGGAATGCCGGACGGAGACTATACTTTGGGCGGACAACCACTTAAAAAAGAGGGAATAAAGTGTCTTATGCCCGACGGCACGATTGCAGGGAGTGTGCTTAAACTTAATGAGGCTGTATATAACCTTTGGAAAAATTCTGACCTTGAACTTTATGAAGCGGTTAAGTGTGCATCGCTGAACCCTGCCAAAGCATTGGGCGAAGATGGTGAAATTGGCTCAATCAAAGAGGGAAAGCGTGCAGATATTATAATTGCTGACGAAAAGTTCAATATACTGACCACGATACTCGGCGGAGAAATAAGATATAAAGGAGAATGAAAATGATTGCAAAACTTGAACCCGAATTTATGCCTGCGGTAAAGGCAATTGATGATTTTAAGGCATCTGTTGCAAAGGCTGAAAGTACAGAGCTTTATATTGCGGTAGAAAGAAATGGCGGACTTGTCGCTGATGAAAAGGCAAGAAGAGTTGGTCAGTCTGTCGCTGCTGCAAGCCTGCCGAAAATTAAATAATCAAGAATAAAAAAGCACCGTCAACTTCAGGCAGTGCTTGTGATTTAAATATTGAAATGAATGAAAATTTGTGATAGAATGATTTAATTGAAGATGAAATCAATTAGGTTTGCCCTAACGGGCAAGTGAAGTTTACTTCGCAAGTGAAACTTTGCCTTGCGGCGAAGTGGCAAACAGCGTTTGATGCGAGACTACAAAGAGGTGATATGATGTCCAATGCTGTTAATATAATTTTTGCAGGTTTATTTTTGTTGTGTTGGTTTTTGATTATCAAAAAAATCATTGCCGGAAAATTTTCACCTGTAAAAACTGTCAAAGCAGAAGTCTTTGACAAATATAAGACGGATATGGTTTCCAAAATTCAGGGGACATTCAAAAGACAGCATTACATAGTGGTATTTAAAACAAAGGACAAAAAGCTTTCATTTGCTGTCTCGGAGTTTTCGTATGAAAACTACAGAACTAAGGAAAAAGGCACCCTGAAATACAAGGGAAACAAAATAATAAGTTTTGAATAATTTTTGCTGAGGAGGTTGTAAAATGTTTGGGAAATGCTTAGAATGTGGAAGATTGTTTGCAATGAAAAAAGTTGAAAAAAATCTTGTTAAACAAGAGAAAACACAGATTCTGGAAACGCTTACTGAGCCGAATTTAAAAGGTGAGATGCAGATAAAATCAGAAAGGTTTGTTCCGGCCGAAATTAAAATATATGAGATTATATACAAATGCAGATTTTGCGGAGAACAAAAGTCCAAAATCAAGCAAAAGAGGCGAAAAGTATAAAAATCAAATTTAACATTACAGAAAAGAGGCATAATATTATGAATATGATTTTTGAAAAGAAATTACCAATACCCAAAGAGGTAAAGGAGCAATATCCTCTTTCGGACGAGTTTGCAAAGGTCGTGCAAAAGCGGGCAAACGAAATAAGCGATATTTTTTCGGGAAAATCCGAAAAGCTTGCACTTATAATCGGACCATGTTCGGCAGACAACGAGGATAGTGTAATAGATTATATCTCGCGTCTTCGAAAAGTGCAGGAAGAAGTTGAAGAAAAAATTCTTATAATCCCGCGGATTTACACCAACAAGCCTCGCACAACAGGTGATGGATACAAGGGTATGCTTCATCAGCCAAACCCGACCGAAAAACCTGATATGTACAAGGGCATTGTTGCCATACGTCAGCTTCATATGCGCGCACTTTCAGAAACCGGATTTTCGTGTGCTGACGAGATGCTGTATCCCGAAAATCACAGATACCTGAGTGATATTCTGGCATACGTTGCGATTGGTGCAAGGTCAGTAGAAAATCAGCAACACCGCCTTACTGCAAGCGGACTTGATTTGCCGGTGGGTATGAAAAATCCTACAAGTGGCGACATTTCGGTTATGATGAATTCAATTACTGCTGCCCAGCACAAGCATACCTTTATATACAGAGGTTGGGAAGTACATTCCGAGGGCAATCCTCTTGCACACGCGATTTTGCGCGGTTATGTAAACAAGCACGGTCAGTCCATACCCAACTACCATTATGAAGATTTGCTTCATCTTTGCGAGGTGTATGAAACAAGCGGACTCCAAAACCCGGGAGTAATTATTGACACAAATCACGCGAATTCGGGCAAGAATTATCTTGAACAAACAAGGATTGCAAAGGAAGTGCTTCACAGTGCCAGACACGATGCAAAAATCAAAAAATTGCTTAAGGGATTTATGATAGAAAGCTATATCGAAGACGGTGCACAAAAAATTGGTGAATGTATTTACGGAAAGTCCATCACAGACCCATGTCTTGGATGGGAAAAGACCGAAAAGCTTATTAAGGAAATTGCAGAAGTCTGGTAAAATGTTAATAAATTTTTAATACTGGGGCAAAATCGTTGAAAAATTTTTGATTTAGTGATAGAATTTCTAAAAGATTGAAAAAGGGGCGACTAACTTGGATAAACAAAGAGCAGAAGCAAAAAAAATGGCAAAGGAATTGCCTTTTAAAGAAAAAGTAAAGCATTTTTGGGAATATTACAAAAATCATACATTGCTGGCGCTTTTTTTGGCTGTTATGTTGATAATAACCGCTGTGCAGTGCGCTCGGCAGATTGATTATGACCTTGAAATTTCGCTTTACACAAGCAAGGGCCTTTTGCAGGAAAAGGTTGATTTTCTTGAACAGACAATAAAGGAGCAAAGCTATGACATCAACGACAACGGCATTGTGGATATTGGTGTGTTCCAGAACTTTGCTGATATATCAAACCCCGATGTGTATGACGAAAAGGTAGAAGCTGTTTTGTCAAAATTTCAGGCAGAACTTTCGGCAAACAGCAGCCCGGTATATATTTTGGACGAAGATTACAAAGAGATGCTTTTAAAGGGATTTCCTGACGGCGTCAAAGTGTTGATTGACATAAGCCAAATTCCTGAAATAAAGGACGAATTGAAGATTGGTGATGACGAAAAACTGTACTTTGCGGTATTGCCTGAATATGAAGGAAAAGAAAATGATGAGGAACTTTTGAAAAAATATGACCTCGCAGAAAAAATAGCAGAAAATTTTTACAGTCTTCTAAAAAAATAAGGATGGGATATCCCATCCTTATTTTTTTAAATTCCCACAACACTCATTACAATAAGCAAGGTTATTAAAAAAGCAAAATTGTAAGCCGTGAATTTGAGAAGATATTTTTTAATATTTTCGGGGTCGTTTTTAAGATATTCGCGAAAGGTTATAAGGCTTGCAAGAGATGCAATCAATGTTCCTGTGCCACCGATATTGACCGCGACAAGAAGTGCGGGGTAGTTTTCGGTAAAGTGCGAAAGCAAAATTGCACTTGGAACATTGCTGATAATTTGACAAGATAATGCGCCGAAAACAAGAGTATGGTTGTTTATCAGTTTATCTGCAAAACTGTGGACTGCTGGGATTCGAGCCACATTTCCCGAGAAAACAAAAAATGCACAAAACGTAACAAGGAGCGGATAATCAACAGCTTTTAACGCTTTGCGGTCTGCAAAAAGAAGCGTTGCGACAATTATTGCAAGACCAAGTGGGTACGGAATAAGATTGAATACGATTGTTATGGACAGAACAAAGAGTGTTGTATAAAGAACTGTTCTGCGTGGGTTAAGTTCGGCATCATAGCTTCGATGAATAACAAGCGGCTCGTTTTTTACAAACATACAACACAAGGTAATCAGCGACACCGAAATAAAAAACGGCAAAAGCATAATTTGCATAAATTCCAAATTGGGAATTTGAAAGTAATTGTAAAGATAAAGGTTTTGCGGGTTGCCGAATGGTGTAAGCATGCCGCCAAGGTTTGCAGCTATATTTTGCATAATGAATGTAAAAGCAAGGTGGTCTTTGCTGCCGGTTGAGGTGATTACATAGTAGCCAAGCGGCAAAAATGTAATCAGAGCCATATCATTTGCAATCAGCATAGAGCCGATAAAGGTTATGTAAACAAGCGCTGTGATTGCCGAACGGGTTGTTTTGAAAACCGAGACAATCTTTGATGCGATAATTCTGAAAAAGTAGATATTCTTAAGCGCACACACAACCGCCAGGGTGCAGAAAAGAGAGACAAGGGTTTTGAGGTCAAAATATGACAGATATTCTGCATCGGGCGGAATAAAAAATGATGAAACGATTGCTATGAACAAAGCAATACACATTACCGGGTTTTTCTTTAAAAAAGACATAGTAATTCTCCCAAAAATCAAGTTTTCCGCGTATGAGTATACCACCGGCGGCAAAAAAAGTCAACATCAGACGAAAAAAACATTAAAGCCTTGCAATTTAACAAAAATGGTAGTAAAATATCCTTTAAAGGAGGCGCAGATATGCACAGAATTAAATGTTTTGCAACAATTCTTTTGTCTGCAGTGTTTTTGGCTGCATGTGCCAATGACAAAGCGGAGGAAGCTTTTTCTGAAAAAAAGCAAATAAACGAAACAATACAGATAGTCGCGCTTGGTGACAATCTTTTGCATATGCCTGTCATAAATAGCGGAAAACAGGCTGACGGAAGTTATGAATATTCACATCTTTTTGAAAAACTTCAGCCGACAATAAAAAATGCCGATATGGCTGTTATCGGACAGGAAACGGTGTTTGGCGGAGCTGACCTTGGTTATTCGGGATATCCGATGTTTAATTCACCATCTGATATGGGGAAAAGTTTGGTAAACGCAGGCTTTGATGTGATTTTGCATGCGTCAAACCATATTCTTGACAAGATGGCGCATGGCGTTGAAAAAACGCTTGAATTCTGGGACAATTATCCTGATACAACCGTCCTTGGAATAAACAAAAGCGAAGAAGAAAAACAAAGAGTCATAATAAAAGAAGTGAAAGGCGCAAAGCTTGCTCTTTTAAATTATACCTATGGCACAAACGGAATTGTTTTGCCAAACGAAAAGCAGTATCTTGTAAATTATATCGACGAGGAAAAAATTGAAAAAGATGCGACTTTCGCCGAGGAAAATGCTGATTTTACTATAGCGTTTATGCACTGGGGGACCGAATATTCATCAAAACCTGACGAGACGCAAAAAAGCCTTTCGGCGCTTATGTGTAGGTGGGGTGTTGACCTTATAATCGGCTCGCATCCACATGTGATTGAACCTGTTGAATGGTACAGAGACGAAAATGGAAACGAAATGCTTGTCTATTATTCACTTGGAAATTTTGTTTCGCGACAGCTTGAGGCTCGCAACCTTCTTGGCGGAATTGCTGATGTAGAGCTTAAATTCAACGGCGAAAGGGTATATATCCACGACTATTCTTTTGTGCCGATAGTCACGCATTATGACATGGAATATAAAAACTTTGCAGTTTACAGACTTTCGGAATATAATGACGGTCTGGCTGCGGGACATGGTGTCGCTCAAAAAGATGGGCCTGTAAGTATCAAACGATGGAGGGATATGGTGGATAATACATTTTTTGGATATGATGCTGTCTGTGTTAAGTATTAAAAACGCACAAAGATATCGAAAAATCAAAGTATTGCTTGATTTTTAGAAGAAAATAGTATATAATATTTTGAAATACCAAAAACAAGAGATAGGAGATTTTTAAAATGGCATATTATTTTAATGAACCGTCACATACATTCAGCGAATATTTGCTTGTTCCGGGCTATTCTTCGTCCGAGTGTATGACAAGCAATGTAAGTCTTAAAACCCCGCTTGTTAAGTTTAAGAAAGGCGAAGAGCCTGCAATTACAATGAATATACCGATGGTTTCGGCGATTATGCAGGCTGTTTCGGGCGAAAAGCTTGCGGTTGCCCTTGCAAAAGAGGGTGGTGTGTCATTTATATATGGCTCGCAGTCAATCGAAGATGAGGCAGCAATGGTAAGACGTGTTAAAAATCACAAGGCGGGTTTTGTTGCAAGTGATTCAAATATAAGACCTGACCAAACTTTGACCGAACTTTTGGAACTCAGAGAAAGAACAGGACATAATACTGTTGCAGTTACCGAAGATGGTACATCAGAGGGTGTTCTTTTGGGCATAGTTACACCTCGTGATTACCGCATAAGCCGTATGGACCCCAACACCCTGGTTAAAGACTTTATGACTCCTTTTTCAAAGCTTATATACGCTCCCGAAGGCACCAGCCTTAAGGAAGCAAATGATATAATCTGGGACAACAAGCTCAACTCACTTCCGATTGTTGACAGCAATCAGAGGTTGGTTGCATTTGTTTTCAGAAAGGACTATGATGCTCACAAAGAAAATCCGGCAGAGCTTTTGGATTCTTCAAAAAGATATGTTGTGGGCGCTGGTATAAACACTCGTGACTATGAAAAAAGAGTTCCTGCGCTTATTGAGGCAGGCGCAGATGTTCTTTGCATTGACTCATCCGAGGGATTTTCGGAATGGCAGCTCAGGACTATAAACTTCATACGCGAAAAGTACGGCGACACTGTAAAGGTCGGTGCCGGAAATGTAGTTGACCGCGAGGGCTTTATGTTCCTTGCCGAGGCGGGTGCTGACTTTATCAAAATCGGTATCGGTGGTGGTTCGATTTGTATTACTCGTGAACAAAAGGGTATAGGCAGAGGTCAGGCAACTGCAGTTCAGGAAGTAGCGGCAGCACGAAACGAATATTATGAAAAAACCGGTATTTACATTCCAATTTGTTCTGATGGCGGGATTGTGCACGATTATCACATCACACTTGCACTTGCAATGGGTTCGGATTTTGTTATGCTGGGCAGATACTTTGCAAGATTTGACGAAAGTCCGTCAAACAAGGTTTCGGTCAATGGCAACTATATGAAGGAATATTGGGGCGAAGGCTCAGGACGCACAAGAAACTGGCAGCGTTATGATATGGGTGGGGCACAAAAGCTCTCGTTTGAAGAAGGCGTGGATTCGTATGTTCCCTATGCAGGAAGCCTCAAGGACAATGTTGCCCTTACTTTAAACAAGGTTAAATCAACTATGTGCAACTGCGGTGCTCTTTCAATCCCTGAACTTCAGGAAAAAGCAAAGATGACACTGGTTTCGGCAACAAGTATTATCGAGGGTGGCGCACATGACGTTGTTCTTAAAGAAAAAAGCATTTCGTCGCCTAAATAAAAATGAAAGTATGCAATAAAAAGTCGGGGCTTCATACATTGTCGCGAAACGGTAGCTTGATTTTTTGTGACAATTGTGAAAAGATTTTGGGCAGCTCCAACAAAGAAGCTTATAAATATCTGAATGTAAGCATTACTTGTACTTGCGGGAATTATGGAAGTATGGAGGTTGCAAAGGCTGAAAATACATCAGACCCGGCAAAACGGATAAACAAAATGCCGAAAGAACGATATGGAGTTCAAGTTTGCAAAATATGTGGAAGACCTCTTTTGGGCGTGATTTCGGATCGGGTCAGTGCATATTCGTTTTATGTTGAATGTGTCTGTGGCGAAAAGTACGATATGAAGTCAACCTTTTCGAAACGACTTGGCGAAACGATGCAAAGGTTTAGTGAAATAAAGAAATGAGAAAGAAAAAACTTCTGTCAGGAAAAGGCTGACAGAAGTTTTTTTGTGGGGAAAGCAGTAATATCGATATGTTTTTATTCTAAAACATTTAGTGAAATATCAACTTCGTTGATGTGAAACATCACATCATTTGCCGTCAGACAACATCATATATCAAAGATAACATCGTTTTGTGTCCGCTAAAGCGGAATGATGTTCAAGCGTTGCCTGAAATGATGTTTGAAACTGCATTTCAAAATGATGTTGTGTCCTTGCGGACACAAACACAAAAACAAAAGCACTCTTTCGAGTGCTTTTGTTTTTGGAGCTACCTAGCAGAGTCGAACTGCCGACCTCATCCTTACCAAGGATGCGCTCTACCTACTGAGCTAAGGCAGCAAAATGGCGATCCGGATGGGGCTCGAACCCACGACCTCCAGCGTGACAGGCTGGCATTCTAACCAACTGAACTACCGGACCATTTTAAAGCCATTTAAGATAATAACATAAACTTGCGAAAAAGTCAAGGCTAAAAAATAAAAATAAGAAAAGAATAAATAAAAAATTACTATATCTATTTGCAAATCAGACAAAATATGTTATACTGTGTTTTGAGTAGGTTTAAATTTTTATAAACGGGAGCGAGAAATTATGCAACAAAACGAAAAGGTATTTACGGTTAAACTTAGCAGAATAATTGAGGAATTCAAGCTGGAGGAGGTTTATGCTCCGCAACGTGATATTTTGATTGAAGCTGTGGATGTAAACAGACCTGGACTTCAGATTGCAGGCTTCTTTGATTATTTTGACCCAAAACGGATACAAGTTTTCGGCATGGTTGAAAAAACTTATATGGAAAGTTTTTCTTCAGAGAAAAGGCTTGAAATTATGGACAAGTTTTTTAGTACTGGCATTCCCGCTCTTATTATTACAAGAGAAATGGAAGTTTTGCCCGAAATTTTGGAAACTGCCGAAAAGTACAAAGTCAATATTCTCAGGACAAAGCTTTCGACTTCGGGATTTATGAGTGCGTTGATTGCATTCTTGAATGTTGAACTTGCACCAAGAATTACCCGTCACGGCGTTTTGGTCGAGGTTTATGGCGAGGGCGTTCTTATACTTGGCGAAAGCGGTGTAGGTAAGAGCGAAACAGCCGTTGAACTTATGAAGAGAGGTCACCGCCTTGTAGCTGATGATGCCGTAGAGATAAAGAGAGTGTCATCAAAAACATTGGTCGGCAGTGCACCTGAGGTAATCAGGCATTTTATTGAGATGCGCGGCATAGGTATTGTTGACGTTAAAAAGATTTTTGGTATGGGCGCAGTTAAAGATACCGAAAAGATTGATTTGATAATTCATATTGAACCTTGGCAAAAGGACAAGCAGTATGACAGACTGGGTCTTGTTGACAATTGCACCAATATTTTGGGAATAGATATCCCATCACTTACCATTCCGGTAAAACCTGGCCGAAACCTGGCGGTAATATTCGAGATTGCAGCTATGAACAATCGTCAAAGACGGATGGGTTACAATGCGGCAGAGGAGCTTAACAACAGACTTCTTAAACAAATGACAGAGGAATTATAAGCTGAAAACTTATAATAAGGAATTTGATTCCCAAAAAATTCATAGAATACTTAAAAAATGATTTTGGAGAACAGACACTATGTATGAACTTTTTAAAGGCCTTTTAGGTGCCGAAAATGTGCTTATTTCGGAGCCAATGTCAAAACACACAAGCTTTAAAATCGGTGGACCGGCAGACCTTTTTCTGATGCCCGAGACACACGAACAGCTGCGTCAAATTTTAGCAGTCTCAAAAAAACATAATATACCTCTTTTTGTTATGGGAAATGGATCAAATCTTTTGGTGGGCGATAAAGGAATAAGAGGTGCAGTGGTGTCTCTTTACAAAAAAATGAACGAAATAGAGGTTGACGGCGAAAAACTTTATGCAGGGTGCGGCACTCTTATGTCGACAGTAGCAACAGCCGCTCTTTCGGCAGAACTTGAAGGCTTTGAGTTTGCCTCGGGTATTCCGGGCACAATCGGCGGCGGTATCTATATGAATGCGGGTGCGTATGGCTTTGAATTGAAAGATATAGTGGAGTCGGTAGAGTATATGGACGGCGAGGGGAATATATTAGAAATATCAGGTAGTGATTGCAGATTCGGATATCGAAAAAGTATCTTTGCCGAAAACGGATATATCATTCTGGGTTGTACTTTGAGACTTAAAAAAGGCAACAAAGAGCAAATCCGTGAGAGGATAAACGACTTTACCAAAAGGCGCGTCAGCAAGCAACCGATTGAAAAGCCAAGTGCCGGCAGCGTCTTCAAAAGACCCGAGGGGTATTTTGCAGCGGCGTTGATTGAAGAAGCAGGATTCAAAGGCTTTTCAATAGGTGGGGCACAGGTTTCTGAAAAACATGCCGGGTTTATTATAAACAAAGGTGATGCGACGGCAAAGGATGTACTTGACTTGGTTGAGCACATACAAAAAACTGTGTACGAGAAAAACGGAGTAAAGCTTGAAACCGAAATAAAGTTTGTCGGCGAGTTTTAGAAATTGAAAAAGAAAGGCAGAGTGCAGCATGAAATCATTTTCTGTGAAAACAAAAGAATCGATTTGCAAAACTTTTCCAAATAAATTATGCTGCATAGATGCCGAAATTATGGGTGTTTTGCTCTTTGCAGGGCGGATTGACGGCGATGGCATAAGGGTAAGCTCGGAAAGTGCTGAGATTTTGAAACATTTTGCGGTGTTGGTTAAGCGGAGTACCGGTTCACCTGCCCAGGTTAAGTCTGCAAAAAACGGATATTTTTGCCTCATTCCTCACAAAAAACTGATTGATATGATTATCAGGTATGAATCGTCAACAGAGAAACTTTCGGAACTTTTTGCAATTAACGATTGTTGCAAGACTGCCTTTTTAAAAGGTGCAGTTTTGGGCGGTGGGGTTTTAATAGATCCACAGAAGAATTATAATGTGGAGTTTATAACTTCAAGTCCAAACGTGGGACGGGATTTTGGTGAATTGCTTGCCGAGATGGGATTTGAATTTAAATTGGCAAAACGAAAGAGCAGCTTTGTTTTGTACTCCAAGCAAAGTGACACCATTTGCGATTTGCTGACAAGCATAGGTGCATATGCGGCACAAATGGAGATTTTGAATGTCAAAATCGAGCGCGAGATGCGAAATGACTGGAACAGGGTTGCAAACAGCGAAAATGCAAACTTTGACAAGGTGATAACCGCCGCTATAAGACAGATACAGGCAATCGAGAAAATCGAAAAAACAATAGGACTTGACGGTTTGCCGGATGAACTTAGAACGGTTGCGGTTTTGAGAAAAGAATACAAGGATTTGAGCCTTGAAGCTTTGGGCGAAAAAATGGTTCCCCGCTTGTCAAAATCAGGAGTTAATCACCGCATGAAAAAGATTTTGGATATAGCCGAGAACAAGCTTTGATGAATAGTTGAATTTTTTACATAGGAAGAAGGTAAGAAAAGTGGCATTTGCACATCTGCATACTCATACAGCGTACAGTCTTTTGGATGGCGAAGGGACTGTAAAAAAGGTTTTGGATAAAGCAAAAGAACTCGGACAGACGGCAATGGCTATTACCGACCATGGCTGTATGTTTGGTGTGATTGATTTTTATGAGTATGCAAAAAGTATAGGCATAAAACCTGTCCTTGGTTGTGAGGTATATGTTGCGGCGCGCGGTCGCAAGGACAAAGTTCACGAGTTTGATTCGTCAAGCTCGCATCTTATTTTGCTTGCAAAAAACAACGAAGGCTACAAAAACCTGATGAATATGGTTTCAATCGGTTATGTCGAAGGATTTTACTACAGACCCCGAATAGATATTGAGACCCTGCGCGAAAACTGCGAGGGTTTGATTGCCCTCAGTGCGTGCATGTCGGGAGTTCTTTCCAAAAAAATTCTTGCGGGTGCTTATGACGAAGCAAAGTCCGCAGCAATTGAATTTGCTGAAATTTTTGGCAAGGAGAACTATTTTATAGAGATTCAGGACCACGGAATATACGAACAAAAATTGCTCAACCGCGAGCTTGTAAAGCTTGCCCGAGAACTTGATTTGGGAATAGTTGCAACAAATGATATACATTATGTAAAACAGTCCGATGCTGAGTTTCAGGATGTTTTGATGTGTATTCAGATGGGCAAGACCATATATGACGAAGACAGAATGAAGATGTCATCCGACCAGATGTATGTCAAATCAGAGGCAGAGATGAACGAACTGTTTTCGTACATACCCGAAGCACTTGAAAATACCCAGCGGATAGCCGAAATGTGCAATGTTGAAATCGAATTTGGCAAGCTTCATTTACCCCAATTTGATTTGCCGGATGGTTATACTTCGTACGAATATCTGACCGAACTTTGCCGAAAAGGCCTTGAAAAACGCTATCCAAATGCGGATGATGAGCTTAAAGAACGACTTGATTATGAGATTGAAACAATCGAAAAGATGGGATATGTTGATTACTTTTTGATAGTTTGGGACTTTATACGCTTTGCACGTGAAAGCGGAATAATGGTCGGCCCCGGCAGAGGAAGTGCTGCAGGCAGTCTTGTTTCGTATTGTCTTGAAATCACAAACATAGACCCGATTAAATACGATTTGATTTTTGAAAGATTTCTAAACCCCGAACGCGTGACAATGCCTGATATTGATATTGACTTTTGTTACGAGCGTCGTGGCGAGGTTATTGATTATGTAAATCAAAAGTATGGAGCTGACAAGGTGGCACAGATTGTTACCTTTGGTACAATGGCGGCAAAACTTGCAATCCGTGATACAGGTCGGGCACTTGATATGCCGTATGGGTTTGTTGATAGCGTTGCGAAACAAATTCCAAACGAGCTTAACATTACAATCGAAAAAGCGCTTGAGAGCAACAATCAGCTTAAAGCAATGTACGAATCCGACCCGCAGGTAAAGCGGCTTATTGATGTTTCGTCAGAGCTTGAGGGCTTGCCTCGCCACACCTCGACCCATGCAGCAGGCGTCGTAATCACACGCGAACCGGTGCAAAAGTATGTTCCGCTTTCTCGAAACGACGATGTAATAACAACTCAGTTCACTATGACCACAATCGAGAGACTTGGGCTTCTTAAGATGGACTTTTTGGGACTCAGGACCCTTACTGTAATTCGTGATGCGGTTGACAACATAAAAAAGACTCACGGCATAAATGTTGATATGGACAGTATTGATATGAATGACCCCGAGACATACAAGATGATTTCTCAGGGCGACACCGATGGCGTATTCCAGCTTGAAAGTGCGGGAATGAAAGAATTTATGAAAGAACTTAAGCCATCGTCGATTGAAGATATCATTGCGGGGATTTCACTTTACAGACCAGGACCGATGGATTCGATTCCGCAATATATTGCAAACAAAAACAGCGGAAAAATTACATACAAGCACCCGCTTCTTGAAAATATCCTTGATGTAACGTATGGTTGTATTGTTTATCAGGAGCAGGTTATGCAGATTGTTCGTGAGCTTGGCGGATATTCTTTGGGCAGAGCTGATTTGGTAAGACGAGCTATGTCAAAGAAAAAGACCGAGGTTATGGAACAGGAACGAAAGAATTTTGTTTACGGAATCAAAGATGATGACGGAAATGTGCAGGTAGCGGGCGCAATGAGTCGCGGAATTGACGAAAAGACTGCAATATCTATATTTGATGAAATGATGGACTTTGCAAAGTATGCCTTCAACAAGTCGCACGCGGCAGCGTATGCTTTTGTTTCGTACCAGACCGCGTGGCTCAAATGTCACTATCCGACCGAATTTTATGCGGCGACTCTTACAAGCGTTCTGGGCCAGGCTACAAAAGTTACAAAGTATATAAATTCGGCAAAAAAACAAGGCATCCGTCTTTTGCCGCCTGACATAAACAAAAGCTTTTCAAGCTTTGTTCCTGACGGCAAAAACATAAGATTCGGGCTTGCGGCAATAAAGAATGTAGGAGCTGCGTTTATTGATGATATGGCAGAGGAACGCAGGCAAAACGGCGAGTTTTTGTCGTTTACCGAATTTTGCAACCGTATGGCAGACAAAAAACTTAACAAACGGCTTGTTGAGTCTATGCTTAAAAGTGGTGTTTTTGACAGCCTGAATTTGACACGAGCGACACTGATGAGCGTTTATGAGCGGATCATTGATTCTGCAGTAAAGGACCAGAAAAATGCGGTTTCGGGTCAGCTTGACTTCTTTTCTATGTTCGAGGATGAATCTTCAAATATGTTGGAGGATAGTTTCGAAAAAATTCCCGAGCTTGAAAAACGCGAAGTTTTGAATATGGAAAAGGAATATCTGGGGACTTATGTCTCGGGGCATCCGCTTGACGGAATGGAAGACTTGATTGCAAGAGTCTCAAGCACAACTGTACTTGATATAAGCGAAAACGAAAACGGTCAGTATGTGTCGGACCTTAAGGTAAGTCTTGGTGGTATGATTTCAAAACGGCGCGAGCAGCTGACAAAGCGTGGCGAGCTTATGCTTTATCTGACTTTTGAGGATATGAGTGGCGAAATCGAGGTTATAGTGTTTCCAAGCCAGGCAAAACGGTTTGGTCAGTATCTTGACGAGGAAAGCATATGCCTTTTGACCGGAAACCTTGATGTTCAGGAAGAAAAACCTACAAAAATACGGCTTGAGAGTATTGTGCCTTTGGCACAGGTTACTCCTAAGTTCAGTAAACTTTATCTGAAACTTAATTCAAAGGATGAAGAAAAATTTGAAATGGTCAAAGAAGTCCTTAAAAACAAAAGTGGAAACATTCCGGTTATAATTTATTATGAGGACACAAAAAAATCGGTGCAGGCACCCAAAAGCATGTGGGTATTTGGCGAAGATGATATAAAGGATCTTAAAGCTGTTTTGGGCGAAGCTTGCGCAAAATTTGTCTGAAACAAAAACAGGCTGTTTGGAATATTCTCTTATAAAGGAGGATTGTTTGTTTTATGATAAGGATATTGACAAAGATTTTTCTGAAAGATATTGACACGAAAGAAACCTTGCAGATGCGTGCAGGATATTCCATATTTGCAGGTGTTTTGGGAATAATATGCAATATTGTTCTTTTTGCAATAAAGGCATTGGTGGGTGCATCGATGTCAAGTATCGCTATTATTTCGGATGCATTTAACAATCTATCCGATATGGGAACATCGGTGATTTCGATAGCAGGAGCAAAACTGAGCACCAAAAAACCCGATAAAGAGCATCCGTTTGGTCACGGCAGAATAGAATATGTGTTTTCGCTTATAGTGTCGTTTATGATTATGCTTGTGGGGTTTGAGTTGTTAAAAACATCAGTAGTGAAAATTTTTGTGCCCGACAATATTGTTTTAAACCCAGTTTTGATGATTATTTTGTGCATCTCAGTCCCCATCAAGCTTTGGATGTACAGTTACAACAAATATCTGGGAAAGAAAATAAATTCGGGAGTTCTTTTGGCAACTTCAAAAGATAGCGTAAATGATGCGATTGCTACAAGTGCAGTTATTGTAAGCACAGCTTTGGGGAATCTTTTTGGTTTGCCCTGGCTTGATGGAATGGTTGGCACCGCAGTTTCGATTGTGATAATGTATTCGGGCATTAAAATAATGCTTGATACAATCGGCATTTTGCTTGGAACACCACCCGAAAAAGAGATTGTGCTTGCTATACGGGACTGTGTATTAAAGACCCCTGGCGTTGTGGGAATTCACGATTTGATTGTTCATGACTATGGACCGGGCAGACGGATTGCCTCGCTTCATGTTGAAGTTCCGGACAATTGCAATGTTGTAAAAATGCACGAAGAAATTGACGATTTGGAAAAACAAATCGAGGCAGATTTGGGGATTCTTACCGTTGTGCATATGGATCCGATTTCGGCAAACTGCGAAAAAACTGCACTTGCACGTGATGTTGTAAAGAAAATCGTCAAGGGTATTGACGAAAGAATGAATATTCATGACTTCAGAATGACCGATGGCGAAAGTACAATAAACCTTATTTTTGATATAGAAGTTCCGCTGGATTTTGATGAAATTGACGAAGCAAAAAAGTTTATCTGCGAAAAAATAAAGGAGAAGGACCCAAGATTTAACGCTGTGATAAACGTTGATTTTATCTATGATTGATAAAAAATGAGTAAAAGACAGGTGAGGCTTTTCCAAAACACTTGCAATTTTAACCAAATTGATGTATAATTAAAGTACAAAAGGACAATTTGGTTTGTCCGGATGCAATTTAAGTTCGAACGGAGGCAAGTGTATGAAGTATAATGTTATTCAAAGAAAAGTTGACTTATCCGACAGCCGCAAGGAAAAACTTCTCGCAAAGCTTAAAAAGCTTGACAAGTTCTTTGACCAGGACATTGAGTGCAAAGTTCTTGTTTCGGAGCAAAAGTCCGAGATTGTTATGGAAGTTACAATCTTTAACAAAGGATTTATCCTTAGGGCAGAGGCTCACAACCGGGATTTGATTGCCGCTGCTGACGAATGCTTGTCAAACCTTGACAGACAGATAAGAAAACACAAAACAAAACTTGCAAAACATCTACACCAATCGGTTATTCAAGAATATTCATCAATAATCGAAAATTCAGAGCCTGTCGAAGAGGATAGCTCAGAATTTAAGATTATAAAAACAAAAAAAATCGAGTCTAAGCCGATGACGGCAGAAGAGGCTGTTTTGCAAATGAATATGCTTGGTCATGATTTTTATATATTCCAAAGTCCCGAGACTCAAAAAAGCAGTATTGTATACCGCAGAAAAGACGGGAATTATGGTTTAATTGAAACCGAATAATCAAAATAAAAAAGGTCTGCAACTGCAGACCTTTTTTTGCGTTATAAATACTTTGTAACTTCTTTTACCGCACCCAATATGGTGATTCGTGAAACCTCGGAATCCTCAAAGCGCTTAAGTGGGTAGTAGGGATTTATTGATTCGAGCTCGATATAATTCATACCGTAGTTTATTTTTTTGACAAAGGCTTCTTCGTTGTCAAGCATAACAACCGCAACGGCTCCGTTTTCGACAGTTGGCTGAATCCTTACCAAAATTTGGCTTCCGTCGTCAATCAGGGGAGACATGCTGTCGCCCGATACATTTATGCGGACATATTCGTCAGGTTGGGCACCAAACGGCAAAAATGTGGGAACAAAATCTTTTGGTGTGCTGTCCGCAAGTCTGCCAAACCCTGCCGAAACACTGTCAAATACCGGGATATTGTAAACATTGTCGTGTGACAAGCTGTCAGATGCAGTATCATTTAGAATTGGATTATCCGAACGACCCAAAAGATAGTCAGAGGATATATCAAGGATTTCGGTCAGATTGTGAACAACGCTTACAAGGGGTTCTTGTTTGTTGTTTTCATATTTTGAAAGCGTTCCTTTGCTGAGACCGCCGTCAAAACGGCGATTATATTTGAGGGCAAGTTCTTCAAGAGTCATATTTTTTGCGCGACGGCATTCTTTTAACTTATCACCAAAATTATACATTTTTATCACTCCCTGAATGATTTTATCACTGTTTCTATGTTTATTCTAACACATTTTTTCTAAAAATGCAAGAAAAAAGTTTCGAATTTAATAAAAAAATTAAAAAAGTTGTTGACAACGAAACAAAAGTATGCTATTATGATAAAAAAGTTAAGAATAACGAAACAAAAAGTTTCGAAATAAACAAAAACTATTGAAAGGAAAATAATTATGAAAAAAGTGAGATTTAATGGAAAAAGATTTTTGAAGTTTTTATTTATCGTGTCAACCATTGTTTTCGGTGCCTATGTTGAAGATGGAAATGTCACAGGGGCTCTTGTTCTCGCTATGCTTATTTAAAGTTTTAAGTTCTTCAAAATTAAAAAGAGTTACAAAAGGATATCTTTTTGCAAGTCTTTCGGCGATAAGATAAGTGGAATCTGAGGAATTTATATCAACCAATATTATCTGACAACAGGAAAAGTTTGTACTTTTTTCAAAAGCCGTGATTATACTGTAAACAATGCCCTCTATACAATCTTCGTTATTTTTGATGGTTATGATTGTATAAAAGGGCGTTGCTTTTTTTCTGTGGTAAAAGTGGCACGAAAAAAACAATTTAAGTATACAAGAAAGAAAAAGGACAATTCCCAAAAACAAAAATGCATGCAACATAAAAACAACTCCTTTTATAAAGAGTATATGAGATAGAGCATAAAAGATTGAAAGACAGGGATGATTTTGACAAAAACAGTTGACTAACGGCGAAAAAACATATATAATATTATATAATTGTGATATTATTTTTTGGAGGCGTGAATTATGGCTGGTAAAAAATTGAGAAGCCGTCTTTTTGGATTTAAGAAGTCAGATGTTTTTAGCTATATCTGCGAGCTTGACGAAAAGGCAGAGGCAAGGGTTGTGGAAAAGGAAAAGGAAATAACCGAGCTTAAAGACCGCATAACAGACCTCGAAAAAAATCGCGAAGCTATAATAAGTGTTCTCCAGACGGCCGAGGCAAATGCGAAAAAAATGGTTGATTCGGCGCGTGAAGAGGCAGAGGAAATTTTGACCAGGGCTGAAAACGATGCCCGTGAGAAAAAAGAACTTGTAAATCGCGAGATAGAAATCAAGCGCAAGGCTGTCAAAAATTATTATATGAACGAAAACAAAAAAATCGAGCAAATCCGAAACGATGTCGAACGTATGCGCGAAAGTTCGCTTGAAGCAATCAAGCGCTTTGAGGCAGAACTGAGACAGGTTGGAAGAATGACCGAAAACAGCTCGGCTTATGTAAACTCTGCAATGGAGTATGCTGACAGAGGCACAAACCTCGAAAGTTTTTCTGATGCAGAAAGGACAATCCCTGTGCATATTGTAGAACCAATCGGGGATTAGTATAATAAATCTCACAATACAAAAAATATTACATAATATAATATCAGGTGATTTTTAATCATCTTAAAAAAATACGCTTATCTGTTCCGCTGATAGGCGTTATTTTAGGTCGTGGGGCGTCAAATCCCCTTGATTTAAGCAAAAGGGCGGAAAGAAAGGCGATGAAATCAGCGTTGGAAACAGTATATCTTGACAACAGCGCGACAACCCGTGTATACAGCGAGAGCGCCGCACTTGCACTTGATGCAATGTGCAGTTTTTATGGAAACCCTTCTTCGCTGCATCGAAAAGGAATAGAAGCGGAAAAACTAATCAAAAGAGCAAAAGAACAAATTGCAACTTCAATCAAGGCTTCGCCTGCAGAAATATATTTCACATCTGGCGGGACCGAGGCGGATAACCTTGCTATTATCGGCGGCTGCAACGCAAATCGTGGCAATCATATATTAAGCTCAAATGTCGAGCATCCGGCTGTAATGTCTGCTCTGCAATCTTTGGAAAAGAAAGGCTATATTGTCGAGTACATTCCTGTCCAAAAAAATGGAATTATTGACACAGGCAAGTTTTCGAAGATGCTGCGCAAGGATACGGTGCTTGTTACTTGCATGTTTGTCAACAACGAGACAGGTGCAGTTCAACCGGTCGAAAGTATGGGAAAAATCATAAAAAGGACAAATCCCAATACCTTGTTCCATATAGACGCGGTCCAGGCGTATGGAAAGCTTCCAATTGATGCAGGCGCGCTGAATGCAGATTTTATCTCACTCAGTAGCCACAAAATTCACGGACCAAAGGGAGTTGGCGCACTTTATGTTCGTAGCAGATCCAAGCTTTCTCCCATACAGTTTGGCGGTGGTCAGCAAAACGGAATAAGACCGGGAACCGAGAATGTTCCGGGAATTGCCGCGTTTGGTTTGGCGGCAGAACTGTGCCACAAAGATATGGCCGAAAAAATTGAAAAAATGGCATACCTCAAGCAAAGGCTGAAGAATGGAATTTTGAATAATATAGGTGATGTTTTGGTAAATACCCCCGAGGCAAATGCTGCACCGCACATTCTGAATGTGTCGTTTGCGTATGTAAAGTCCGAGGTTTTGCTGCATTCACTTGAAAACGACGGGATTTATGTTTCGTCGGGCTCGGCGTGTTCCAGTCACAAAAAGGGCCCCAGTTATGTTCTTTCGGCACTTGGTGTTGACCGCAAAATGATTGATGGAAGCATCAGGTTCAGTTTGTCGGAATTCACAACCGAAAAAGAGATTGACTATACGATTGAAAGACTTGTTGAGAATGTAAAAAATATACGAAAATTGATGAAAAGATAACAGGAGAGAGTCTGTATGCAAAAGATAGATTTGATTTTATTAAAGTACGGAGAGATTGCGCTAAAAGGTTTAAACAAGCCGATATTTGAAAGAAAGCTGCTTGACAATATCAAAAGCCGTCTTGATAAAGTAGGTAAATTCAGCGTAAGACGTGCACAGTCAACCGTATATGTCGAGCCTCTTGATGATTCGGCTGATATGAATCAGGCTTTAAAAGTCCTTGAAAAGATTTTTGGGATTGTCAATATTTGCCCTGTTGTAAAGTGCGAAAAGGATATGGAAAGCATTGCAAAAACTGCCGCAGAATGTTTGAGTGAGCTTGACCCTTCGGGCAAAAGCTTCAAGGTGGAGTCAAAGCGCGAAGACAAAAAATTTCCGCTCAATTCCCCCCAAATTTGTATGGAACTTGGCGGGATGCTTCTTGACAGGGTGGAGGGGCTTCGTGTTGATGTCCACAAACCCGAAATCGTGGTTAATGTAGAAATTCGCGGCGAGGCGTATGTTTACACCCAAAAGATAAAGGGAGCAGGAGGGATGCCTGTCGGCACAAACGGCAGAGCGACCTTGCTTTTGTCAGGTGGTATAGATAGCCCTGTTGCAGGATATATGATTGCAAAACGCGGTGTCGAGCTTGAGGCAGTGCATTTTCACAGCCATCCTTATACAAGCGACAGAGCAAAGGAAAAGGTGATTGACCTTGCCAAAGAAGTTTCGGAATATTGCGGAAAAATCAAGCTTCATATAGTACCGTTCACCGAAATTCAGCTTGCGATTATCGAAAAATGCCCCGAAAATTATCTGACAATAATTATGCGAAGAATTATGATGCGGATTGCTGAAAAAGTCTCGCGGCAAAATGGCTCGGCGGCGCTTATCACGGGCGAAAGCATAGGCCAGGTGGCAAGCCAGACTATGGAAAGCCTTGTGTGCACCGACAACGCTGTCGAAATGCCGGTTTTCAGACCTCTTATCGGTATGGATAAAGAGGAAATAGTGATAATTTCGAAAAAGATTGAAACCTATGAAACCTCAATTTTGCCGTACGAGGATTGCTGCACTATATTTGTACCCAAGCATCCAAAAACCAAGCCCAATCTTGCCGAAATAATCGAGGCTGAAAAGGCGCTTGTTGATATCGAAGAAATGATAGAAAAGGCGATTTCAGAGGAAGAAGTTATGGTGATTAAATAATGGAATGCACAGAAAAAATACTCTGCGAAAGATTGCTTGAAAAAGGCCTTAAGATTGCAACCGCCGAAAGCTGTACCGGTGGAATGATTGCGGCGAAGATAACCTCGGTTTCGGGAGCATCGGGCAGCTTTGATGCGGGAGTCGTGACTTATTCAAACGAACAAAAGCACAAGCTTTTGGGAGTGAGCAAAAAGACTCTTAAAAAGTACGGAGCAGTATCCAAAGAAACTGCACTGGAAATGTGCAGGGGAGTAAGAAAACTTGCAAAAGCAGATATTGGGGTTTCGGTTACTGGAATTGCAGGACCAACCGGAGGAACGGCTGAAAAGCCGGTCGGTACCGTGTGGATTGGAATTTGCAGCAAAAAAACTTGTAAAGCAGAATGTTTCTTGTTTGACGGAAATCGTGACGAGGTAAGAGCGCAAACTGCTCTTAAAGCACTTGAACTTGCTAATGATATTGCAAAAGAATTATAAAAAACCGCCATTTATGGCGGTTTTTTAAATAGTACATAAATCTTTTACAACTTCACTTGCAATAATAAGACCTGCAACCGATGGGACAAAAGAGGTACTTCCGGGGGATTGCTTAACCCCTGAAGGATTCTCGGCAAAAAGAGGAGTGATTGGTTTTTCCTCGGAATATACAACCTTTAGTTTTTTAACACCCCGGTTTTTAAGATCGCGACGCATTACCCGTGCCAATGGGCAAACGGAAGTTTTGTAAATGTCTGCGACCTTAAGTTCGGCAGGATTCAGCTTGTTGCCGGTACCCATAGAACTGATAAGAGGGATATTCTGGTTTTCACACCTGACCGCCAGCTCGATTTTTGCACTTACTGTGTCGATTGCATCGACCACATAATCATAATCTGAAAGAGGAAAATCATCGGCATTTTCAGGCAGATAGAAGATTTTGTGAGTAATCACTTTGGCGTCAGGATTTATGCTTAAAATGCGGTTTTTCATTGCATCTGTCTTGTCTTCGCCAACGGTATCAATTGTTGCGATAATCTGGCGGTTTAAGTTGCTTTCTGCAATTGTATCGGCGTCAAAAATCGAAAAAAACCCAACGCCCGAGCGTGCAAGTGCTTCAACCGTGTGTCCCCCGACACCGCCAAGACCAAAAACCGCCACATGGGCGGTTTTTAGTTTGTTCATATTTTCAGTTCCTAAAAGCATTTCGGTTCGTGAAAATTTTTCGGACATATTAGTTTACCTTTCTGATATTTAAAAGTCTTACGATTATTGGACTCAGGATTATGTTGGTCAAAAGCTCAAACAAAAAGTTTGCACCAACAAGACCAAAAATCATATACTCGGCAACGTTGTCTCCAAAACCAAAGGCTGAAGCCCATTCGGCAATGGTGCCCATAAAGAAGGCAAGGCAACCAAGCAAAAATATACCGGTGTTTGCAAGCGGACACGCTATTGCAGCCAAAGCAACTGCAAAAGTTTTGTTTGTTTTTTCAAGAGATTTGTAAGCGAGTCCTGCAAGGTATCCGCAGACTGTACCCTTGAGAAGAACTGTAAGGACTGTGCCAAGCGGGTTTATTGCAAGGAAAGCCGCTGCATCGCCGCTTGCCAGAACCACAATTCCAAAAACAAGACCAAGCCATGCGCCGATGCCTTTGCCGCAGGATGCCGCACCGATGACAATTGGTATCAAAACGAGTGAGATTGAAAATGGTCCAAGTTTTACAAAAGAGCCCATAAGCTGCAAAATAATTACCAAAGCGGTAAGAATTGCAGAAAGGACCAGATTCTTGGTTGACAGTTTCTTTTGTGTTTTCATAAAAATTCCTCCTTGCTGTCGTTCGCTTGAGTAGCGATACAACGCATAAAATTTTTATATCAACTCTGTGTGACAGAGTGATAATCGTTTAGCTGTTCTTTTGATACAATATATAAAGTCCTTTAAGTACCATATCGGCATCAATTGTTATGTTGTGTTTGCAATGGCAAAGTATTGTGGGTGCAAGACCTCCTGTACCATAGACGGGTAAATCTTCGCCCATTTCGTCGCAGAAACGGTCTATCATTCCATCGATAAGACTTGCATTTCCAAACACAATACCTGATTTCATACAGTCAATAGTGTTTTTGCCGATAACAGATTTAGGTGCTTCTAAGCTGATTTGCGGAAGCTGAGCCGTTCCGCTGGAAAGTGCCTTGAGGGCAATGTTTACGCCCGGGATGATTGAAACACCGATAAAAGTGCCGGTTTTGTCCATAACCATAATTTTTGTGGCTGTACCCATATCAACAATCAAAGAAGGACTGCCATAAAGATGATGAGCGGCAACACAAGCACAAACAAGGTCTGCACCGACGCTTGACGGATTGTCACAGTGGATATTTATTCCGGTTTTGATTCCGGGACCGACCATAATGGGTGTAACATTATAAACAAAGCTTATGGCATCGCTGATTACCGAGTTGAGAGGAGGAACAACCGAAGAAATAATTGCCCCCTCGACAGAGGATTTGTCAACATTGTGAAGAGCAAGAATACTGCGGATTTTTGTGGCATATTCGTCTGCTGTTTTGCTTGCATTTGTCGCAATGCGGGCAACAAATTCAAGGTTGTCCCCAACAAAGCCGCCAAGCACAATGTTTGTATTTCCGATATCAATTGCAAGTACCATAAGTGAAACAATCCCTTCGTTAGTTATCTTTCAGCTAAAGTATACCATTATTTTGCAAAAAAAGCAATACAAAAGTAAAGATAAAGCGGTATTCATCTGAATACCGCTTTTGAAATTACAAAATACTCTGTAAAAATTGTTTTGTTCTTGGGTCGTGGGGGTTGGTAAAGATTTCATCGGGAGTACCCTCTTCGACTATTTTTCCGTCTGACATAAAGATTACTCGATCAGCAACCTCACGCGCAAAGCCCATCTCGTGAGTAACAACCACCATTGTCATGCCCTCTTTGGCAAGCTCTTTCATAACATCCAGAACTTCGCCGACCATTTCGGGGTCAAGAGCGGAGGTGGGCTCGTCAAAAAGCATAACATCAGGGCTCATCATAAGAGCGCGAACGATTGCAACACGCTGCTTTTGTCCGCCCGAAAGCTGAGCAGGATAAGCTTCGCTGCGGTCTGCAAGACCTACTCTTTTAAGAAGTGACATTGCCTTTTCTTCAGCTTTAGCTTTGCTCATATTGAGAAGCTTAATGGGTGCGATAGTAAGATTTTTTAAAACCGTCATATGAGGAAACAGATTGAACTGTTGAAAAACCATTCCCATTTTTTGTCTGTGAAGATTGATGTTTGTTTTTGGGTCGGTTATGTCCGTATTCTCAAAAATTATCTGGCCTGAGGTAGGATGCTCAAGCAAGTTGAGCGAGCGCAAATATGTTGATTTGCCCGAGCCTGATGGACCGATAATAACAACAACCTCGCCCTTTTTGATTTCGGAGGTTACGCCGTCAAGGGCTTTGATTTTTTCACCGTTATAGTATTTACAAAGATTGTTTGTAGAAATAAGAGAATTAGCGTTCATTCTTGCGAAGCCTCCTTTCCAAAATGCCTACAAGCCAGGTGAAAAACAGCACCATAACAAGGTAAACTGCGGCAATTGCAAGAAGCGGCCAAAAGCTTTGATATGTAATGCCTCGGATTATGTTGGCACCGCGTGTAAGATCGGTGACACCAACATATCCGGCGATGGCTGTTTCTTTTAAAAGCACAATAAATTCATTTGCAAGTGCCGGCAAAATACTTTTAAATGTTTGAGGAAGAATGATAAAGGCCATGGTTTGAGTATAGTTGAAACCAAGAGAACGGCCTGCTTCGGTTTGACCCTCGTCAATGCTCATAATTCCACCGCGGATAATTTCGGCAACATACGCTCCGGAATTTATACCAAAGGCAATTATACCACAGAGCATTTTGTTGCTGGAACTTGCCATTATAATAAAAAATATAATAAGAATTTGAACCATTGCAGGCGTACCGCGAATTACCGTAAGGTAAACTTTGGAAAAAATGTTTCCAATACAAAGCAAAAACTTTGAAATACCTTTTTTCATTTGATGGTACTGTTTGTCGTAAGTAACACGAATTGCAGCAATAATAACACCGAGTGCAACGCCCAAAATAAGTGCAAAAAAGGTAAGGATAAGTGTGTTCTCAACGCCCTCAACAAGATACTTCCAGCGATTATCAACCACAAATGCTGTATTGAAGTCCTGCATAAGTTTTGTAATCCATTCAGGCATTTTGTATATGCTCCTTTCATAGCAAACAAATAGGGCTGTGTCGTTGCGATACAGCCCTTAAAATCAAATTGAATATTATTTATTTAGCAGGAATGTACTTTTCGATAATATTTTTAACTGTACCGTCAGCAATCAACTCTCCCAAAGCTTTGTTGATGTTTTCAAGAAGTTCGGGCTTATCTTTTGATACTGCAATAGCGTAGTCTTCGACAGCATATTCGGTATCAAGAATTTTGAGACCGGGGTTATTCTGAACAAAAATCTTTGCAGGCTCGTTGTCAATAACCACACAGTCAACCTTTCCTGATGTAAGAGCCATAACAGCATCTGCGCCCTTGTTGTAACGCTCTACTGTGCCAAGACCTTCGTCTTCGATATCCCATGTGCAGTAAAGGTCGCCAGTAGTAGCAAGCTGAACACCAATTTTTGTAGAAGCGCCATCTGCAAAGAGGTCGTCAGCACTTGTGATAGGCGAACCTTCTTTAACAATGATTGACTGGATGCCTGTTGCATAGGACTGTGTAAAATCTACCTGCTCGAGACGATCCTCAGTAACTGTCATACCTGCAGCAGCAAAATCATACTTGCCGGTTTGTACGCCGGGGATAAGCGAATCAAAGTCAACATTTTCGATAACGAGTTCATAGCCGAGCTTTTCAGCGATTGCTCTTGAAATTTCAGCATCGATACCAACGATTTCGTTGTTTTCCATATATTCATATGGAGGGAATTCAGCGTTTGTAGCCATTGTAAGAATGTTTTCGTCTTTTTTGTCGCCACAGCCTGCAAGACAGCAAACCATAAGCATAAGTGCGAGTGTTAATGCGATAATTTTTTTCATTTCAATCTCCTCCTAAGGATATGTAATATTACAAATATTTTAATTCACAAACCGATATTTGTCAAGGGGTTTTAGGAAAATTGAGGAATGGTGGGATGTTAAAAAACTCCTGACCGCAAGAAAAGAGGATAATAATAGAATATCATCAATTCAATTGTCATAATATCAATTGTAAAAAGGTAGAAAAAGCGAAGTTTTTCGTTTTTTCTTAAAAATCAATCTTTTCTTGCTATCAACAAACTTCACCTTTCGACGTGCACAAGTACGCCTTCGGGTAACCCAAAGCTAAAGCTTTGGCTCAGTTTGTTAATCCAGAAGCTTTTTTTCTATCCCCCATACAAAAGGGACTGTTTCAAAAGTCGACTTGACTTTTGAAACAGCCCCTTTTTAAATCAAATATTGTTTAGTACATTCCGCCGCCTGCACCTGCCATAGCTGCTGCTGATGCTGCATCTGCTGCGGGATCGGGTTTGTTTGCAACAAGGCTTTCTGTTGTAAGAACCATTGATGCAACCGAAGCTGCATTCTGGAGTGCCGAACGGGTAACCTTTGTCGGGTCAACGATACCGTTTTTAAGCATATCCATATATTCTTCGGTAAGAGCGTTGTAACCAAAGCCAACTTCGCTTGCTTTGATTTTGTTTACGATTACGCTGCCTTCAACGCCTGCATTAAATGCAATCTGACGAACAGGTTCTTCAAGAGCACGGAGAACGGTCTTTGCACCAACCTTTTCGTCGCCTTCGAGCGAGTTCATAAGAGCTTCAACTGCGGGCATAGCGTTGATGAATGCTGTTCCGCCACCTGCAACGATGCCTTCTTCAACTGCAGCTCGAGTTGCAGCAAGAGCGTCTTCAATGCGGAGTTTCTTTTCTTTCATTTCAACTTCGGTAGCTGCACCAACTTTGATTACGGCAACACCGCCCGAAAGCTTTGCAAGTCTTTCCTGAAGCTTTTCTTTGTCAAATTCTGAAGTTGTATCTTCGATCTGGCTCTTAATCTGGTTTACACGAGATTTGATTGCATCTGCGTTGCCTGCACCATCAACAATAATGGTGTTTTCTTTTTGAACCTTAACCTGACGAGCACGACCAAGCTGACTGATTGTGGTTTCTTTGATGTCAAGACCAAGTTCTTCTGAGATAACTGTTCCACCTGTCAAAGTAGCGATATCCTCAAGCATAGCCTTTCTTCTTTCGCCAAAGCCGGGTGCTTTAACAGCAACACAGGTAAATGTGCCGCGAAGCTTGTTTACGATAAGGGTCGAAAGTGCTTCGCCTTCGATATCTTCAGCAACAATCAAAAGCTTTTTGCCCTGCTGAACGATTTGTTCGAGAATAGGAAGAAGGTCCTGAATTGTCGAAATCTTTTTATCTGTAATAAGGATGTAAGCGTCATCGATAGTTGCTTCCATTTTGTCGGTATCTGTAACCATGTAAGGTGTGATGTAGCCTCTGTCAAACTGCATACCCTCAACAACCTCTGAGTATGTTTCGGCAGTCTTGGATTCCTCAACTGTGATAACACCGTCGCTGGTAACCTTTTCCATAGCGTCTGCAATAAGTTCGCCAACGCTTTCGTCAGCAGCCGAAACTGCAGCAACTCTTGCGATGTCGTCGCGGCCGCTTACTTTTTTGCTGTTTTTAACAACTTCAGCTACTGCAACTTCAACAGCTGATGCGATACCCTTTCTTACAATCATAGGGTTTGCGCCTGCAGTAACATTCTTAAGTCCTTCGCGAACCAATGCCTGTGCAAGAAGTGTAGCGGTTGTTGTACCGTCACCTGCTATGTCATTTGTCTTTGAAGCAACTTCTTTTACAAGCTGAGCGCCCATATTTTCGAAAGGACATTCAAGCTCGATTTCCTTTGCAATGGTAACACCATCATTTGTGATGAGGGGTGCACCGAATTTTTTGTCCAGAACAACATTTCTGCCTTTGGGACCAAGTGTAACCTTTACTGTGTCTGCGAGCTGGTTTACACCTTTTTCAAGAGCGTGTCTTGCTTCTTCTCCGAATAAAATCTGTTTTGCCATTTTGTGACCTCCTAATTAACCTTCGATTTTAGCTAAAATGTCGCTTTGACGAAGAATGGTATATTCCTGACCGTCAAGCTTAACTTCTGTACCTGCGTATTTGCTCATAAGAACCTTGTCGCCCACTTTGAGCTCCATAACGATTTCTTTGCCGTCAACAACGCCACCGGGACCAACTGCCACTACTTCGGCAATCTGGGGTTTTTCTTTTGCAGCGCCTGCCAAAATGATACCGCTTTTGGTTGTTTCCTCAGCTTCGACCATTTTAATAACGACTCTGTCTGCTAATGGTTTGATGTTCATATTGTATTCCTCCTTGAAAAGTATAATAAACAAAATTTTGTGTTAGCACTCTTAAATGATGAGTGCTAACACTTATTATAATTACAAAAATATAATATTTCAAACTTGATTAAGAACGATTATGGTTGATTATTTACAATTAAGTCAGGTTATATACCAAAATCTTGCTAATACGGAATATTTTACAAAATAAGGCATACCGCATAGGCTGAAATTCCCTCTTTTCTGCCTTCAAAACCCAGATGCTCGGTTGTGGTTGCTTTTACCGAGATTTGGGATATATCAAGCGAAAGAGCTTTTGCTATGTTTGCCCGCATTTCGTCAATGAAAGGAGCGAGCTTTGGCGCTTGAGCCGCTATGGTTGCATCAATGTTGGAAATGGAATAATTATTTTCCTTAATAATACTGCCCACAGCAGTCAAAAGCTTCAAACTGTCGGCTCCTTTGTAACGGTCATCTGTATCCGGGAAATGCTTGCCTATATCACCAAGGGCGGCAGCACCCAAGAGTGCATCCATAATGGCGTGGACCAGCACGTCGGCGTCAGAATGTCCCAAAAGACCGACAGAATGTTTTATATCAACTCCGCCAAGTATCAATTTTCGATTTTCGGAAAAGGCGTGGACATCATATCCAAAGCCAATACGCATAAAATCACTCCTTAAAGCTATTTTTCAAGAAATTCGCAGATTGCTTCGGCGATGGGCAGGTCTTCGGGGGTGGTAACCTTTATATTGGTATATTCACCTTGTGTCAGATGGACTGAAAGCCCCATATTTTCGACAATCGAGCAATCGTCTGTACCTTCAAACCCTGATTCTTTGGCACGGATATAGGCAAGTTTCAGATCATCTGCGCGAAAAACCTGAGGTGTTTGTATAAGGCGCAATGTTTCACGATTGGGAGTTTTTTCCACAAAATCCAAATCGTCTGCAACCTTGACGGTATCTTTTGGGACAACACCGGGAGCTGAAGCTCCGTATTCAAAAGCGTCATTTACCAGCTTGTCAATAAGCCTTACCGAAACAAAGGGCCTTGCTCCGTCGTGTATTGCGACAAAACCGTCGTTTTTAACTTGTTCAAGACCATTCATTACAGATTCCTGCCGGGTTTTTCCGCCGGGGACAATGGCTTTGATTTTTGAAATGTCAAATTCGCGGACAAGGTCATTTACCAAAAGAATATCTTCCTGCCTTGCAACCACGGTGATACTATCAATACTGTTTGATTTGTCAAAGGCTTTAAGAGTGCGGGCAAGGACAGGAATTTCGTCAATCAACAAAAATTGCTTGTTGACATCAGTTCCCATTCGGCTGCCGCTGCCTGCCGCAACAATTATTGCTGATGCGGATTTTTTTGTTTTTTGTGTCATAAAGACCTCCTATCCTTCGGACAAAAGAGATTCAATCTCGCTGTAGCTTTTGTTTTTTGCCAGAACAAGCTCGGATATAAGGATATTTTTTGCATTTGAAAGCATTTTTCTTTCGGCGTTGGAAAGAGATTTTTTCTGGTCACGCAAAAGAAGCGTTTTTGCAACAGTAGCAACATCAATCAAATTTCCGCCTTTAAGCTTTTCGATATTTTCGCGGTACCTTTGATTCCAGTTGTTGTTGTCACTTTCGCCGCAATTTTTAAAGTGCGAGATAGCCTCGGAGGCATCGTCATCAGAAACGATATTTCTGATGCCTATGGTCTCGGTGTTGTTGACCGGAAGCATAACCTTCATATCGCTGACGGGTATTTGCAGAACATAATACTTATGTAATTCGCCTAAAATCTTTTTTTCTTCGATGTCGACAATGATGCCGGCGCCATGCATTGGATAAACTATTTTGTCGCCTATGTGAAACACTCAAAAGACTTCCCTTCAAACATTTAAGTTTTTTATTTTTGATATATTATATTAAATTGTTTTTAAAATTATTTGCAAAATTTGTCGATTACGGATTTTATATCGTAAAACGGACAAAGCTCTATTGACTTGAATTTTTTCAATTTATCAAGACCCGATAGAGGTATAATACAGTGTTTAAAACCCAGCTTTTCACATTCTGCTATGCGGGCTTCCAAAAAACTGCATGGTCTGATTTCGCCAGTAAGTCCGATTTCTCCAATCGCAACCGTGTCTGCGTCAATTGCGACTCCTGTACAGCTTGAAGCTGTTGCAAGCACAATTCCAAGGTCTGCAGCAGGCTCGGTAATCCTTAGTCCCCCAACGATGTTGACATATGCATCCAAAAGAGACATTTTAAGTCCGCATTGTTTTTCCAGAACTGCCATCAGCATAAGTGTTCTGCCAAGGTCAGGACCGCTTGCCATACGACGCGGATTGCCAAAGGAAGTGGGAGATACAAGTGCCTGAATTTCGGCAAGGACGGGTCTGGTGCCTTCCATTGTGCAGATTATGCACGAGCCGGGAACATTTTTTGGTCGTCCCGAAAGCATTGCCTGTGACGGATTGGGTATTTCTTCAAGACCGCTGCCACTCATTTCAAAAACACCGATCTCATTGGTCGAGCCAAAACGGTTTTTGACTGCCCTAAGCACTCTGAATGACTGATGTCTCTCGCCCTCAAAATAAAGCACGGTATCAACAATGTGTTCAAGAATTTTTGGACCGGCAAGTGCACCCTCTTTGGTCACATGCCCAACAAGAAAAACCGATATCGAATTTTCTTTTGCAACTTTCATAAGAACGGTGGCAACGTCTCGGATTTGAGCAATATTACCGGGGGTTGATTGTATTTCGGGGTTAAACATTGTCTGCACCGAATCCACAATCAATACATCGGGATTTTCGCGAAACACAACATCAAGGATAAGACTCATATTTGTCTCGGAATAAACCTTAAGATTTGGGGTTGTTATTCCAAGACGGTCTGCTCGCAGTTTTATTTGTCTTTGGGATTCCTCGCCCGAAACATAAAGAATTTTTTTTGTCTTGCCGATATGCTCGCAGATTTGCAAAAGAAGAGTAGATTTGCCTATTCCGGGGTCACCGCCCACAAGCACCAGCGAACCGCTGACCAAACCTCCGCCAAGAACGCGGTCAAGCTCGCCCATACCGGTAAGAGTGCGTTCTTCGTCGGTTGTTTTTATGTCGGCAATGGCTTTTGGGCTTGATGTACCCACGACTTGCGTGGACATAACCGAAACTTTGCCGGATTTTGGAGTGTCATAAATAACTTCTTCTTCAATTGTATTCCACGAATTGCAGGAGGTACATTTGCCCATCCATTTTGGAAAGTTTGCCCCACATTCCGAGCAAACATAGACGGTTTTTGTTTTCATAACAAGGATTTCCTCGCTTTGTTTACTTTTTGATACTGTTTTTTGCTGCAGTAAAGGTGTTCTTCATCAGCATTGCGATTGTCATGGGTCCAACACCGCCCGGTACAGGAGTGATTGCCCCTGCAACCTTTTCGACATTGTCAAAATCTACATCCCCTACAAGTCTGCCGTCTTCAAGACGGTTCATGCCAACATCAATGACCACAGCACCGGGTTTTACCATATCTGCGGTGATAAAGTTTGCTTTGCCAACCGCTGCAATCAGGATATCCGCTGTTCTTACTACCTCAGCGAGATTTTTTGTTCTGGAATGACAGGTGGTTACAGTTCCGTTTTTGTGAAGAAGAAGCATACTCATAGGCTTGCCTACAATGTTGCTTCTGCCAACAACCACACAGGTTTTGCCTTCGACCTCTACACCGCTTTCTGCGATAAGTTCCATGATTCCGGCAGGTGTACAAGGCACAAAGTCATAGTCACCAATCATAATTTTTCCGACATTTACGGGATGAAACGCATCAACATCCTTTTCGGGACAGATGGTGTTGATGACAGCTTTTTCGTCCAAGTGCTTGGGGAGCGGAAGCTGTACCAGAATGCCGTGGATTTTGTCGTCGTTATTCAGTTTTTCAACCAATTCCAAAAGCTGGTCCTGGGTCGTATTTTCGGGCAGAGCAAATTTCTCGGAGTGCATACCAAGCTCGGTGCACATTGCTTCTTTTCTGCCTACATATACTTTTGATGCAGGGTCTTCACCTACTATGATTACGGCGAGACCCGGAAGAATTCCGGCGGCTTTCAGCTCGGCTATTTCTTTTGTCAGGTTTTCTTTTATCCGTGCGGATACTACCTTTCCGCTGAGTATTGTTGCCATTTTTTTTATCTCCTTTTGCTTGGTATGAGGTTGGTTTTATAAGACAATCCGGGCCAAAACCCACAAGGTCGAGTCGTTTTGCTTTTTTAAGAGCCGCAAGAACAAGCGAATAGTTTTCGGGAGACCCAAACTGCAGCAGTGCCCGCTGCATCTTTTTTTCGTTGTAGTCATCTGGAACATAAACCGAGTTCATGGTCCGTGGGTCAAGTCCTGTGTAATATATACAGGTCGATATACTGCCGGGAGTCGGGTAAAAATCCTGAACTTGCTCGGGGTTTATGCGGTTTTTCTTTAAATATTCGGCAAGCTTTATTGCGTCTTTAAGAGTGCTTCCGGGATGCGAAGACATAAGGTAAGGCACCACAAACTGCTTTTTGCCGGTTTTTGAATTGATGCGGTCAAATTTTTCGAGGAACTTCTGGTAAACACTGTGTGATGGCTTGCCCATAACCTTAAGGACATTGTCCGAAATATGCTCGGGCGCGACCCTCAATTGTCCGCTGATATGATTTTCACAAAGCTCGCGGAAGAAATCGGTATTTTTGTCGGCCAGCAGATAGTCAAAGCGTATTCCCGAACGGACAAAGACCTTTTTTACCTTTGGGAGCTTTCGTATCTTTTGCAAAAGCTCAAGATAATCGCGGTGTGAAACCTCAAGGTTTTTGCAAGGCTCGGGGAAAAGACACTGGCGGTTTTTGCACACACCATACTTAAGCTGCTTTTGGCAAGACGGTGCACGGAAGTTTGCAGTAGGCCCGCCGACATCGTGAATATATCCCTTGAAACCGGGTTTTTCAGTAAGCTTTTTTGCTTCACGCAAGATCGATTCGTGACTTCGTGCAGTTACCGTGCGACCCTGATGAAAAGCAAGTGCGCAAAAATTGCACGAGCCAAAGCAACCGCGGCACGAAGTTATGCTGAATTCAACTTCATTTATGGCAGGAACTCCGCCGTCTTTTTCATAAATCGGGTGGTATGTCCCCTCGTAGGGAAGCTCATAGACCTTGTCAAGCTCCTCTGTGGTAAGAGGTGGTGAGGGAGGAAGCTGAACAACAAATTTGTCGTCATTGTCCATCTGCACAACAGGTTTTCCTGTTATTGAGTCTTGCTCCTCGTATTGAAGGCGGGTTGCCTTTGCATAAAGCTTTTTGCTTTCCGAGACTTCGGTGTATGATGGAATTATAACCGAATTGTCAGGCAGTACCCCATTTGTGTTTTCAATGTATGCGGTGCCCGCAACGCTTTTGATTTCGTTTATCGGGACGCCCATATCAAGAAGATTTGCAATTTCCACAATCTGATGTTCGCCCATACCGTAGATAAGAAGGTCGGCACCACTGTCAATAAGGATACTGCGGCGGACTTTGTCCGACCAGTAGTCATAGTGTGCAAAACGCCGGAGACTTGCTTCAATTCCACCGATTATTATCGGGACTTTTTTGCCATATGCCTCACGGATGCGGTTACAATACACGATTGTTGCACGATCGGGGCGCTGGCCTGTCTTCCCACCGGGGGAGTAAAGGTCAACCGAGCGGACCTTTTTTGAAACGGTGTAGTGATTGACCATTGGGTCTATATTGCCTGACGAAACCAAAAACCCAAGCCTTGGCTCGCCGAGGATTTTAAAGGCATCCGAACTATGCCAGTCGGGTTGTGAAATAATCCCGACAGTAAATCCCGCAGCTTCTAAAACACGGGATATAATCGCGTGACCAAAGCTTGAATGGTCAACGTAGGCATCGCCTATTACATACACAAAATCAAGCTTTTTTATATTTTGTTTTTTCATATCGCTTTCCGAAATGGGAAGAAACACTAAAAAAACCTCTCAATCAAAATAAATAACACTTTTATTCTACCATAAAAAGTAAATTTTTTCAACTGCTTTTTTGTATAAATTTTACTTGACTACACTTGTGCAGAGTTGTATAATAATAGGGATTTAACGAGGAAAACAAACACTAATCAAAATTGAAAAAGGAGACTGATTATGAGAACAATAATTACGGTTATGGGCATTGACCGCACAGGTATTATTGCAAAGGTAAGTGATTGCCTTTACAGACACGGAGTAAACATAATGGACATAAACCAGACCATAATGCAGGATATATTCACAATGGTTATGCTGGTTGACCTCAAAGGCGCAAATGACGGCGGTGACGAGATTCTTAAAGACCTCGAAAGAATCGGCAGCGAGATTGGCGTTGATATCCGCATGCAAAACGAAGAAATTTTCAATTCAATGCACAGAATTTAATCGCCTGGGGAGGAAATATGATTAACACACGTGAAATTACAGAAACAATCAAGATGATTGATGACCAGCATCTTGATGTAAGAACGATTACCATGGGTATATCGCTTCTTGATTGCATAGACAGCGATGAAAGTAAGGCTTGCCAAAAAATTTATGACAAAATCACAAGATATGCAAAAGATTTGGTAAAAACAGGAGAGGAAATCAGCCGTCAGTACGGAATACCGATTATAAACAAGCGTATTTCGGTGACCCCGATTTCGCTTATTGCAGGGGCAAGTGATGCAAAGGATTATGTGTGCTTTGCACGTGCCCTCAACAAAGCGGCAATCGAGACGGGAGTTAACTTCATTGGCGGATTTTCGGCTTTGGTACATAAAGGCTTTGCAAAAGGCGACGAAATTTTGATAAACTCAATCCCCGAGGCGCTTGCCACAACCGAGAGAGTTTGTTCGTCTGTTGGTGTTGCAACAACAAAAGCCGGAATAAATATGGATGCGGTAAAGCTTATGGGTGAAACCGTTGTAAAAACCGCACAACTTACAAAGGACAGCGATTCTTTGGGATGTGCAAAGCTGGTTGTATTCGCAAATGCTGTTGAAGATAATCCTTTTATGGCAGGCGCTTTCCATGGCGTTGGCGAGGGAGATGCAGTAATAAATGTAGGCGTAAGTGGTCCCGGCGTTGTAAAATCAGCACTCGAAAAGGTAAAGGGCTGTGATTTCGGAACGGTTGCCGAGACAATCAAAAAGACGGCGTTTAAGATTACCAGAATGGGTCAGCTTGTTGCGCAGGAAGCGTCAAGGCGTCTTGATGTTCCGTTCGGGATAGTTGACTTATCGTTGGCTCCGACCCCTGAAATAGGTGACAGTGTTGCCTATATCTTAGAAGAAATGGGTCTTGAAAAATGCGGTACACATGGAACCACAGCGGCGCTGGCACTTCTTAATGACGCTGTCAAAAAGGGCGGAGTTATGGCATCAAGCTATGTTGGAGGTTTGAGTGGTGCATTTATTCCGGTCAGCGAGGACGCAGGTATGATTGCGGCTGCAGGTTGTGGTGCTCTCACCTTGGATAAGCTTGAAGCAATGACATGCGTATGTTCGGTCGGACTTGATATGATAGCAATCCCGGGAGATACCCCGGCGTCCACTATTTCGGCAATTATTGCAGACGAAATGGCGATAGGTATGATAAACCAAAAGACAACCGCAGTCAGGGTTGTTCCGGTTATAGGCAAAGGCGTTGGTGAGACGGTTGAATTCGGCGGGCTTTTGGGATATGCCCCGATTATGCCGGTTCATCAGTATTCAAGTTTGGAGTTTATTGGCAGAGGCGGCAGAATTCCTGCACCCATACATAGCCTTAAAAACTAAAACTTTTCAAACAGAAGAGAGGTAAAGTGATATGTCACAGATTTTTGGATATGCCGCAACGATTGTTTCGATTATTGGATTTCAATTAAAAAAGCAATGGCAGATAATACTTTCGCAGTTTTTTTCAAACGCGTTTGTTGCGCTGAGTTATCTTTTTTTAGGTCTTAAAAAAATGTCGGGAGGGGCAGTCTGCCTGGTGGGAGCACTTCAGACTTTGACCAACTTTTTCTACCTCAAAAAAGAAAAAACTCCGCCGCGCGCATTGACAGGGGTTTTTCTTGCACTGTATGTTGCAGCGTCGGTATTTACACTTTACATTGCCGAAACAGTAAAAGTCCCGTATGATTTGTTGCCGCTTTTTGGTTCTTTGATATTCTTGATTGGTGTAAGTATAAAGAATTCAACAGCGACAAGATTTTTATTCCTGGCGAATATGCTTGTGTGGATAGCTTACGATGTTATGGCAGCTCCGATAGCAATTGCAAATATGGTCACACATCTTTGCATATTGATTTCGGTTGTTGTGGGTATAGTCAGATATGATATAATAAAAAAATAGATTTATACTTGAGAATCGGAGGGAAGAAAGATGCTGATAAAAATACAATCACAAGAGCTTGTTGCAGAGATAGAAACATTTGCTGCTGAAATCAAAAGCATAAAAAACGTTGACGGAACAGAATTTATGGCCAAAATGGGAAGCAAGCCCGAAAGCAGAACAGCACCTATAGCGTTCCCTATATGCGGTTTGCTCGCCGATAATAAGTACATATACAAAGACAAGGAATATACTTTACAGATACATGGTTTTGCGAAAAAGATGGAGTTTGAGCTTGAGGAGCAGCGCGAGGACGAGGCTACATTTTTGCTTGTTGCAAACGACGAGACCTGGGAGTGTTATCCTTTTGAGTTTGAATTCCGGGTTAATTACAAGCTTGTAAAAAATACCATATATGTTCGCTATACTGCGAAGAATGCAGGCTCAGACGAGATGTTTTTTGCATTCGGCGGGCACGAAGGGTATGCTATCCCCGAGGGCTTGACCGAATACAAGGTTGTTTTCGACCAAAAACTGACCCTTGACGGATATGATGTGTCAGGAACTAAAGTTCGCGAGGTTAACAGAGGAATTATAAAAGATTCGGACACGCTGAATTTTGACGAGACTTCTTTCCGGGATGAAAAGGCAGGAGCGCTTGTTCTTCCTGATATAAAAAGTAAAGAATGTTCGATTGTTCATAAAAAAGGTACGCGCAAAGTGACAGTAAAGTATGATGACTTCAAACATCTGCTTATATGGCAGAATGCGGACGAAAAATATCTTTGCATTGAGCCTTGGACGATGATCAGTGATGTACCACATATGGTTGGTAAAATCGACGAAAAAGAGGATATGATAAAACTTTTAAAAGGCGAAGAATATTCTTCGGTACACAGTATGACTTTTTCGATATAGGTAAATTAAAAAATCCTGTCCTAAGGCAGGATTTTTTAATTGGCAAATTTCATTGAAAAAAGCACCGACAAAGTCGATGCTTTTTTCTGGCTTTCGCGTACGAAATGGATACAGTGCGTTTTTTGTTATTTGACAACTTCGTTGTCATGAATTGGCTTCGCCATGAATTGTCGCTTTGCTCCATGAATTGAATTGCCTTTAATGCACCGATAGGTGCAAATTATGAGCCGCAAGGCTCAATTCATGAAATCACAGATTTCAATTCGTGCCGTTAGGCAATTCATTGAAAAAAGCACCGACAAAGTCGATGCTTTTTTCTGGTACACCATCACGGACTCGAACCGTGGACACCCTGATTAAGAGTCAGGTGCTCTACCAGCTGAGCTAATGGTGCATGTCGTGTTTCACAACGAATAACAGTATACTCTTTTTTTTTGTATTTGTCAAGGGATTTTTTAAAAAAATATCAAATTTTGCAATATTTTTTAAATATTAGAAAAAGACATCAAAGATATTTTTTCATATGTCCCAAAGCATTTTTCTCAAGCCTTGATACCTGAGCCTGCGAGATGCCGATTTCATCAGCAATTTCCATTTGAGTTCTGCCCGAGAAAAACCGCATTTCAAGAATGCTTTTTTCGCGTTCGCTCAAATGCTTCATAGCTTCCTTTATCGAAATCTCCTCAAGCCACGAATCGTCAATGTTTTTTTCGTCCTTGACCTGGTCCATGACAAAAATCGCATCACCACCGCTGTCGTGATAAATCGGTTCGTAAAGTGAAACAGGGTCCATTATTGCGTCAAGTGCAACAGACACCTCTTTATTTGTAAGGTCAAGTTCTTTTGCGATTTCTTCAAGAGTCGGTTCCTTTGAATTTTTATTTACAAGCTTTTCTTTAGCCGAAAGCGCTTTGTAAGCAGTATCACGAAGAGAGCGGCTGACGCGGATAGCAGTATTATCGCGAAGATAACGGCGTATTTCACCGATTATCATCGGCACGAATGTCATTTGACGAAAACACCATATTATGCGGTTTTGCAGGATTTCTTTTTAAATATAAGCTGCGAAATTATTATGCCAGCAAAGATAAGAAGACAGCCAATATATGCACGAAGTGTCATGGTCTCGCCCAAAATAACAGCGCCACCTATTGCACCAAACATAGATTCGGTCGAAAGGATGATGGAGGCATAGGTCGGGTCTGCCGATTTTTGACCGATTATCTGACAGGTATACGCAACGCCGGCAGAAAGTATTCCGCTGTATAGTATGGGGATTGATGCGGCTTGAAGTCCGGCAAGGGAGATATCTTCAAAAGAGACCGCGCACAAAAGACCTAAAATCCCACATACCAAGAATTGTGTAAAGGCAAAGCGAATTGGGTATATTCCATCAACAAATTTGTCGATAACCAGAATATGCAAAGCCCAGAAGATTGCACCGATAAGCAAAACACAGTCGCCATAGCTTATTTGCCATTTTTCGTTTATACAAATGAGGAACATACCCAAAACTGCAAGTAAAGCGCCAAACCATACATTAAGGTTGGTCTTTTTGCCAAGGAATATCCCCAAAATCGGAACCAAAACAGTGTAAATACCGGTCAAAAAGCTTGACTTTCCTGCACTGCCGGTTATTTCAACACCCCATTGCTGAAGAGCCGAGGCAACAAAGAGGACAATACCTGCCAAAGCACCTGCTTTGACGGTGAGGTTTATTTTGCCGGAATGTATTGTTTTTTCAACTTCTTTTTTCTCGAAAATCAAAAACACAGGGATAATTGAAACAGCACCCAAGATAAAGCGAGTACCATTGAATGTAAATGGACCGACCGAATCGGCACCGATTCTTTGTGCAACAAAGGCAAACCCCCAAATCATTGCGGTCACCAGCAAAAGAAGATTTGATTTAAGTTTTTTCATATATGTATGACTCCTTTAATAAAGGTGCCTCAAAAGACAGAGGCACCAAAGTTTATTTCTTCCAAGTGTATGGTGAAAACAGTATCAGCATGGGGAAAATTTCCAATCGACCTATCAGCATAGCTAAGATAAAAACAATTTTTGACAAGGAGGAATATTCCGAAAAATTGCATGTGGGACCAACTGCGGCAAATCCGGGGCCGATATTATTTATAGTTGCAGCAACTGCAGAAAAATTTGTTGCAAAGTCAAACTTGTCCGCACTTATGAGCAAAAGAGAAAGAGCAAATATAACAAAATATGCAACCATATATACATTTACAGACCGAATGGTTTCGTGTGCTACAAGCTGGCCGTTGATTGTTATTTTGTGTGTACTTTGCGGATGTGCGGTGATTTTAAGTTCTTTGATAACTGTTTTAAATGCAATTATAATTCGTGAAACCTTCATTCCGCCGCCGGTGCTTCCTGCACACGCACCGACAAACATAAGCAAAAGAAGAATAGCTTTTGAAAATTCGGGCCACTTATCAAAGTCGGTTGTGGCATATCCGGTGGTTGTGATGATTGATGCTACCTGAAAGGCGCTGTGTTTGAGTGCAGACCAGATATTTTCAAACAACCCCGAAATATTGACGCAAATCAAGATGATTGAAACCAATATAACTCCAAGATATCCGCGAAGTTCTTCTGATTTAAACACAGCTTTGAATTTTCGCATAAGAAGCAGATAATAAAGCGAAAAATCAATACCGAATATAATCATGAATACAGTCACTACATTTTGCTGAAAGGCGGTATAATCAGCCATACTTGAGTTTTTGATTGCAAAACCACCTGTACCTGCAGTGCCAAGCGAGACAGTTATTGAATCAAAAAGCGGCATGCCGCCAATCAAAAGCAGGATTATCTCTAGAACGGTCAAAAATGTATACATTGCATAAAGAATTTTGGCACTTGACTGGACACGCGGCACAATTTTGCCTACTGCAGGACCGGTGCTTTCGGCTTTAAGAAGATACAGGTTGTTGCCACCCGAAAGTTTGAGAAGCGAAACCAAAAACACTAAAACACCCATACCGCCAATCCAGTGAGTGAAGCTTCGCCAAAAAAGGATTCCGTGCGAAAGTGTTTCGACATCACTTAAAATGCTTGCACCTGTTGTGGTAAATCCCGATACAGTTTCGAAGAGTGCGTCGAAAAAATTGGGGATTGCCCCTGAAATAATAAAGGGGAGTGCACCAAAGAGACTCATACATATCCAACTGAGCGAAACTGCAGCAAGGCCCTCTTTGGCATACATATTACGCTTTTTGGGAACGATTGATTTAAGCAAAAATCCAACCACAAAGCAAAGCACTGAGCAAATTGCAAAAGCAAAGGCGTCACTTTCGCGGTATAAAAGGGAACATACAAGAGGCAAAATCATACAAGCTGATTCCAAAAGAAGAGACCAGCCCAAGACATGAATAACTATTTTTTTATTCATTCAAAAACAACTCCCCTATTCCAGTATATCGCTTGCTTGTTTAAAGCCTGCGTGTGTAGTAACGACAATTACTGTATCACCGGCAAGAATTTTGTCGCGGCCTCGGGGTATGATAACCGAGCCGTCTCGGTGAATACATGCAATAAGAACATTGTCTTTGAGCTGCATTTCTTCAAGTGATATGCCGGATACAGGCGAATTTTCTTTTATCAAAAATTCAAGAGCCTCGGCTTTTCCGTCCAGGATAAGATGCATTGTTTCGATATCGCAGTCAAGAGAATTCTGCTTTGCTCTGACAAAACGCACAATATATTCGGCGGTTATATCCTTTGGATAGATAACAGTATCAAGGTCAAGGCCTGCAATTATATCATCGTAAGAAACGCGGTTTACCTTTGTTATAACCTTTCCGTTTGACTGACTTTTTGCAAAAAGCGAAAGCATAATGTTTTCTTCGTCAATATTTGTAAGCGCAACAAAAGATTCGGCGCTGTCAATACCTTCTTGTTCCAGCAAACTTCTGTCGGTGCCATCGGCATTGATGATTGTGGCTTTTGGAAGAGCAAGGCTAAGTTCCTCGCAACGCTCCTTATTTTTTTCAATAAGTTTGACATCTATACCGCGGTGCAAAAGTCTTTGTGCCAGATAGTAGGCAGTTTCGCCGCCACCGACGATGATTGTGTCTTTTACGCGGTTGGTGGTAATGCCGATTTTTCTGAAGAAATCCGAACCGTTTAATGGAGCTGCCACTATGCTTACAAGGTCGCCCTTTTTGATTATAAAGTTGCCGCCCGGTATAAATGCCTTTTCGCCGCGCTCGATGCCGCATACCAGAATATCGGTGTTAAAATGCGAATTTATATTAGCAACCTTGAAGTCAACAAGAGGCGAACGCTCGGTGACTTTGAATTTAAGGATTTCAATTCTACCGTTGGCAAAAGTGTCTATTTCGATTGCTGAAGGAAATCTTAAAGCACGCGCCATTTCGCTGGCAGCGGTAAGCTCGGGGTTTATGACCATAGCAAGACCAAGGTCATCTTTGAATATGCTTATTTCATTTGTATATTCGGGTTTTCGTACTCTGGCAATTGTCTGGCAGTTAGCAGTCTTTTTTGCAATCAGGCAGGCAAGCAGATTTACCTCGTCAGAACCTGTAACGGCAATAAGAATATCGGCGTCCTTTATACCTGCTTCGATCAGTATCTCATGGTTTACTCCATTTCCTACAATTCCCATAGCATCACAATGGCTGATGACATTCTGAACAACATCATAATCAGTATCAATAACAGTTATATTTTGATTTTCTTCCTGGCTGAGTTTTTCGGCAAGCTTTTGGCCGACCTTTCCGCAGCCTATAATGATAGTATTCATAAAATCTCCATTCTGCAAAAGAATCACGAAATACCCTAATTTCTTTTGCCAAATATAATAAGAAATTTAATAAAACAATTATAGTAAATTAAGTACGGAATGTCAAGTATATACAAATATTTTATCCTTTTTCAGATTGTTTGAAAATGTGCACATTTTCTTGGAAAAAACTGCATTTATCGGTTGACAATCAGTTGTCTCTGTGCTAAAATCGAGGCTGATGGAAACATCAGAATACATACTAAAAAATAACATATCGTGGAGGGTTTGTTATGAGCAATTTGAAAGCAGGATTTGGAAGAGTTGATATTACTCCCAGTATGGGAATAGAAATAGCCGGATATTATCAAAAACGCTTAGCAGAAGGCGTTCTTGATCCGTTGGAGATAAATGCAATTGCTGTTGGAAACGGCAAAACAACCGTACTTTTTATTTCGGTTGATCATTGTGGCATAAAGAAGGATTTGGTTAACCACTACAAAGGTATTATAAGCACAAGAACAGGAGTTGCTGAGGAAAACATCAATATTTCTGCAACACATACACACACCGGTCCATTTTTGATGTACGAAACAGATGACGAAAAGATTGCATTCTATCGTGATTTTGTAGGTGAAAAAATAGCAGATGCTGCAGCGTTTGCAATTGAAGATATGAAGCCTGCAAAAATGGGCTGGAAGGTTGGAAAGGGTGCCAATGTTGCATTTGTTCGCCGTTTCAGAATGAAAGACGGCAAGGTTCGCACAAATCCCGGCGTTGGAAACCCTGATATTCTGGCACCGCTTGGCGATGTTGATGAGAGAGTAAATGTTGTTCGTTTTGACCGCGAGGGCGCAGACACAATCCTTTTGATTAACTTCGCTAACCACCCCGATGTTGTTGGTGGCTGCAAGATTTCGGCAGACTGGCCGGGACTTCTCAGAGGTATTGTTGAAAGATGCCTGCCCGGAGTAAAGAGTATGTTTATAAACGGCGCTCAGGGCGATGTAAACCATGTTGATGTAAATGCAAAAGATGGCGATATGAACGACCTTGCAAATGACTTTGACGATGTTGCAAGAGGATATGGTCACGCAATATATATCGCAAATGTTGTTGCCGGTGCGGTTATGCAGGTTTATGCAAAGGTTAATTATACAGATGCAGATGACATAAGAGTAATTGAAAGAACCATAAGCGTTCCGTCTAACAAGGCAAAGCCTGAAGAATTGCCTCTTGCTCACAAATATAACGACCTTCATCTTGCCGGCAGAGATGACGAAATCCCCTTTAAAGCAATGGAACTTACCACAGCTGTTGCTGAGGCTCAGCGTATGGTAAGACTTGAAAACGGACCTGATGCATTTGAGATGGAAATTACCGGTATATCAATCGGCAATGTTGCATTTCTTACAATCCCAGGCGAAGGCTTTACCAGCATAGGCAGAGGCTTGAAACTTGCAGAAGGTTGGGATTTGGTTTGCCCCTGTGGCCTTACCAATGGTTGCGAAGGTTACTTCCCGGCTCGTGATGCTTATGACGAGGGTGGCTACGAAGCAAAGAGTTCACCGTTTAAAGCAGGTGTAGCAGAGCTCTTTATTGAAGAAGGTACAAAGCTTTTGAATGAGCTCCGCAAGTAAATATGTTACCCAAAACAGTCCGTTTTTAAAACGGACTGTTTTTTTGTTGACAAATGGTATATGCTTGTGATATATTTAAATAAGAACAGATTAGATGAGATTGAATATGCTGAGATTAGATTAGATGAGAATGATAAGAATATTGTTTTGGCGTCTTAATCTTCTGATTTTCTGTTCAGAAGATTTTTTAATAAGAGCGGAGGAAAACAAAATGAACAACTACAAAGATTTTGAAAATTACTTAAAGGAAACCCCCACACACGACGGATATTTTGGAAATCATGGTGGGGCATTCTTGCCAAAGGAGCTTGAGCCTGCATTTAAAGAAGCAGACGATGCATATGAGGCAATTTGTCATTCGGCACAGTTTATAAACGAGCTGCGCAGAATCAGAAAAGAATTTCAGGGCAGACCAACACCTGTGTATCATTGTGAAAGACTGTCAAAAATATTTGGCAATTGCCAGATATATTTAAAGCGTGAGGATTTGAACCACACAGGCGCTCACAAACTCAATCATTGTATGGGCGAAGGCCTTTTGGCAAAGTATATGGGCAAAAAGAAACTGATTGCCGAAACCGGAGCAGGCCAGCACGGTGTGGCAATTGCGACCGCTGCCGCATATTTTGGTATGGAATGTGATGTATATATGGGTGAGGTTGACATCGAAAAACAATATCCCAATGTTATCCGTATGAAGATGCTTGGAGCCAATGTTATCCCGGTTACACACGGACTCAAAACTCTTAAAGAGGCTGTTGATGCCGCATTTGAGGCATATCTAAAGGAATATAAGGATGCTATTTACTGTATCGGTTCGGCGCTTGGTCCGCATCCTTTCCCCAAAATGGTAAGAGACTTCCAGTCTGTTATAGGAATAGAGGCGAGAGAGCAATTTTTGGAAATGACAGGAATTATGCCTGATGCTGTATGTGCTTGTGTTGGCGGAGGGTCCAACTCACTTGGAATGTTTACTCCATTCCTTGCAGACCCGGTAGAAATTTATGGCATTGAACCCCTTGGCAGAGGTGAGAAAATCGGTGATCATGCGGCAACAATGAAGTTTGGCACAAAAGGCAGAATTCATGGATTTGATACTTATGTACTTCAGGACGAAAACGGCGAGCCCTTGCCCGTTTATTCGATTGCCAGCGGACTTGACTATCCCGGTGTAGGGCCTGAACATGCACACCTCAGAGATTTGAACAGAGTTCATTATGAAACAGTATCGGATGAAGAAGCTATGGAAGCATTTTTCCTGCTTTCAAGATATGAGGGTATCATCCCTGCAATTGAGAGTGCGCATGCTTTGGCGTATGCTATACGATATGCAAAAGAACATAAGTCTGGGTCTATTCTTACTTGTCTTTCAGGCAGAGGAGATAAGGACATTGATTATGTTTATGAAAAATACGGCTGCGGAGAGCAGTTTAAACTCGACTACGAAATTTAGGATATCAAAAACCTCTTGTAACTTAAGTTGCAAGAGGTTTTTAGTTTAAATATCTTTTGTCTTGTTCGAGTTGAGCTTTAAGGGAATCAAGATTGTCAAATTTTTTGATATCGCGAATACGTCTTAAAAATTCGATTTCGATTGTTTTGTCATAAAGAACGCCACAAAAGTCCGATATATAAGTTTCGATGCAACGGTCGGTTTCGTTTATGGTAGGTTTTCCGCCTATGTTTGTTATTCCAAAAAAAACTCCTTCGGGCAAAATTACCCTTGTAAGATATACCCCATCTTTTGGAAGAAGGATGTCTTGGGGGATAGCTATATTTGCGGTAGGGAACCCAAGCTTCCTGCCGATTTCATTGCCGTGAATTACCTTTCCTTCAAGCGAAAACGGACGAATCATATATTTTGTAGCAGCTTCGACATTGCCTTCTTTAAGACATTCGCGGATTTTTGTGCTTGAAACTATTCCGTCAATCTCTACACAATCAATAATTTCGGTCTTGATGCCGCATTTTGAACACTCCGAAACAAGAAAATCGCTGTCGCCTTTTGCAAGATGCCCAAAACGATAATTTTTACCGGCAAATACGATTTCGGCATTGTATTTGAGTTTAAGACGGTTGCAAACAAAATCCTGACAGGACATTTTGCGAAAAGTGTCATCAAAGCTTTCCACAACTATAAAGTCAGTCCCCAGCTCTTCAAGGATTTTTATGCGTTTTTCAAGCGTGTTTACGGGTTCTTTGAAAAACGAAGTGTCAAAAAGCTGGACAAGAGACAAAAGTCCGTTTGCCTTTGCATATTCGATTGCTGATTTTATTACCTTGATGTGTCCTTTGTGTATGGCATCAAACGAGCCAAGAGCCACAGCTGTTTTGCCGGGCAAAAGGCTTTTTGCGTTTAAACCGTTTAAAACAATCATATTAAATCTCCTAAGCACCCTGACTTCCGTCAAAAAATGTTTTCAAAATCTCTAAGTAGTCAGCTTGTTGGCGTGCTATGACCAAAAACTCACCTTTTTCGTCGAAGACACGGTAAGTTTGACCGATTTCTAATCCTTCAACATTTATCTTTATTCCAAAACGCACTTTTTTTGCCTTTTCTTCGGCAAGAACAACTTTGGGATATTCGGGCAGAGCATCCTGGACGGGAACAAAAAAGTCAAGGTTGCCATCTGCATACATTTTTTCAATTTCTTCTAAAGAATATGAATCCTTGATGTCAAATCTTCCGGACCTTGTTCGCACAAGTGACGACATATATCCGCCCGAGCCAAGACTTTTGCCTATGTCTTCGCACAGTGTTCGTATATATGTACCTTTCGAACAGTCAACAAGCATTGTGACGGTGTTTTTGACAAGGTCGATGCTTTGTATTTCAATATTTTTTATCAAAACCTTACGCGGCTTTCGCTCGACGGTTTTTCCCTCGCGCGCAAGTTCATAAAGCTTTTTTCCGTCAATTTTAATTGCAGAGTACATAGGGGGAATTTGCTCGATTTCGCCTGTAAAGCTTTGAACAGTTTTTTTTATCGAGTCTTCGGTCACATTCACTTCAAAAGTTTCAAGTATATTGCCGCTTTTGTCCTGAGTGTCGGTGATTGCCCCAAGAGTCATTTCGGCAAGATATTGTTTGTCCGATGCAGTAAGAAGCTCGGCAAGCTTTGTACCCTTGCCGATGCACATCGGCAAAACTCCAGTAGCATCAGGGTCAAGAGTCCCCGTATGGCCGATTTTTTTTATGCCCAAGATTTTTCGCAGTTTGTAGACCACATCGTGTGAGGTTATGCCGAGTGGTTTGTTTATGTTGATGATTCCGTTCATTTTATTTCTCCATAGGTTGTGCGTTTAGTTCTGCCTCAAGCTTATCGGTGACAATTTTTTTGACCTCGTCAAGGGGCATTTTCAGTGTAAAGCCGCTGGCGCGTTCATGCCCGCCGCCACCAAAATGTACCGCGATTTTTGACACATCAAGCACGCTGTTTGAACGAAGGCTCACCTTAAACCCGTCTTCGCGCTGACGGATATAAACTCCGACCTCTGCGCCCTGAATACTGTTTGGCAGATTTACAATTGCATCAGCATCAGCTTCGGTCAGACCTGCATCCAAAAAATCATTTTCACAGAACGCAAGTAAAGCAACTTTGCCATTTGAAAAAAGCTCCAGATTTTCGATACCTTTTTTGTACATAGCCAGATATTCGGGGGTTTTTGTGTCAAAGAGCTTTTTTGTCATATCAGAAATATTGATGCCGGTTTCCATAAGCTCGGCAGCCGTAGTGTGTGTCTTTGGAGTTGTTGACGAAAACTTGAAGCTGCCGGTGTCGCAAACAATCGCCATATAAAGATTGTAGGCAATATCGTGTGTAAGCGAAACACCTAAAGCTTTTGCAAGGTCAAATATAATTTCGCCCGTAGCAGGAGCGGAGGGGACAACAACTGTAGTTTTTGCAAAAGGCGTGTGTGTTATGTGGTGGTCTATTGCCACGGTTTCGCCGTCAAAGGCGGAGGAAAGAGTGCCAAGCCTTTCGAGGTCTGCACAGTCAACAGCGATTTTAAGGTCGCAGTCCTTGATGCTGAGACCTTGCGACTTGGTACCTTTCAAAAGCTTATATTCTTTTGTAAGTTCGTCACCTTCGCGCAAGAAAACATCTGCCTGTTTGCCAAGGGCAAGCAGACAGAGTTTAAGTCCAAAGGCGCTGCCAAGCGCATCGCCGTCGGGATTTGTATGATTGAATATTGCAATTTTTTTGGAAGAATTGATTTTTTTTATCAGTTCACGAAACATAATATTACACCCCAAAATCACAGGTTTTTAAGGACCTGATTGATGTGAGCGCCATACTCGATTGAATTATCCAAAATAAATGAAAATTCGGGAGTGGCGCGCAGGTTGATTCGGTGTCCGATTTCGCGGCGGATGAATCCTGATGCGCTTTTCAACGCATCAATCACGTCTTTTTGAGCCTTTTCACTTCCCAAAACGCTGATATATGCTTTGGCAAACTTCAAATCTTTTGTTACCGACACATTGACCACCGAAACAAGAGTGGAAATGCGGGGGTCTTTAAGCTCTCTTATGACAGCACTCAATTCTTTTTTTACTTCTTCCGAAATTCTGTCAATTCTGTTGTAAGCAGGCATAATTATACCGCCTTTCTGAAAATCTTTATTGAGGCTTGATTTGTTCCATTACATAAGCCTCTACAATGTCGCCTTCTTTGATGTCGTTGAATTTTTCGATTCCTATACCGCATTCATATCCACTTGCGACTTCTTTGACATCATCCTTAAAGCGCTTAAGAGAAGCAAGCTCGCCCTCGTGAATAACAATACCGTCACGCACAATGCGGACAAGGCTATTGCGGTGGATTTTTCCATCGGTAACATATGCACCGCCGATTGTGCCGACACCTGATACGCGGAATGTGGTACGGATTTCGACATGACCGGTGATTTGTTCCTGGAATTTGGGTGCAAGCATACCCTTCATAGCAGCTTCGATATCTTCAATAGCGTCATAAATAACACGATAAAGTCTTATATCAACATTTGATGCTTCTGCTGAAATAGTCGCACCGGGTGTCGGGCGAACATTAAAGCCGACAATAATGGCATTTGAAGCTGTTGCAAGCATAACATCCGAGTCAGTAACGGCACCAACTGCACCGTGAATAACATTTACGCGGACTTCTTCGTTTGCAATTCGTTCAAGTGACTGACGAACAGCCTCAACCGAACCCTGAACATCAGCTTTAACGATAATATTAAGGTCTTTTGTTTTTCCTGCTTCAATCTGTTCAAAAAGGTTGTCAAGCGAAACAGCCTGGCTTGCTTTTTGCATTTCCTGCTTTTGTTTGAACTTTCTTGCCTCAACTACTTCGCGGGCTTTGCGTTCGTCTTCAACAACATAGAAAACATCGCCGCCCTCAGGGACTTCAGAAAGACCAAGAATTTCGACCGGGATGGAGGGACCTGCCTTTTTGATCGCCTTGCCCTTGTCGTCGTTCATTGCACGAACTCTGCCGACTGCTGTGCCGGCAACAACAATGTCACCTGCGCGCAGTGTTCCGTTTTGGACAAGAAGTGTCGCAACAGGACCTCTGCCCTTGTCAAGCTGAGCCTCGATAACTGTTCCTTTGCCAAGACGGTTGGGGTTGGCTTTAAGCTCCTTCATTTCAGCAACAAGAAGAACCATTTCCAAAAGCTTGTCGATGTTGAGCTTTTGTTTTGCCGAAACCTCTACACAGATGGTGTCACCGCCCCATTCTTCGGGAACAAGACCATGCTCTGTAAGCTCCTGACGGACACGGTCGGGATTTGCGCCGTCCTTGTCGATTTTGTTGATTGCCACAATTATCGAAACTTCTGCCGCTCTTGCGTGATTTATCGCTTCGATTGTCTGTGGCATAATACCGTCATCTGCTGCAACAACCAGGATTGCAATGTCGGTAACAAGTGCTCCGCGTGCACGCATTGCTGTAAACGCTTCGTGACCGGGAGTATCAAGGAAGGTGATTTTTTTGTCGTTTATTCTGACACGATAAGCACCGATATGCTGTGTAATTCCGCCGAATTCGCCATCGGTTACATTTGTATTGCGGATTGTATCAAGAAGTGAAGTCTTACCATGGTCAACATGTCCCATAACAACCACAACAGGCGAACGCGGAACAAGTGATTCTGGTGCGTCTTCGACATCGTTAAATAGTTTATCCTCTTCGGTCAAAATTATTTCATGCTCAACTTTGCCGCCAAAATCTTCTACGATAAGTGACGCTGTGTCAAAGTCAAGTGTTTCGTTTACAGATGCCATAATACCAAGCATCATAAGTTTTTTGATAACTTCGGTTGACGGCTTGCCAAGTCTTTCGGAAAGCTCGCCTACTGTGATATTATCCGGAACAAGAACTTCCAGAACTTCTTTCTTTTCTTTCTTAACCGGTTTTTCGGGCTCTTTTGGGCCCGATTTTTCCTTTACAAGTTTGCTCTTTTTATTTCCTGTCTTTATTTTCTGTTTGTTGCTGCTTCCGCCGGCTTCTTTTACATTGTCGGGAACAAGCTCTTCAAGCTTTTCGTTGTCAAGACGTTCAAGGTCAACATTGTTTGCACGTGTGTCAACAACTCGTGTCTTGCGTGCCTGAACAGGCTCGTCGCTGAAGGCGGGATCAGTATCGATTTTTTCGCTAGCTGCTTTCTTGGACTTTTCTGTGGTCTTTTCTTCAGCTTTTTCGGGTTCGGTTTTTGTCTCCACAACTGCAGTTTCAACCACTGCAAAAAGAGCAGAAAAATCTTCAACCTGGTTTTTCTGAGTAAAATATTCAAAAATAACATTAAGCTCGTTTTCTTCAAGTGCGCTCATATGATTTTTGTCCGAAACATTGTAATCGTGAAGGACTTTCACAACATCCTTGCTTGGGATGCCAAAACCCTTCGAAATTTCATATGCTTTAATCTTTGCCATAGTAGCTTCCTTTCCGATTTGCTTGCCTGCCCAAAGAAAGGGGGAAGGCACCAAATCTAAACAATATTTTGGTTCAGGGCTTTTATCAAACTGTCAGCAAATCCTTTGTCAGTTATCGAAATAACTACTGCAAAATCTTTGCCTGTGGCTTTGCCCAAAGAATATCTGTCGCTGTATTCGATGTATGGAACAGAATAAAAACTGCAACCGTTTTTAAACTTCTTTTTTGTGTTATCAGATGCGTCAGCCGAAACTACAACAAGTTGTGCTTTACCTTTAAGACTGTCCTTTGTTGCACCTTCGCCGAATAGGGCATTGCCTGATTTTACCGCCAGACCAAGCATCCGATAAAACTTATCATTTGTCATCATTTACCAAATCCTCCAGCGTGTCGTAAATCTTTGAGTCTATCTTGCTTGAAAAGCTGCGCTCAAATGCACTTTTCTTTCGCGCGGATAAAATGCAGTTTTTGTCTTTGCAGATATAAGCACCGCGACTGATAATTTTGTTTTCAAAGTCGATACAAAATCCATCGGCTGTTTTTGCAATTCTGAAAAGCTTCTCACGCGGTACAAGATTTCGGCATACGACACACATTCGCTCTACATTCATGGTAAATATTCTCCTAAAAAATCAAATAGATTATTCGGTTTTTTCGCTTGATTCAGGTTTGAGGTCAATCTTCCAGCCGGTAAGACGAGCAGCAAGGCGTGCATTCTGACCTTCTTTTCCGATTGCAAGCGAAAGCTGGTCTTCGGGGACAATTACGCTGCACGATTTTTTCTCTTCGTCAACGGTAATTGAAACAACCTTTGCGGGACTAAGTGCCTGAGTAATGTATTCTGCAGGGTTGTCACTGTATTTGATGATGTCAATCTTTTCGCCGCGAAGCTCGTCAATAACTGCCTGAACACGCATACCCTTGGGCCCGATACAGGTACCTACCGGGTCAACACCTTCAACAGTTGACATAACAGCAAGCTTGCTTCTTGAACCAGGTTCGCGTGTGAGACCCTTTATCTCGATGGTTCCGTTTTTGATTTCTGGAACTTCAAGCTCAAAAAGTCTGCGAACAAGACCAGGATGCGAACGTGAAACCATAAGGTGAACACCCTTAACAGAATTTGCAACTTCAACAACAAAAACTTTGAATTTTTCGCCGGGTTTGTAGTTGTCGTTTTTAACCTGTTCGTTTGGCATAAGAACAGACTCGGTATCGCCGATTTCAAGCATAATGTTGCGTCTGTCGATCTTGCGAACAGTTGCGGTCATAATATCATTTGCTCTGTTTGAAAATTCGTCAAAAGCTTTTTCTCTTTCTGCTTCGCGAATTCTCTGAAGAACAACCTGACGAGCAGTCTGTGCAGCAATTCTGCCAAATGCGCTGGGGGTGACTTCTCTTTCGAGAACGTCGCCAACTTCGTAGTTGGGGTTAATCAGCTTTGCATCTTCAACAGAAATCTCTGCCTCTTTGTTTTCAACCACCTCAACAATGTTCTTGCGCGCGTAAACCTTGATTTCGCCGGTTTCCTCGTCAATCAGAACCTTGGCGTCCTGAACAGCACCGAAGTTCTTCTTGTATGCACTGAGGAGTGCACCGTTAAGTACATCAAGGATAATATCGCGGCTGATGCCCTTTTCCTTTTCAATTTCATCTAACAATACAAATAATTCTGCGCTCATTTTTTTAAATCTCTCCTATCTTAAATTATATTTAAAAATCAAAGTGAAGTTTAACACCAGTTGTTTCACTTTGCATAATTGACATGATTTCATTTTCTGTTTCAAGCGTGATTTTTCCGTCTTCAAACGAGACAAGCTTGCCGCTTAATGTTTTGCTACCATTTTCGGCTTTATAAAGTCCAATATCTATTATATTTCCAAGATAGCGGTCAAAATGTTCGGGGTTTCGAAGCCGTCTTTCAATTCCGGGTGACGAAACCTCAAGCATATAATTTTCGGGGATGGGGTCGTTTTGGTCGAGGACTTCGCTCAAGCTTCGGCTTATTGCCTCACATTCGTCAAGAGATATTCCACCGTCTTCTTTGTCGGCAAAAACCCTCAGAGTACGGGACTTCCCTTCCTTGAGATACTCCAGATCATAGATGTAGCATCCGTTTGATTCGGCAATTGGCTGTGCCAAATCAAGAATTTTAAGCTCAAGTTTTGAATATGCCATTTAAAAACCTTCCTTTCGGGATTATCATACAGCGCCTAGTATAAACAAAAGAGTGAGGACTGCCTCACTCTTCTTGAACAATATTCACGATGTAGCCATTTTAACACAAAACAAAGGTTTTGTCAAGCCTTTTTTATAATTTTTGCAAGCTCATCCATAAACGAATTGATGTCTTTAAACTGTCTGTAAACAGATGCAAAGCGAACATAAGCAATGTCATCAACATCTTTAAGCCGTTCCATAACCATTTCGCCGATACGGTCGGATGTAACTTCGCGCTCAAGCATATTGTGTAGCTTTGATTCAATATCGTCAATCAGTTTTTCGATATCGCTGAGCGTAACAGGGCGTTTTTCGCAGGCACGAAGGATGCCGGTCAGGACTTTTTCGCGGTCAAAGGTTTCGCGCGTGCCGTCTTTTTTAACAACAATTATGGGAATTGTTTCAATTTTTTCATATGTAGTAAATCTTTTCCCACACTCAAGACATTCTCTGCGGCGGCGGATTGTTGTGCCTTCTTCTGTCGAGCGGGAATCTATAACCTTGCTTTCAAGGTGTCCGCAAAATAAACAACGCATATTTTTCAACTCCAAACATAATATATATACCTTAATATAATAACATCAAAAGTTTGATTTGTCAAATAATTACAAGAAAAAACAGAGGCAGATTTTGCCCCTGTTTTTAAATGTTAAAACTCCTATCTTGTTTTCATACCCATATAAAATGTGTTGCGGCTTGTCGGTTTGTTCTGGATTGAATCAAGAGCTTCACCGAACCGCTGGAAGTGCACCACTTCGCGTTCGCGCAAAAATTTGATTACATCATTTACATCCGGGTCGTCAGAAACCCTCAGAATATTGTCATAAGTCGCACGCGCCTTTTGCTCTGCTGCCAAATCCTCGACAAGATCTGCAATGGGGTCACCGGTAACAGAGAAGGTCTCCGCTTTAAAGGGGTTTCCGCCTGCCGAAATTGCATACACCCCTTTGCCGTGATCGATATAATACGGTGCCATAGGACTGTTTTCGATTTCGGTGGTTGTAGCATTTTTTGTAAGCTGATGAATAATAGTACCAACCATTTCGAGGTGAGCAAGTTCTTCGGTGCCGATGTCCGTAAGTGTTGCCTTGGTTATGCCATTGGGCATAGAAAAACGTTGTGCAAGGTAACGCATAGAGGCACCCAGTTCACCATGAGGACCACCGTATTGCAAAAAGATATAACCTACAAAAAGTAGGTTATATCAACGGTTGCAGACTTTTTATTGTATATTATCTCATCAACAAACATCTTCAAAATTCTATTTTTATCCGAAATTGATACTTTGTCATCCTTTAACTTAAGAATAAGGTCGCTGTACTTTTGTAAAAAGTTTTTTTGCAGTGCGTGAGCATCAACGGTATAAGCATCAGATGTGAGCTGCAGCTTTAACGATGATATTTCTTCCTG
>JAZNKA010000036.1:0-1995 GCA_045578305.1 Clostridia bacterium | reverse complement strand
CTTCTTGAATTGCAGAAAGTGTCGCAATGGAGCATACGGCTATGGCAATGTACTTCGATTCCACAAAGGATATTGTCAAAGGGAATAAGAAAAGAAAGAGTCCCGTTACTTTGTTCATAGTCGTATGCAAGGATATAAACTGTTTTTTAGAAACAGATCCCCATATGATATTGCTGATTTTGATAACCGCAATTACGCCGCCCCATATCCACAACCACCCCGGAATATGGATTACCGGCAACAACTTAACCGAAGAGGCCACTACAAAAAAGAAGTCGGCAATCGTGTCCAGTTGGCTTCCAAACTTGCTTGTGCTGTTTGTTTTTCTGGCGATTGTTCCATCTATCATATCGCTAAAACCGCAAAAGAGATATGTGATATAAAATGCCGCGGAAAATGCAGGGAAAAACAGCAATGAAATACTGCCGAGAATACGACAACTGGTAAGTATATTTGCAAGATGCTTCGCCATCTGTTCACCTACAAATTGGAATTTGTTTAATCGTTATCAGAAATCAGTTTCTTGGACCAAGCAAACAATATTTCGGACATCAATTTGAAATCTACCGTTCCGCCGTTTTTCAAAGTCAAAAAGGTTTCGACAATGGCTCGTTCATCGGAGGATACAACTTGGAGCAAATCTTTTTGATGGCTGATATAGTTTCCGGTTTCCTTGAATGCAATAGCCTGTACAACGAAAGAGGCGGATTTATACAGTCCCCGCAAAATATCTTCGCTCTTTTCGTGCAGCATATTGTGAACACATCCGTGGTACACGTTGCAGGCACCGATTTTGATCGCTCTGTTCACAGCACTTTCGTCAATAACTGCCATCACCTCATCAAGACTGCCCTTAATTGGTGTGGTGTCATGGCAAAACTGGAACAGGTCGGATGGCTCCCAATTCATGAGTTCCTCTTTGCCCGAAAGGAAACCGCAAATCAGTTCTCTGTGGGGGAGGGTATCCAGCATTGCGTGATAAGATTGAATGTCTGCGGCAGACAATTCATTAAGAATGACTACAACATCAATATCACTTGTTTCTGTTGCTTCACCCCGGCCATAACTTCCTTGCAAACCAACAAACCATACACGGTTTGCAAAAGTCTCATTTAATGCCTGCAAGAAAATTTCCATCCAAGCAGTAATATCTATCATCTTATTCTCACCTCGCTAAATTTTAGGTTTTCTAACTGTTCGACAAATTGGGATTTGGCATTTATTTCTTTTTGTATTCAAACAAGCGATACAGCTTTCTTGAGAAACTGCCTGCATAAAGCTTGGCAAAAACGAATCTTTCAAATCCTCTTAGCTCGTCTATGTATTTTTTAGGTATCATTGTATGTTCTTTTACAAAAGTAAGCTCTCCGTTTTGATAAGCCTGCGGATTATCTATGCCATAAACCTCGGTTACACCTACATCATTTATAGGATTTCTTCGCTTTGACATTTTTGCCGCAAAAGAAGTATAGCAATCCACCAAAAGCATAAGGTTTTCGAAATGAGTACACAGACTATCTGCCAAATTTCGCATTTCATCAACAGTCAGGTACATACTCACGCCTTCCATAACAACAATGGCATATTGGGTTTCCTTAATGCTTGAGAGCCACTTGCTTTCTCTTGCGTCGCCTGCAATCATTTTGTAGTTATCTGATTCGGTATAGTATCGTTTTCTTTCTTCAATAACTTCTGAAAAATCCACGTCGTACCACTTATGATTTTCAGTCCCGACTCTTATGACGCGGCTATCCATTCCGCAACCGATATGAATGACCACCGCATTCGGGGCATCCGCCATTTGTTGCTTTAACCATTCGTCAAATACGGCAGAGCGAATCACCTATATTAGTATAAGAGCATTTGCTCTAGCAGATGGACTCAGAGGTAAGTTTACTAGTCCAGAAGGAGGTGGGTCGAGTCCTGCCTCATGCAAAATTGCATAATATTTTGCAGGTGAAGGAAGACGTATTATATACATGTGGTATTTTTGGC
>JAZNKA010000035.1:0-9717 GCA_045578305.1 Clostridia bacterium | reverse complement strand
CAAAAATGAACTTTTTGTGGGTTACAGAATTCCCGCTGTTTGAATATTCAGAGGAAGAAAATCGTTTTGTTGCAAAGCACCATCCGTTTACTTCACCAATGGACGAGGATATCGAAAAACTTGACACCGAGCCCGAGAACGTTCGTGCAAAGGCTTATGACATTGTGTTAAACGGCACCGAAATCGGTGGCGGAAGCCTTAGAATTTACAACACAGAGCTTCAGCAGAAAATGTTCGAAAAGCTTGGTTTTACACCCGAGGCAGCGTGGGAGAGATTTGGATACCTTCTTGAAGCCTTCAAGTACGGAACTCCTCCTCATGGTGGACTTGCTTATGGCCTTGACCGACTTGTTATGATTATGGCAGGTTGTGATTCAATCCGTGATGTAATTGCATTCCCCAAAGTGCAGACAGCAGCCGAACTTATGACAAATTCACCCGATGTGGTAGATGATATACAGCTTAAAGAGCTTGCTATAAAACTTGATACCGAAAAGGAATAATAAAAACCCCGGGGGTGATCAGATGAAAAGACAGACAGCAGTACTGATTTGGGCATCTGCCATACTGTTGCTTGTTGTGACTTGTTGCATAGTATTTTTTGTAAGCAGTATGGGTGGCTCCACCAAAAGCGGAAATTATCAAGCATTTGTTTGTCCTTCGGGCAAAATCGAAGGATACTCTGTGTATTATAAAAATGGTGGATACACCATCGAAAAAGAAGATGGAAGATGGAAGCTTGAAGGTGACAGGAAAGCAGAACTTGACCAGTCGGCGATTGAGAAGATGATAGGTGCTGCATCAAACATTACGGCAATCGGTACATTAAGCCGAAAAGACCTGGAAAAGTTTGATTTGTCGGATGTCATGACGGTAAGTCTTGACGTTGACAATGGAGATGATGTTGACATCCGTTTTTTAGGGACTTTAGACAACCAGTGCGCTTTCAGAGTTTCGGGAGACAGGACAACTTATGTTATGTATCAGACCTTTCGCGATATTTTGACGCAGACGCTTGACAGCCTTAGGGTAACAGCGGTATTCCCTCAGCTTGCCGAGGCCGACACCATGCCTGACTATTACCAATATATCGATTATGACGGTGCGGTGACAGAGGTCAGACTTAAGACATCATCCGAACTTGCAATTGGCAAGAATAACAAATATATGATGGAAAGGCCATACAGGCGCGAGGTTGATAATGATTTGTTTGAACAACAGATTGCGGTCAAAATTCCTGCAATAAAAGCACAGTCGTTTGTAAATAATCCTGAGGCAGACAAAACGGTTTATGGTCTTGACAAAGCATCAAGGGCAGAACTTTCGTTCACTTGGGATAAAAAGAGAGAGACTCTGTATTTGGGGAAAAGCGAGAATGGAGCAGTTTTTGCCATGAAAGAGGGCAAACCGGAAGTCTTTTTGATAAATTCATCATTGATTGAATTTTTGCAGATTGAACCATTCTTTATTCTGGACAGCGGAATTTTGAAGAATGTATCAGAAAAAGTTACGGGAGTCAGAGTTGAGCAAGGAGATACGGTTTACGACATAACTTCTTCAAAAATCAACGATGAGATAAAGCAGTATTTCCTAAACGGCAAAGCTGCAAGCAGTTATGTATTCAATGAAATACTCGATGCTCTTGGAGATATAAGTTTTAAAAACGAAATTGATAATGCTCCACAAAATACAAGAGACATTCTGATTACAGTTTATTATGAAAGCGAGGGTTCTCAAAGCATAAGTCTTGTCAAAACCAATGAAAAATCTTATGCGGTATTTTTAAATGACAAGGCAGAATTTGAAATATACAGCGAAGATGTTGACGACCTTATGGAAGAATTAAAAGAAGCAATCAATGATCCCGCAAGAATGGATTAGAAAGGATACAAAAGATGAAAAATGTTTTTGATGTACTAAAAGAACGCGGCTTAATTGCGCAGATGACACACGAGAAAGAAATAAAAGAGCTTCTTGCAAACAAGAAGATTACCTTTTATATCGGATTTGACCCAACGGCTGACAGCCTTCACATAGGGCATTTTATGCAGCTGGTTGTTATGAAGCATATGCAAAATGCAGGGCACAGACCTATTATCTTGCTTGGTGGCGGAACGACAATGGTTGGTGACCCCACAGGTAAAACTGATATGCGTCCGATGATAAGCCGCGAAACAATTCAGCACAATGCTGACAGATTTAAAGAACAAATGTCCAAGTTTATTGACTTTTCGGACGGCAAGGCTATTATGGTCAACAATGCAGATTGGCTTCTTGACCTCAATTATGTTGATTTTCTGCGCGAGGTTGGCGTGCATTTCTCGGTAAACAGAATGCTTTCTGCCGAGTGCTTTAAGACAAGACTCGAAAGAGGTCTTTCGTTCCTCGAATTCAACTATATGCTTATGCAAAGCTATGACTTTTACAAGCTCCACAAAGAGTATGATTGCATAATGGAATTCGGCGGCGATGACCAGTGGTCGAACATAATCGGCGGTATCGAGCTTATCCGCAGAAAAGATTCGGAAGATGCATATGGTATGACATTTACTCTTTTGACCACATCCGAGGGCAAAAAGATGGGCAAGACCGAAAAAGGCGCCCTTTGGCTTGACCCCGAAAAAGTTACACCATATGAATTTTATCAGTATTGGCGTAATGTTGATGACAAGGATGTTATCAGACTATTAAAGCTTGTTACTTTTGTATCGATGGAAGAAATCGCAGAGTACGAAAAGTTTGAGGGTCAGCAGCTTAACGCCGTTAAAGAACGCCTTGCATTTGAGGTTACCAAAATGGTACACGGCGAGGAAGAAGCTCAAAAAGCTGATGCTGCTGCAAAAGCTGTGTTTGGGGCAGGAACAAATGATGCAGATATGCCGACATTTGAAATTTCGGAAGCTGAAATCGCAGATGGAATAAACATTGTTGATTTGCTTGCACTTACAAAGCTTGCACCGTCAAAGGGCGAGGGCAGACGCTTGGTTCAGCAGGGCGGCATAAGCATAGATGGAAACAAAGTAGAGGATATTTCTTATATCGTCACAAAGGACATATTTGCCGATGGCAAGATTGTTGTTAAAAAAGGCAAAAAAGTATTTTTGAAGGTAGTAATTGCCTAAGGAACATAAGAAGGAAAGGGGTTTTAAAAGTGTCCAGAGAATTACCAAAGACATACGATCCCAAGGCTGTCGAAGACAAAACCTACAGCAATTGGGTTGAAAAAGGATACTTCCACACAAAAATTGACAAGGACAAGGAGCCGTTTACCATAGTTATCCCGCCACCAAATGTTACGGGTCAGCTTCATATGGGACACGCATTTGACGAAACATTGCAGGATATTCTTATTCGTTACAAAAGAATGCAGGGTTATGCAGCACTTTGGGTTCCGGGAACCGACCATGCAGGTATTGCGACACAGATTAAAGTTGAAGCAGAGCTTCGTGAAAAGGAAGGTCTTACCCGCTATGATCTTGGCCGCGAAAAGTTTCTTGAACGTGTTTGGGATTGGAAGGAAAAATACGGAAATCGCATAATCAGTCAGCTTAAAAAGATTGGTTGCTCCTGCGACTGGGACAGAGAGCGCTTTACTATGGACGAAGGCTGTTCAAAGGCTGTTCGTGAGGTTTTTGTTAATCTTTATAACAAAGGCTTGATTTACAGAGGCCCCCGAATCATCAACTGGTGTCCAAACTGTATAACAGCTCTTTCCAATGAAGAGGTTGAGCATGCAGAACAGGCAGGACATTTTTGGCACATAAAGTATCAGATAAAGGGTACTGATAAATATGTGGTGATTGCAACAACCCGTCCCGAGACGCTTTTTGGTGATACGGCAGTTGCGGTAAATCCCGAAGATGAAAGATATAAAGATCTTGTTGGCAAGATGTTGCTTCTGCCTCTTACTGACAGAGAAATTCCCGTCATTGCAGATAGCTATGTTGACAAGGAGTTTGGAACAGGTTGTGTAAAAATAACGCCTGCCCATGACCCCAACGACTTTGAAGTTGGCAAACGTCATGACCTTGAAATCATAAAGGTTATGAACGACGATGCAACCATGAATTCATACGCAGGAAAGTATGAAGGTATGGACCGCTACGAATGCCGTGCGGCGATGATAAAAGACCTGGAGGAAATGGGACTTTTGGTGAAGACAGAAGACCATTCACACAATGTAGGACAGTGCTACCGTTGCGGAACTACAATCGAGCCAATCGTTTCGGACCAGTGGTTTGTAAAAATGAAGCCCCTTGCAGAAGCGGCAATCGAGGCTGTTGCGAGCCGGGAAACAGAATTTGTTCCTGAACGTTTCTCCAAAATATATATGAACTGGATGGAAAACGTATATGACTGGTGTATTTCGCGTCAGCTTTGGTGGGGACACAGAATCCCGGCGTTCTATTGTGATGATTGTGGTGAAATGACGGTTTCAAAAGAAGATATTACTGTTTGTCCCAAGTGCGGAAAACCAGTAAGACAGGAAGAAGATGTTCTTGACACCTGGTTCTCATCTGCACTCTGGCCTTTCTCGACTCTTGGCTGGCCCGAAAAGACAGAAGATTACAATTATTTCTATCCCACAAGCACACTTGTTACAGGCTATGATATCATTTTCTTCTGGGTATCAAGAATGATTTTCTCGGCTTGTGAACATACCGGAAAGGCTCCTTTCAAGCATGTGTTTATTCACGGTCTTGTTCGTGACGGCAACGGCGAAAAAATGTCAAAATCCAAGGGCAACGGCGTTGACCCTCTTATGATTATAGATATGTTTGGTGCAGATGCTCTCAGATTTACCCTTGTTACAGGTGTTGCGCCCGGTAACGATATGAGATTCCCGGTAACCTATGAGCCGCCGGTTGAAAAGGGTAAAAATCCTAATCCTGAGATCAACAAGATTGTGGGTGCTCCGGGGGTTGAGGCAAGCCGAAACTTTGCAAACAAAATCTGGAACGCATCAAGATTTATAATGATGAATCTAAGCATAGACAAGGCTTCACTCCCCGAAAAAGAAAAGCTTCACATTGAGGACAAGTGGATTCTTAACCAATACAATAAGCTTGTAAGCGAAGTTACCGAAAACCTTGACAAATACGAGCTTGGAATCGCTGCTCAAAAGCTTTATGACTTCATTTGGGACGAGCTTTGCGACTGGTATATCGAGCTTGTAAAACCAAGATTTTTCGAAAAAGGCGAAAGCAACGAAACCGCGCAGAACGTACTTGTTTATGTGCTTTCAAACACTCTCAAGCTTTTGCATCCGTTTATGCCGTTTATAACCGAAGAAATCTGGCAGGCTCTTCCACACGAGGGCGAAAGCATTATGATTTCGGAATGGCCTAAGGCAGATGCCGCACTTTGCGACGAGGCTGCAGCGGCAGAAATGCTTGAGATAATGAATGCTATCAAGGGTATCAGAAATGTAAGAAACGAAATGAATGTTCCGCCGTCGAAGAAGGTTAAACTTTATGTCGTGACACAGGAAGAAGACCTCTTTAAGCAGGCTTTGGTGTTCTTTGAAAAACTTGCCGGTGCATCAGAAACCGAAATAGTAAGCGACAAAGAGGGCGTATCGGACAACGCTGTTTCGGTGGCGCTCGAAAAGGCAGAAATTCTTTTGCCGATGGACGAACTTGTAGACCGCGAAAAAGAACTTGAGCGACTTTCTAAAGAAAAAGCAAGACTTGAAGGCGAGATAAAGAGAGTTGAAGGAAAACTCTCGAACAAGGGCTTTACAGACAAAGCTCCTGCGGCAGTAGTTGAGGAAGAACGCCAGAAAGGCGAAAAGTATAAGGCGATGCTTGACAAGGTTTTGGAAAGTATCAAAAAAATGTCGTAAATTGAAATAATTTGACAAAAAAGAAAAAATACAGACGACTTATTGGGTCGTCTGTATTTTTTTGTCTTTCGAAAGATTAAAAACCAAAAGGAAACTATGGAAAAATATGGAAAATATTAAAAGGAAGAAAAAAGGAGGAAAGGATTATGGATATAAAGCTGGAGCTTATAGGGACAACCCTTGTTGTAAAAATTGATGGCGAGATAGACCATCACACAGCTGCTATGCTTAAAAGCGAGATTGACCGCGAGCTTAATGTTCACAATGTCACAAATCTTGTGCTTGATTTTGACCGCGTAACATTTATGGACAGCTCGGGGATTGGAGTAATTGCCGGCAGATACAAGGAAATCACCGCAAGAGGTGGCAAGGTTATGCTGATAAGGGTAAAGCCTCAGGTTGACAAAATTTTAGAAATTTCGGGGCTTAAAACCATTATGGAATGCAGTCATTAAAAAAGGAGGGATACATATGGAAAACTATATGAAACTTGAAATTCCGGCAAAAAGCTGCAACGAGTCGTTTGTAAGGGCGGTAGTCAGTGCTTTTGCAGTTCAGCTTGATTTAAGCATAGAGGAGCTTGCCGATATAAAAACCGCAGTGTCAGAGGCAGTTACCAATTCGATAGTTCATGGATATTCAAACATGAAAGGGACAATAAAGGTTGTCTGCCGGATGATAGACGGATGTATCGAAATCGAAATTACCGATTATGGAGTGGGAATTGAAGACATTGATACTGCGATGCAGCCGCTTTTTACGTCCAAACCGGAATGTGAGCGGAGTGGTATGGGATTTACTGTTATGCAGACCTTTATGGACGAACTTAAGGTCAGCTCGAAGATGGGCGAGGGTACGGTTGTAACCATGAAAAAGCGCATAGGGGGCTGACTTGTGCAGACAAAAGAATTCAACAAAGACTTTCATAAGACGCTTGAACTTGCACGTGATGGCGATAAGGCAGCGCAAGACAAGATAGTAAACGACAATCTGGGACTTGTCTACAGCATTGTCAAAAAGTTCTCAGGACGAGGCTACGAGACCGAGGATTTAATTCAGATAGGATGTCTTGGACTTACAAAGGCTATTTTAAGGTTTGATACAAGTTTTGATGTAAACTTCTCCACCTATGCGGTACCTATGATAATGGGCGAGATAAAAAGGTTCATCCGCGATGACGGCATAATAAAGGTAAGTCGAAGCATCAAGGAACTTGCGATCAAAGCTTTTGCCCTGCGCGAAAACATAATCAAACAGACAAATACAGAGCCGAGCATCAAAGAGCTTGCCGAGCGTCTGGGAGTGTCGCCCGAAGATGTTGCGATCGCAATGGAAGCGGGGCTTAGGCCAGAGTCCATAAATGCCCCCCTGGGAGATGATGACGGGAAGACTTTGGCTGACCGAATTGAAAGCCACGAAAACTGTGAAAAAAAGGTTATAAACAAAATTCTTGTTGACGAGCTTCTTGAAATGTTTGACGAGAGGGAAAAAAAGATTATTATCCTTAGGTATTTCAAGGAAAAAACTCAGTCGCAGATAGCAGATTTGCTTGGGATTTCACAAGTTCAGGTTTCAAGAATAGAAAAAAAGGTTCTTGGAATAATGAAAAAGAGCCTTGAAGAAAAATAACAACCGGAGTTTGACAAGGGGACAGATTTGTGCTAAAATTTAACTATAAAAATTGGCAAACGGAGGTGAAGTCCGGCATGGATATAAAGCAGGAAATATTGGAACTCAGAAAAACAATTGAAGAACATAACTATAATTATTATGTGTTGGACAACCCCACAATATCCGACTTTGAATACGATGCTTTGATGCAGAAATTGATTAAGTTAGAGGAGACTAACCCGGAACTCGCAGACGAGAATTCTCCAACCAAAAGAGTCGGCGGAGCGGTGCTTTCGGAGTTTGAGCAGGTACAGCACCTTGTGCCCATGCAAAGTCTTGGCGATGTGTTTTCTTATGACGAGCTTATGGAATTTGACCAAAGAGTAAGACAAGGCTTAAACGGAGAAACACCGGAGTATGTAGTCGAAATGAAAATTGACGGACTTTCTGTTTCGCTTGAATATGAAAATGGCAGCTTTGTCAGAGGCTCGACCCGGGGCGATGGTATGGTTGGCGAAAACATAACCGAGAACTTAAAAACAATCAAAGCAATCCCCTTAAAGATTGATACAGATATACAAAGGCTGGAAGTTCGCGGCGAGGTGTATATGCCCAAAAAAAGCTTTGAGGAGCTTAATGCCGAAAGAACGGCAGCAGGTGAGCCTTTGTTTGCAAATCCGCGAAATGCGGCAGCAGGGTCGCTTCGCCAACTTGACAGTCGTATTGCCGCAAAAAGAAAGCTTGATATATTTATTTTCAATATTCAGGATGCCCCGGCAGATTTTGCAAAGACTCACAGCGAGGGGCTTGAAAAGCTTCGTGAAATGGGATTTAAGGTAAGTCCCAAACGATGCGTTGTAAACTCGATGGAAGATGCTTATCTTGAGATTTTGAAAATAGGTGAAGAAAGACAAAGCTTGTTGTTTGATATTGATGGTGCGGTGGTCAAGGTAGATAGTCTTGAAGAGCGCGAGAGACTTGGAACAACCTCAAAGGTGCCCAAGTGGGCAATCGCATACAAGTTTCCCGCCGAACAGCAGGAAACGATCTTAGAGGATATAGTCGTTCAGGTTGGCAGAACAGGTGTAATAACCCCTAATGCAGTACTCACACCTGTAAGGGTGGCGGGCTCTGTGGTTAGTCGTGCCACACTCCACAACGAAGACTTTATAAAAGCCAAGGATATACGGATTGGCGACCGCGTGCTTATTCAAAAGGCGGGTGACATCATCCCCGAGGTTGTGTCGGTGCTTAAAGAAAAGCGTACAGGGGGCGAAAGGGTTTATCACATGCCGACCCATTGTCCTGCTTGTGGCGAGGAACTGTTTCGCGAAGACGGCGAGGCGGCGCTTCGGTGCCTGAGCACAAACTGTCCTGCACAGCGTATGCGCAGCATAATTCATTTTGCATCAAGAGGTGCAATGGATATCGAGGGCCTTGGTGATGCGGTTGTCGAACAACTTATTGATGCGGACTTAATCAAAACCTCTGCAGACCTTTTTTATTTGAAAAAAGAACAGCTTGTTCCGCTTGAACGCTTTGCTGAAAAATCAGCACAGAATTTGATTGATGCAATCGAAAAAGCAAAATCAAATCCATTGGACAAACTGCTTTGCGGTCTTGGAATCAGGCTTATCGGTGCAAGGGGTGCAAAGGCAATAGCTTCGCGTTTTGAGAATATCGACAATATTATGGCTGCAACCGTTGAACAGGTATCAGAAATTGATGATGTGGGCGAAAAAATGGCGGAAAGCCTTGTGCACTATTTCAGCGAGCCCCAAACAATAGAACTGATTGAAAAAATGAAAGAAGCAGGAGTCAATATGACAGCCGAAAAAACGGCAGTTGGTGGCGTGCTTGAGGGCAAAACCTTTGTTCTTACAGGGACACTACCCACACTCAAACGCTCCGAGGCACAGAAAATTATTGAGGATAATGGCGGCAAGGTGTCAGGCTCGGTGTCAAAAAAGACCGACTTTGTCGTAGCTGGCGAGGAAGCCGGCAGCAAGCTTGATAAGGCAATTGACCTTGGTGTTGCGGTAATAACGGAAGAAGATTTGCTTAATATGATTTAAAAAAAATAGCTGTGACATTTTGTCACAGCTATTTTTCCTATTCAATCCTTAACAAAAATGAGAATATCCTCAACCTTGCAATCTAAGATACTGCAAAGGTCATTCAGAGTAACCGTGCTGATTGGCTTGTTGTGCCGCAGGCGGTCAAGGAGTCCTCGGCTTATGTTATATTCTTTAATTAGCTTG
>JAZNKA010000034.1:0-15150 GCA_045578305.1 Clostridia bacterium | reverse complement strand
TCAAAATCCGACGGACTGAGTATCTTGCCCAAAATCCGTTCTGCCTCGCGGAACAAACAGTCAATCGCTTTGTTGTTGGCCGCCGCCGCATCAATCTCGGCAGATTTGTATGAGGGTCTTGTCCTCAAGTTAAGCTTTGCCGAATTTTCCTCTTTGCCCAGGTCGGAAGCATCGACCGAAAGTTCTTCTGCAATAGAATATCCGCGACCTCTTTTTTCAAAAACCCCTGCAGTAATCCAAAAATCAATTGCATTTTCTGTCAGGGTTTTATCCATGCTGATTTTTTTTGCAACCTCGCCTGCCGGCAAAAGTTTTTTGTCCTTTTCCCATATATATAATATATAAAGGTAGACTTGCAAATACTCAGGCTTTACAAATCTGCCCCACTTCTCCATAAATTCAAATTTAATTTCAAACTTTTCTGACATTTCCGAGTGTTCCTTTTCCTTGTATTTTAACATTTGTTTTAAACAAGGCAAAAGCAAGTTTTTATTATCTTTACTTGCCAACGCAAAAGCGTTCAAACACCTTGTCTATTATTTCGTCCTGTACTGTCTCGCCTGTAATCTCGCCAAGGGCGGAGATAAGGTCTTCCAAATCTACATAAAGCACATCGTTTGGCAGATTATTGTTTATGCAACTTTTCATATTCAGGGCTATCTGCGAAGCTTTAATAAGTGCATCTTTTTGTCGGTCATTTGATATAAACACATCGTCTTTCGAGACATTTCCCGACATAAATTTGCCCGATATTCTTTCTTCAAGAAGTTCTATTCCCAAAGCTTTACCGTCCTTGGGCGTGGCTGTCAAAACAAATTCTCCGCTGTCAATTCCCAATTTTTCAGCAACTTCCCGGATATCGCACGCAGGACTCTTGTCTGTCTTATTTAATATAACTATTGTCGGTTTGTCCTTTGTATGCTCAAAAATAGCCAAATCTTCATTTGATATGCCCATTGATGCGTCAATCACAAACAAGCAAAGCTGCGCATCTTCTATACTTTCCTTTGCCTTTTCAATTCCTATCCTTTCGATAGAATTCTGGCTTTCTCTTATTCCTGCTGTGTCAATAAGCCTTAAAGCTATGCCATTGACCGAGATATATTCTTCCACCGTATCCCTTGTGGTTCCCGGTATATCTGTCACTATTGCGCGCTCGGTCCGGCTGAGTGCATTAAGAAGAGATGATTTCCCGACATTGGGTCTGCCTGCAATAACTGTTTTTATTCCATCACGCATAATTTTGCCCTTTTTAAAGCCCTCAAGCAAGTCGTCGATATCTGCGGATATGTCATTCACCTTGTTTAAAAGCTCATCCTCAGGTATTTCATCAATTTCATCAGGAAAGTCGGCAATCGCTGACAAATTTGCCGCAAGTGAAACTGCTTTATCGCGAATGATTTCAACCTTTTGTGAAAGCTTGCCCGAAAGGACGTTTGCAGCATTGTTTCGACCCAGCTCGGAATTTGAATGGATAAGGTCAATCGTTGCCTCGGCACGAAGAAGGTCCGTTTTGCCGTTCATAAACGCTCGTCTTGTAAACTCGCCCGCTTCGGCTTGTCTTGCACCAGCCTTAAAAACTTCTTCCAAAACTGCCTCTGCCACCGCATATCCGCCGTGACAATTTATCTCGACAACAGTTTCGCCGGTGTACGAATGCGGTGCGCGCATTACAGCAACAAGAGCTTCGTCAATCAGGCTTTTGTCGCTTGCCCGTTTTATGTCCGAAAGAACAAGCTTGTGTGTCTCAATACAAGATATAGCCCTCCCACATTTTGGGAAGACTATATTATTAACGCAATTCTCGGCATCTTCGCCGCTTATTCTGATTATGGCAATTCCGCCCACTCCGACAGGGGTCGAAATGGCAGCAATTGTATCAAAAATCTTCATACAGCAAACACTCAACCTTTCTTGATGTTTGATATGATTTCGTTTACAGTATTTTCAAGGTCTTTATCTGCCTTCAAATCATTGCTTATCTTTTTTACATTATGCATAGCAGTTGTATGGTCACGTCCACCAAATTCTTCGCCGATTTTGGGGAATGACGGGTCATCCAGAAGCTCGCGGCATATATACATACCCACCTGTCTTGGAAGAGCTACATCCTTGGAGCGTCTGGGTGATACAATAGAGCCTTTTGAAAGTCTGAAGTACTTTTCGACCTCGTCAATAATCACCTTTGCGGTGATTGCTCTTTTGGGCTGCGATGCAAGAATGTCGCGAAGAGCAACGGTTGCAAGCTCCATCGAAATTTCATTTGTACGCTTTATTCCGGCATAAACCAGAATTCTTTTTACCGCACCCTCAAGGTCACGGACATTTGACTTTACGCTGTCTGCGATAAACTCGACAATCTCATCGTCAACAGACAAATACTCGCTTTCGATTTTATTCTTAAGGATTGCCATTCGGGTTTCGTAATCCGGCGGCTGAACATCCGCAACAAGTCCCATGTTAAAACGCGTCACAAGGCGTTCTTCAAGCTGCGGGATTTCGGACGGAAGTCGGTCGGATGTCAGAACAATCTGCTTGTCCTTTTCGTAAAGCGCGTTGAATGTATGGAAAAACTCCTCCTGCGCAAGTTCCTTGTTGGCAAAAAACTGCACATCATCTATAAGCAACAGGTCAACCTTGCGGTACTTGTTTCTGAATGCCTGATTTGTCTTTTCGCGGATAGCGGTAACAAGCTCATATGTAAATTTTTCGCTGGTTGTGTAAAGAACTTTCTTTTTTGGATAGTTCTCGCGGTAATAGTTGCCTATTGCCTGCATAAGATGGGTCTTGCCAAGACCGCTGCCACCATACAAAAACAATGGATTGTATGTTTTTGCAGGGCGTTCGGCAACTGCAAGAGATGCCACATAGGCAACATCGTTGTTGTTGCCCACAACAAATGACGAAAATGTATATTTTGAATTGAGTGTATTTTCAATCGTTATGGGATCTGCGCCAGGGACATTTCCCTCTTCATCATCAACGATAACCTCAATTTCGAACTTGCGAAGTGTTACTGCTTCGACACAACTTTCGATAAGAGATATATATTTTGTCATTATCATAGTTTTGTTAATGGGAAAAGGTACCTTGAGCGTAATCTTGTTTTCATCAATTGCTTCGGGTGTTATCGGTTTTATCCATGAATCATAAGAAACTGTAGTTATATCTTTTGCAAGCTCCTCTGACACCTTTTTCCAAATTCGCTTTAATTCTTCCAAAGCTTAAAGCTCCCTTCAATGTTATTGCTCGGTTAATACAGAAAACCACCTATATATAATAGCAGACTTTTTTACTTTTTTCAACAACAAAAACTCCCAAAAACTTCGCTGAAAATTTTCCAAAAGTCTTAAAACACAAAATATTGGATTTTTGTCATTTCAGGGTTACAATATCTGCCGTTTTTTTGTGAAAAAATTTTTTAAAAAATTTTTCACACTTTAAGGTATTGACAATATTTGTTTATTGTGTTAAAATTGATAATGCTGTTTTAAAAATTAGTATTAAATTTCAATATTTATACAATTAGATTAAATTTTGGTTTGGAGGGGATTTTGATGCTTAGAACATTTCAGCCTAAGAAAAGACACAGAGCCAAGGAACATGGTTTCAGAAAAAGAATGTCTACAAGAAACGGCCGCAAGGTATTGGCCAGAAGAAGACTTAAAGGCAGAAAGAAATTGTCAGCCTAAAGACGCCTTTGTGCGTCTTTTTAACTATTCCGGTATTTTTGGTTTAAGAAGTGCGGACTTTTTTCGCCTTGCTTAATTCTTACAGGAGCTTTGGATATGCAAAAATCTGCACGCAAATCGGCTACTCTCAATCTAAATACTCAGTTTAGACGGGTTTACAGATCAGAGCTGACCTCTGTCAGACCCACATTGGTTTTGTACGCAAAACAAAATGGGCTCGGGTTTAATCGTCTTGGCATTACCGTCAGCAAAAAAATCGGCAAAGCGTGTGTCCGCAATCGTGCAAAACGCAGAATCCGCGAGGTTTATCGCACATATCAAATGCAGCTTAAAAGTGGTTTTGATTTTGTGATTGTTGCAAGAGGACGCACCTCTGACGCACCTTTTTCGCGTCTTACCGGTGACTTTTTGATTGCCGCAAAGGAATTAAAGGTTTTTAGAGATGAATAAACTTCTTTCAAATTTACTTATCTTTCTTATCGGGATTTACAGGCGGTTTATCTCGCCTCTTACTCCACCCAGCTGTCGTTTTTATCCGACTTGCTCGCAATATGCTATTCTTGCCATAAAAAAATATGGGCCCTTCAGGGGCACACTTAAGGCAATATGGCGGATACTGCGTTGCAACCCGTTTTCCAAGGGCGGGGTGGACTACCCCTAAAATTTTGGGGACTTAGACATATTACTTTCAGATAATCGGAGGACAATTGTATGACCTATATTATGATTGCTTTGGGTTGGATTTTGCAGCTCTTTTACCGACTGATTGGCAATTATGGTTTTGCCATTATACTCTTTACTGTATTTATCAAGCTCTGCTTGTTCCCTCTCGATTTTAAACAGAAAAAATCGATGGCAAAAACCCAGAAGATTCAGCCCTTGTTGATGGAAATTCAAAAGAAGTATGCAAACGACAAGGAAAAACAAAATCAGGAAACAATGAAGCTTTATCAAAAGTACGGTATCAACCCGATGAGCGGTTGCTTGCCGATGCTTATTCAGCTTCCTATTATATTTGCACTTTATTGGGTAGTACGCAAGCCTATCGCTTATATGATGGGTGTTGACGCTGCGGAAATCTGGCGCATAGCCGAGGCATTTAATACATGGGCGGCTGCAAACCTGGATGCAGTTCCTGCATCTCTTAAAGAACTGATTCCTTTGACCTATCAAAAAGGCATGGGAAGTTCGAACACCTTTGGCAGCTACGAAATCCAGATTGCACAGCTTATCTTTAAACATCCCGAAATTCTCGAACATTCGGCAATTGCTGCCTGGGACAGAGTTTTAAAACCCATTGACTTTGGTTTCTTTGGCATGGACCTTGCATCCATCCCTGACCTTAAAGCTTTTGGCGGAATGTTTATCGGAAGATTCTCGGGTCTGACCCGTGGAGATGTGCTTCTTTGGATTATTCCTGTCCTTGCAGGATTCAGTTCGTGGTTGTCAAGCAAAATTGCAACACCTGCAAAAAAGAAGGAAAAGGGAATTATTCTTTCTGAAGAAGAAAAGGCACAAAAGCAGCAGGCTTCGGCAACAAACGACACAATGAAGACTATGACAACCATTATGCCTCTTTTCTCGGCTTGGTTTGCCTTCACACTTCCTGCCGCTGTGGGTCTTTACTGGATAATCAGCAATGTAATCCAGATACTTCAGCATGTTTTTTTCACAAAATACTTCTCGGGCGGCATCAGCCAAGAGGAGATAGAAGGAGAGATTGAGAATGTTAAAAAAAGTAGAAAAAACCGCAAAAAGCGTAAATGAGGCTGTTGAACTTGCTGCATCAGAGCTTGGCGTAACACCCGAAGAGGTTTCCTACACTGTTACACGCGAAATAGGCAAGGGTCTTATGAAATTTTTGGTAGGGTCCGAAGTTGATATCGTTGCATGGCGCACAGCAGACGAAAAATCCGAAAAGCCTGCACAGAAAAAAGCAGAAACCGAAAAAGAAGCTAAGGAAATCGAAAAACCGGCTGATAAAAAGCCTGCAAAGCCCGAAGTTGATGACGATTTTGTAATTCCTAAAACAGCCGTTGACGATGCAAAATACTTTGTATCCGAAATTCTCTCAAAAATCGGTCTTACTTTTGACCTTCATATCAAGCTTGACAAAAATGTAATCAACATTGATGTGTCGGGCGAAAAAATGGGTCTTCTTATCGGCAAGCGCGGTGACACAATTGATGCGGTTCAAATGCTTACCATTCTGTACGTAAACCGAAACAAAAACATGCCTTATGTAAAAGTAAACCTTGACACCGAAAACTATCGTTCAAAACGAGAAGCAACTTTGGTAAGACTTGCGCACGGTCTTGAACGCAGCGTGCTTAAAGACAAAAAGTCCATCACGCTTGAGCCTATGACTGCAAACGAGAGACGAATTATACACGCCGCACTTCAAAACAACCCCAAAATCAAGACCTTCAGTATCGGCGAAGAGCCAAACAGAAGAATGGTTGTTTCGTACAATAAAGACGAATCAGCTGAATAATTTTATCAAATTTACAGCCACCGACAGGCATATCTGTTGGTGGCTATATCTTTTTACCATATTTCACCTGCATAAAGCGTTGATATTTGTTGCATATTTTTGAATATTTATGCAAAAAACGCTTGACTTTTTTGCATAAATGTAGTTTAATAATTAGTATGTTTGAATATTTATACAGAAGGAAGTGCCTTAATGAGCAAAACAAAAGTATTCATTGACGGCAGTGTTGGTACAACAGGCTTAAGAATTTATGACAGACTCTCCTCCCGCGCCGACATTGAACTTATTGAAATAGAAGAAAAATACCGCAAGGACTTATCTTCGCGAAAGGAAGCAATTGAAAGTGCCGATGTTGCCTTTTTGTGTCTTCCTGATGCAGCGTCCATTGAAATAATAAGCGCTTTGGGAAATTCGCCAACAAAGATTCTTGACACATCAACAGCTCACCGCACCAATCCTGCATGGGCTTATGGGTTTCCTGAACTTGGTGCGGATTTCCGCGAAAAAATTCTTGCATCAAACCGAATTGCAGTTCCCGGATGTCATGCAAGTGGCTTTTGCGCAATCGTAAAGCCTTTGATAGATAGCGGCATAATCGCTGCTGATTATCCCATTGTATGTACTTCGGTGACGGGTTATTCGGGTGGCGGAAAGTCAATGATTGCTGACTATGAATCAGCGGACCGTGATTTGGAGCTGGACTCGCCCAGACAATACGGGCTTTCGCAAAAGCACAAGCATCTGCCCGAAATGAAATCTGTATGCGGTCTTGAATACGAGCCTTGCTTCTCGCCTATTGTTGCAGATTTTTACAGCGGCATGACGGTTTCAATACCTCTTTCCAAAAGACTTCTTTCAAAAAATGTCTCAGCCGAAGATATTCACAAGGTTTTTGCCGAACATTATGCAAACCAGAAGTTAATCAGCGTAAGGGCCTTTGGCGAGGGTACTATGCTTTCTACAAACAGCAAATCCGGCAAAGACAGTATGGAAATTATCGTCACAGGAAATGACGACAGAATTTTGATTGCATCAACCTTCGACAATCTTGGAAAAGGTGCCTCGGGTGCGGCAATTCAATGCTTCAACCTTATCAGCGGCGCCGACGAAGCCGAAGGTTTGGTTATATAAATACACATCGAAAGGAATTTCTCAAATGAAACAAATACAAGGCGGAGTTTGTGCCGCAAAAGGATTTAAAGCTGCAGGAGTACACGCAGGAATCAGAAAAAATAAAACAAAAAAGGACTTCGCTTTAATCGTAAGCGAAAAACGTGCTGCTGCTGCAAGCACCTATACACAAAACTTGGTTAAGGGCGCTCCCATATATGTTACAAAGGAAAACATCAAAGATGGTTATGCCTCGGCAATAATCTGCAACAGCGGAAACGCCAATACCTGCAATGCAAACGGCATCGAAATTGCAACGGGTATGTGCAGCCTCGTTGAAAAGCATACCGATATATCAAAGAACGATGTCATTGTTGCATCAACAGGTGTTATCGGTCAGCCGCTTGACCTTACTCCAATGGAAAATGCTATGGAAAATTTGGTTGACTCACTCAGCCAAAGCGGAAGTGATGATGCCGCTAATGCAATAATGACCACAGACCTTAAGAAAAAGGAAATCGCGTTTGAATTTGAACTTTGCGGAAAAGTTTGCCACATAGGCGGCATCGCAAAGGGCTCGGGTATGATACACCCCAACATGGCAACAATGCTGGTTTTTGTGACAACAGATGTAAATATAACCCCCGAAATGCTTCAAAAAGCACTTTCTGCTGATATTTTAGACTCTTTCAATATGATTTCGGTTGACGGAGATACCTCGACCAACGACATGGTTTCGGTCCTTGCAAACGGCATGGCAGAAAACCCCATTATTGATAGTGAAAATGCGGATTATGCTGTTTTCTGCAAGGCACTTTCAAATGTTACTACTTATCTTTGCCGAAGCATCGCAAAAGACGGCGAAGGGGCAAGCAAGCTTCTTGAAAGCCGTGTTTCGGGTGCCAAAGATATAAAAAATGCAAAGCTTGTGGCAAAAAGCGTTGTTTGCTCGTCACTTTTTAAAGCTGCGATGTTTGGTTCTGATGCCAATTGGGGCAGAATTTTGTGTGCTATAGGCTACAGCGGTGCTGACTGCGATGTTTCAAAGGTTGCGGTTTCGCTCCAGTCCTCTGCAGGTGAGATTTTGGTCTGCAAAAATGGCAGTGGCGTTGACTTTGACGAGGGGGTTGCTAAAAAAATCCTCTCGGAAGACGAGATAATTATCAACATTTCTCTTGGCGACGGTGACGGCTGCGCAGTTGCATGGGGATGTGACCTTACATACGACTATGTAAAAATAAACGGTGATTACAGAACTTAATCAGGTTCTATCAAAGGAGAAACAAAGATGGAAAACAAACTGAACATTCCAATAGAAAAGCGTGCCGAGATATTGATTGAAGCACTTCCTTATATTCAGGATTATTACAATAAAATCGTGGTAATCAAATACGGTGGCAACGCAATGCTTAATGACGAACTAAAGCAGGCCGTTATGGGTGACATCCTTCTTCTTTCGCTTATCGGCATCAAGGTTGTTCTTGTTCACGGTGGCGGCCCCGAAATTTCGGAAATGCTTGCCAAGGTGGGAACAAAAACTGAATTTATTGATGGTCTGAGGGTGACCGACAAGGAGTCTGTAGACATTGTACAGATGGTTCTCGCCGGAAAAATAAATAAAAATCTGGTAAACCTTATTCACACAATGGGCGGAAAGGCAATCGGTCTTTGCGGAATTGACGGACATATGATTGCTGCAAATCAGCTTGACGAGGTCCATGGTTTTGTCGGTGAAATTTGTGATATAGATCCGACCCCTATCTTAGATGTCCTTGACAAGGGATACATTCCTGTAATTGCAACTGTTGGTTGTGACAATAACGGCAATGTATATAACATCAACGCCGATACTGCTGCCGCAAAAATCGCAGGTGTCCTCAAAGCCGAAAGTCTTATCTCGATGACAGATATACGCGGACTTCTTCGTGACAAGGATGACGAATCCACACTTATCCCCGTTGTTAAAGCAAGTGAGGTCCCAGAGCTTGTTGCTGACGGTGTAATCTCGGGCGGTATGATACCCAAGATTGATTGCTGTATCGAATCAATCCGTCAGGGTGTAAATAAGGTCTTTATCTTGGACGGCAGAGTTCCGCACGCAATCCTTATCGAAATCCTTACCGACGAAGGTATAGGAACAATGGTTGTTTAAAATTTGGGGTGTAGATATAAAATGCAAGCAAAATCATCAAAAAAACAAAGGCACAACGCCATAATAGATATCATATCAAAAAATTCTGTCGAAACACAAGGGCAGCTTACGCACCACCTTGTAGTCAAAGGCTATGATGTAACGCAGGCAACCGTATCGCGCGACATTCGTGAGCTAAAGCTTATCAAAATTACAGACAAGGGCGACAAATACCGCTATGCGATGCCCGGCAAAGAAGCAGACGCCGATATACGACTGAGATACACAGCAGTTCTTACCCATGCGGTAATTACCATACAATGCGCTCAAAATCTGGTTGTTGTCAAAACTATACCCGGCTCTGCTCAAGGCTGTGCAATGGCAATCGAAACGCTTGAATTTGACAATATAGTCGGTGTTATCGCAGGCGATGATACATTGTTTATTGCTATGAAAAACGAAAAAGAAGCCATAGCTTTTTCAGAAAAACTTATGGCAGTCGTAAACTAACTTTCCTAGAGGTGTATATATATGAACACAAAAGAAATTGACAAAAAATATATAATGGGAACATACTCAAGAGTTGACATCGAAATTGAGCGTGGTTTTGGAGCAACATTAGTGGATTCTTCGGGTAAGGAGTATATTGACTTTGGAAGCGGAATTGCTGTAAACACTTTTGGTGCAGCCGATACTGAATGGGCACGGGCAGTAAGCGAGCAGCTTTCCAAAATTCAGCATACCTCAAACTATTACTACACCAAGCCTTGCAGTGACCTTGCAAAAATGCTTTGCGAAAAAACCGGTATGAGCAAGGTCTTCTTCTCGAATTCCGGCGCCGAAGCCAATGAATGTGCCATAAAAGCGGCAAGAAAATATGGTACTGACAAAAACCCCGACAAGAATGTTATTATCACCCTTAAAAACAGCTTTCACGGCAGAACAATAACAACTCTGTCGGCAACAGGACAAGAGGTTTTTCACAAGAATTTTACGCCCTTTACCCAAGGCTTTTGCTATGTTGAAGCAAACAATATCGAAGAGTTGACTTCTGCAATGAATGAATCCGTCTGCGCTATTATGGTTGAAATTGTTCAAGGTGAAGGTGGGGTTTTGCCTCTTACACAAGAATTTTTGAACAAAGCGGCAAGTCTTGCAAAAGAATACGACTCGCTTTTGATAGTTGATGAGGTCCAGACCGGCAACGGCAGAACAGGAAAGCTTTATGCACACCAGCATTTTGGCATAACTCCCGACATCTTTACAACAGCTAAGGGTCTTGGAGGCGGACTTCCCATAGGCGCAACCGTATTCTCCGAAAAGTTGTCCGACATCCTCCCGGCTGGCTCTCATGGCTCAACCTTTGGTGGCAATCCCGTTGCCTGTGCAGGTGCGTTAAATATCCTGAGCCGTATTGACAAAAAGCTTCTTGATGGAGTCTGCAAAAAATCAAAAAAAATAGTCTCTGCGCTCGAAAATCTTGACGGCGTTGAAGAAATCACCGGTTTGGGCCTTATGCTCGGTATAAAAACTCAAAAACCGGCAAAAGATATTCTTCATTACTGTCAGGAAAAAGGGCTTCTGGTGCTTACTGCAAAGGGCAAAGTACGCCTTCTTCCTCCGCTCAACATTTCGGATGCCGAACTTTCAAAGGGTATTGAAATATTAAAAGATGCTATCAAAAATGCTTAAATAGAAAGGTTTTGAAAAAATGAAACATTTACTTAAACTATCTGATTTAACCCCCGAAGAAATTGTAAACATTCTGGATATCGCCGACCAGCTTAAATACGAAAAGAAAAACGGTATCCCTCACAAACACCTTGAGGGAAAATCCCTTGGTATGATTTTTGAAAAATCATCCACGCGTACCCGTGTATCTTTTGAGGTGGGTATGTACGAGCTTGGTGGAAATGCACTTTTTCTCAGCTCTAACGACCTTCAGATTGGCAGGGGCGAACCTGTTGAAGATACTGCAAGGGTTCTTTCAAGATTCTTGGATGGTATTATGATAAGAACTTTCGAGCAAAAAGAAGTCGAAGATTTGGCAAAGTACGGCTCAATCCCTGTTATAAACGGACTTACCGACTACTGTCATCCGTGTCAGGTTCTTGCGGACCTTATGACAATCCGCGAGCATAAGGGAACTCTTAAAAACCTTAAAATGTGCTTTGTCGGCGACGGCAACAATATGGCAAACTCGCTTATGGTTGGATGTATCAAAATGGGCATAGAATTTGCTATTGCGTGTCCAAATGGGTACGAGCCTGATAGCGAGCTTATGAAATGGGCATCAGAAAACGGCAAATTCACCTGCACTCCTGACCTCATGCTTGCCGCAAAGGATGCAGATATTCTTGTAACTGATGTGTGGGCATCAATGGGCCAGGAAGGCGAGGCTGCGATGCGCAAAAAGATTTTTGCGGATTATCAGATAAATTCTGCTCTTATGTCGGTTGCAAAACCCGATGCAATGGTTCTTCATTGTCTGCCTGCTCATCGTGGCGAGGAAATTACTGCCGAAGTTCTTGAAGCTCACGCTGACGAAATTTTTGATGAAGCTGAAAACAGACTTCATGCACAAAAGGCAGTTCTTGTTGCACTTATGAAAGACTAAATATTTTTGCAGGAGGGTGAGACTCACCCTCCTGCGCATTTTTGATTATTTAAAAGGCGGTGTTTTTATGCAAATGGTACTTCTTACGGCGCTTGGTGTCGGAGGTGCAACTCTTTTCGGCTCAATTATCGGTTTTTTAATCGGCAAGGTTTCGCACAAATTTACCGACATAATTTTGTCCTTTGCGGCTGGAGTTATGCTTGCTGCTGCTGTTTTGGGACTTATCCTTCCCTCGCTGGAATATGGTGGCAAATTGGGGCTCTTGACAACCGTCGCGGGCATATTTGTCGGTGCATTTTGCCTTAACATTATTGACAAGGTTGTTCCGCATATTCACAAATTTGTGGCAGCGGATACTGCAGACGGCAAAGATACCGCCGGCGTTCACAAGGTACTTTTGTTTGTCCTTGCTATTGCAATCCACAACTTTCCCGAAGGTATTGCCGCAGGTGTTGGGTTTGGGTCGGGCAATGTTACCGAGGCACTTTTAATTGCCGGTGGAATTGCTCTTCAGAACATTCCCGAAGGGATAGTAATCATCGGGCCTATGCTTGCTGCGGGAATAAGTCCAAAAAAGACCTTTTTTTGTGCGCTTGCAACCGGACTTGTTGAGGTTGTGGGGACATTGCTTGGCTACTTTGCAGTCAGCATTTCAACTGCAATTTTGCCCTTTGCACTTGCTTTTGCCGGTGGAACAATGCTTTATATAATAAGCGATGAAATGATTCCCGAAACACATTCGCATGGAGCGGAACGTGGTGCCACTTATGCACTTTTAGCAGGATTCTGTGTGATGCTTATATCCGATGTTTTGCTTGGGTAGTTAAAATCTTAAAAAGAAAAAAGTCACAAGGCAAATGCCTTGTGACTTTTTTAATTGTTTTTGAAAAACTATCTCTTTATAATTAGGTTCTGAACATTTGATGCGCTTGACATATGAACGAAAATTTCTGTTCCTGCCTGACCTCTAAGTTCTTCCAAAACGTCCTCGCCTGTACGGACTGTGATATAGTCTTCGTCCAGTTCGCTCTTTGCAGAGTCTATCTCAAATATGTTTGCATTTGCAAACCAGCCTGTTTCCATATCGAATGTGTCGCCTTCCGGAAGTTCTACAATAAAACGCTCCTTCTCATCTATATTTAATGAAGAAACATTTCCCCATACTATCTGTGATACCACAGATCCATCAATAAGTTCTCTCTTCGGATAAGAACCACCTGCAAAACCTATTGCTGTATTACGATATCCAGCGGTCGCTGCACTGAAGAGCACATGTTTTTGTGCAGTTTCATAGAAACCGTCTCCATCTTTTGCAAGTCTCACAAGGTCACCGCGCTTAATATTCGGAGCTACCGCAGCAGTGCCACCTACATATGTCGAAAGCTGGTATGATTGCTCTTCTCCTTTAATAAGTCCCTTCAAAGTATATCTTACGATATTGTCAGCACTGGTATCTTTTGATATCTCGGTAACAAACATTACCGGCGAATTTGCCTTAACGCCGCCGATAGCAGCCCCCGAGGGAACATCATATACCAATACAACCTTAGCAGTGCCCGCCGCTGTCACATCAAAAACCTCAACCTTGTAATTTGCACCGTCTACAAAGTCACTTACGCTCATAGATTTGAAAGAGCCGTGATCTTTCTTATTTGCAGGCAATTTTAAAATAAGTGCGCTTCCGATATATATCTTTTCACCTGTCTTTGAAAGCTGTTTGCTTGACTTGTTATAAGCCATTGCATCGGTAGCCAGAACATTTGCATACTTATAAAGTACATCCTCTGTTGTTGCCTGTCCGGTCGTTGTATTTGTTGTGGTTATAATTTCATCAATCTGACCTTTGCTATCGGTTGTAAACTTTACAAGCTGATTGTAATCTTCTGTTCCCAAATCAAGTGACGCAAGAATATCAGCAACAGGGCTTCCGTTCAATTTTACCTTGTCAGAAACTGTATAAAGCTTTCCTTTTGGATTTGCCTTTGTGACAATATACATCTTGATTTCGCTTTCAAAGCTGTCTGCGACATTAGCTGCATCTGTGATATATCCGTACTGCTGATTGCTTACTGTCTCGGTCTTGTCAAACGCAAGAAGGTTGCCGTCACAATCGAGGTAGAACTTACCACTGTCACCCATTGCCGGAGCAGTTGTATCAGGTGACGCTCCTGAAATTGTGCTCTTCCAGGGAGCTTGCTTTGATGATTTGTATTTCTTTCCGCTTATAGTGATAGTTCCGTCTGAGCTGGTTCCGCTGATCTTACCCGAAACCGTGTTGTTGCAAACAACTGCAGTCTGCAAAAGTGTTCCGCCATTTGCTGCATTGCTTACCTTGACACAAACAACTCCACCTTTTGATATTGCCCCAAAACTGCTTGTGTTGCCGGCAGCATCATAGAAAACTGTGTTGTCAGGATTGAGTATAATTTTGTTTGCAGGGTCAGTAAGACCTTTTCTTAAAACATTATCAACAATTGAATAGTTTGATGTTGACTTTGATGAAACCACCCACGCATCATAGCTGTCAATAAATACTACATCGTAGTTATTATCATTGTTTCGATCCAAAAGTTTAACCTTTCCGATTGAGGGCATCGCATTTGCACCCTTTGCTGCACAATATGCCGAGAATGTGCTGTCTGAAACTCCGGTTCCATAAAGTTTGCCGTTGTAAACAACAACACTGTTTGCAGAAATACCCGCAGTTATTGTGCGCGAATCATCGGCAGATTTTACATACTCAATCGCACTTGATGAAAAATCATGCAGATTGCTTGCTTCTATCTCAATTGTTTTGCTGTTTTCAACCTGAGCCATAACCAAATGCTTGAAGTTTGTGTTTCGGTCAAGTGTATAATAGAACGTAATCTGTGCACCAAGCATATCTTTGTATTCATCTGCATTTTCAACCTTGTAGGTATCAACTGAAACGCCGGTTGCTGTGTTGACTGCAATCTGAACCTCGTTTGCTCTGAGGTTGGAATCAGGCTTTGACAAGCTGATTTCGGGGTTTGCATCAATGTAACCTACATTTTTGGTAAGTTTGAGGTCATCTTCCAAAATAGTTTTGTCTGTTATTGTGTTGTTTTCAGCCAAATTCACCTCA
>JAZNKA010000033.1:0-23210 GCA_045578305.1 Clostridia bacterium | reverse complement strand
TTTGGTGACTCCTAGGGGATTCGAACCCCTGTAGCCGCCGTGAGAGGGCGGAGTCTTAACCACTTGACCAAGGAGCCATATAAACCCACGACTTTCGTCGTGGGTTTTTTGATGGTAGCGGTAACTAGATTCGAACTAGTGACACTACGGGTATGAACCGTATGCTCTAGCCAACTGAGCTATACCGCCATAGCTTATCCATAATAACACATTACAAAAGAGATGTCAAGCTTTTTTTTAAGATTTTTCAAAAAACGATTTGGCTGAGTGCGAAAATCAAGCTTGCGTGCAAAGGGCACAAATAAAATCATATATTTGTGTCATTATTTGCGCCGAAAGTATTGAATTCAAACCTAATTTGTGTTAAACTAAGTTCAGAAAAAGAGAGAAGACAGGAGAGAACAGTTGTGTTTGCAAAAACCTGGAATATCATAAAAACATATTGGGGAATACTTCCTGGAACGCTTATGACTGCAATGGGGGTAAGCTTGTTTTTGCTTCCCAACAAAATCATAACCGGCGGTGTTTCGGGCGTTTCGACGCTGCTTTATCATGCACTTGGGGTCGAGCCGGGACTTTCGTCGGCGCTTATCAATGTTGTACTTTTGCTTATCGGAATTAAAATACTGGGCAAAGAATTTGTCATAAAAACTCTTGTTGGCTCGATGCTGGTTTCGGTGTTTATTCAGCTTGCTTCATATTTGCCGCCGGCAACCTCCAATGTTCTTCTTGCTACGATTTTCGGGGCGGTGCTTTATGGCGCCGGGATTTCGTTTACATTTGTTTCGGGCGCGTCAACCGGCGGGACTGACATTGTTGGCAGAATAGCGCAGCATTTTATGCCACACCTTTCAATCGGGTCGCTTTTGCTGGCAATTGACGGGGCGATAATTGTGGCTTCCTTGTGCATATTCCGCGATTTTGATTTGCTTATGTTCAGCGTTATTGCACTTGTTGTTTCTACATATTCGATAGATTATATAATCCACAACCTCAACATATCCAAGCTGGTTTTTGTTATCAGCGAAAAGGGCAGCGAAATTTCGCAGAAGCTGGTTGCAACCTCGCCCAGAGGTGTTACCAAGATAGATGTTTGGGGTGAATATACAAACGAGAAAAAAGTGATGCTTTTGTGTGCACTTAAAAACAAAGAGGTGCCTGCATTCAAACGCAAGGTCAGAGAAATTGACCCAGGAGCGTTTATAATACTTGCCGAGGCACAGCACATAGACGGAAAAGGCTTTTTACTTTATAAATAAAAGGAATTGAGGGGTGTTATTATGCTTGTAATTAAAAACGGAAAACTTGTTTTGGAAGATAAAATTGTTGAGGGTAAATATCTTTGCATAAAGGATGGCTCAATTTTTGGAGTTGAGGATACGATGCCGTCCGAGGTGGCAGAGATAATTGATGCAGAGGGGAAATACATATCACCCGGATTTATTGATATGCACACGCACGGTGCAGTAGGGGCGGATTTTGGCTTGACTGACGCAGAGGGGATTGCGAAAGCGGCGGACTTTCATCTTTCGCACGGCACGACCTCGATTTTGCCTACGGTTACGGCATCTAAAAAGGATGTTACCGTGGCGGCGCTTGAAAGCATAAAGGAATGCATGGAAAAAGGCTTGTCAAAGGCAAATATTGTCGGGGCACACCTTGAGGGTCCGTATTTTTCGAAAGAGATGTGCGGAGCACAAAACACCGATAACATCACCCCGCCCATAAAGGCAGACTACACCGAGCTTGTTGAAAAATTTAAGGGGATAATAAAGCGCTGGAGCTATGCCCCCGAAAATGACCCGAGCGGAGAGTTTTGCAAGTACATAAGCGAAAACAAAATAAGTGCATCGGCGGGGCATACTGCGGCAAAGTATGACGATATGCTTGTTGCAATGCAAAACGGATGTGATTCGGTAACACATCTTTTCTCGTGCACTTCGACAATCACGCGCGAAATGGGATTCAGAAAGCTGGGCGTTATAGAGACGGCTTTTCTTCATGACGAACTTTATGCCGAGATTATTGCTGACGGCAAGCACTTGCCGCCCGAGCTTATAAAACTTATTTTCAAGGTTAAAACAAGTGACAGGCTTTGTCTTGTTACGGACTCGCTGTCGGTTGCGGGAACAACTCATGAAAGAGGAAATGTTGGCGGCACTGAATATATAATGGAAGACGGGGTTTGCAAATTGCTCGACCGCAGTGCATTTGCAGGAAGCATTGCGACTGCCGACAGACTTGTACGTGTTTGCGCTCGTGATGCCGCGATACCGCTTGTTGATGCTGTAAAAGCGATGACAAAAAACCCGGCACAGCTTTTGGGACTTGACAAAAAAGGCGTTATAAAGCCGGGATTTGACGCTGACCTTGTTATGTTTGACGACGATATTTCGGTAAGCACAGTTATTGTTGGCGGAAAAGTTGTTGAATAAAAGAAAATCGGCATATCGGATGCGCGGAAAGAAAAATGCGTATAAAATTCAGTGGGGACATAAAAGAGCTTGAGCAGGGGATAGAAATTTTGTCCCAAAAACTCCATTACACCGTTTCGAAGGATGGATTTGAAGTAGTTGTCAAAAAGGCAAATGGGGGATTGAAGGTTTGCGGCAACGAGACGAGTGCGACAATTGAATATGCAGAGAAATGCCACTTTTTCAGAGCTTTGGGCATACTGTTTGAAAATCTTAAAAAGGGTGGAGAACTCTGCGTTTCGGAAACCCCGAATTTTAAAACCCTGGGGGCAATGTTTGATTGTTCGAGAAATGCGGTGCTGACCGTTGACAGTGTCAAGGATTTGCTGGAAACAATGTCGATAATGGGCTTTAATATGGCGATGCTTTACACCGAGGATACGTATGAAGTCGAGAACTATCCTTACTTTGGATATATGCGCGGAAGATATACTTTTAACGAGCTTAAAGAGTGTGATGATTATGCTTTCGCATTGGGAATTGAGATGATTCCCTGTATGCAGACACTTGCGCATCTTAAGGTTATGCTTAAGTGGAACTCTTGCGGTGCCCCGAAAGATACCAACAATATTTTGCTGGCAGATGATGAAAAGACCTATGAGTTTATTGAGTATATGATTGTGGCAGCAAGCAAACCCTTCCGCAGCAACCGCATACACATCGGTATGGACGAGGCAGAGGGTCTTGGAACAGGAGAGTACTTTGTAAGAAACGGATACAAGCCGGCGTTTGAAATAATGTGTAAGCATCTGGAGCGCGTGCGTGGAATTGCCGAAAAGCATGGTCTTAAGCCGATGATGTGGAATGATATGTTCTTTAAGCTGGCTTCGAAAGTCAATTCGTACCGTGACCCCGACGTAGAATTTACCGACGAGGTTGTGGCTCAGATACCCAAGAATGTAGGGATGGTATATTGGTCGTATGTTAAGGACGACCAGGAATTTTATGAAATAGCATTTGAGAAACAAAAAGCTCTGGAAAATGATATTATTTTTGCAGGGGGAATTCCTACCTGGGGCGGAGTTGTGGTAAGATATGGTGCTTGATATCCGATATGGCGGAATTATGTCGCGTATAGATTCCACCATTTACAGACTCGATCAGTATCTTGAGGGCAAAGTGAACTGCCTTTTGGAACTTGAAGAAAAGAGACTGGGGTACGATGTGGCGGAGAGGCCTGCGGATGCCGGCTTTGGAGTAGCAAACTTCTACGAGCAGATGGTCACAAGTGGTCATATGGGTTATTGGAGATAACAAAATAAAAAAACCACCTGTTTAGGTGGTTTTTTTTGGTTAAATTCTGGCAACGCCGCTTTCTTTTGCAGCTTTTGCTACTGCCTCGGCGACAACCTTGCCGACTCTTGGGTCAAACGCTTTGGGGATTATATATTCGGGCGAAAGTTCCTTGTCCGAGACAAGACTTGCTATTGCATAAGATGTTGCAAGCTTCATTTCGTCATTTATATCGGATGCACGTACGTCGAGTGCACCTCTGAAAATTCCGGGGAAGGCAAGAACATTGTTTATCTGGTTGGGGAAGTCCGAACGGCCTGTTCCCACAACTTTAGCGCCTGCCGCGATTGCAACATCGGGCATAATTTCGGGTACAGGATTTGCCATAGGAAGAACAATCGCATCCTTTGCCATAGCTCTTATGTCATCACCGGTTACAATATTAGGAGCCGAAACACCAACAAAAACATCTGCTCCGCGAAGCGCATCCGAAAGGCTGCCTGTAAGTTTTTCGCGGTTTGTCTTTTTGCTCATCTCAGCCTGTGCGTCGTTGAGGTTTGGCATACCCTCGCAAATTATTCCCTTGCTGTTGCAAAGAATGATATCCTTGACTCCGATTGCAAAAAGATGATTTGCAATTGCAATACCTGCACTGCCTGCGCCGCTTATAACAACCTTGATTTTGTCAATGTCCTTTTTAACCACCTTAAGAGCGTTGATAAGTGCTGCAGCTGTAACAATTGCAGTACCATGCTGGTCGTCATGGAAAACCGGAATGTCGCACAACTCTTTCAGTCTTTTCTCGATTTCAAAGCATCTGGGAGCCGAAATATCCTCAAGATTGATACCGCCAAACGAGCCTGAGATATTGTAAACAGTCTGCACAATCTCATCAACATCCTTTGACTTTATGCAAATGGGGAATGCGTCAACATCGCCAAATTCCTTAAAGAGTACGCACTTTCCTTCCATAACCGGCATGCCTGCCTCGGGTCCGATGTCACCAAGTCCCAAAACAGCCGTGCCGTCGGTAACAACCGCTACCAGATTGTGTCTGCGGGTCAGTTCAAATGACTTGTCGGTATCTTCTTTTATCACAAGACAAGGCTCTGCAACGCCGGGGGTGTATGCAAGAGACAAATCCTCGCTTGTCTCGACCTTTGCACGCGAAACAACCTCGATTTTTCCTTTAAGGCCATAGTGCATTTTGAGTGCTTCTTGTTTGATATCCATAGTGCAATTCTCCTCTGTCAAAATATAATTGTGATTTTCTTAACGAATAAAAAACGGGCGAATTTCTTCGCCCGTTTTAATATTAGTAGCCAACCTTTTCCCAGCATTCAAACGGAGCTGCAAGCTCTTCGCTGATATAAACCTGAGTCTTCTTTGTCTGAAGCATCGAGCTGGGGAGGTAAGGTGTAACAGGACCATGTGTGCAAAGACGGCTGGTCATTCTCTGCCATGAAGAGAATGTGCCGCATGTTGCAAGTGCATGAACCTCAATTCTTTCCTTTGCGCGCATTACATCGAGCGGGCCGATGGTTGCTGCACAAGGAGGAACGTTGGCAATATCACCTGACTGACCGAATGTACCGTTGAGAGAGTTCTGCATAATGGTCATTGGGTGAAGTTTAACGATCTGTGCGGGCTGGTTGAGCCATTCTTCGATGTCACCGCTGCCGATGAATTCGGGGATAGGATCAACAAATGCCATGTGGCCTGCCCAACCGGGTGAAGTTGATGCGATATCAGCACCTGTTCCCTCAGTGATGTCGTCAATTATCTTGGAGTAATCCTTGATGTTTGCATTTGTGGGGAAGTGAACATTTTCCATAGGCATACGAAGCTTTTCATCGATCTGATAGTAGAGATACTTGATCATAGAATGTGCAAAACCTGCTTCGTATGTAATAGGAGCGATGTTTCCTGATTCGTCTGCCCATTCATCTTCTGCTACAAGGTGAACCTTGCTGCAGTCAACGCCGAAATAGTTGATAAGCTGTGCAAGAGGAATGTATGTGTCAGGTTCGGGGTTACCGAGGATCATTGTAAAGCTCTTGCCTGCTTCTGATGCAGCTCTGAGGCGCTCAAAAAGTGTTGCGATGAGAACGGGATGGGGGTTCATCATAACTTTTACGTTAAATTCGGGATGCCACCAATCTTCTCTTTTTTCAAGATCCTTGCCGCTGAGGCTGCGAACATAATCGCAAACCTTCTTGTCCTTAAAAGGAACAAACTCGTGTGGCTGAAAATCAAATTTTGTTGCCGGGTCAGTAATAAAATTACTCATTTTAAAATCTCTCCTTTTAGTATAGTATTTTTAACATTAAACCATTGATCAACAATGATTAAGTTTGCAAGATTTCCTTTCTTAATCTGTCCTATTTCGGGCATATTAAGAAGTTTTGACGGATTGAGCGATGCATACTTAAACACATCACAAATCGAGCCGCCGGTGTGTACCATCATATTGTGGCAGGCAATATCAAGTGTCAGTTTGGACCCTGCAATATCGCCACCCCAGTCAAAGTTGATATCAAACGCCTCCTCAAGACCTGGCAAAGGAGGCCCGTCAGCAACAAATGCATCCGCAATAAGAATGATTTTGTCCTGTCCTTTGATTCGTTTGATAAGTCTTATCATATAAGGATGAACGTGAACGCCCATCGAATCACAGATGATTTCGGCATAAATTCCGTCGTTGTAGTTTACGGTTTCGTCAACACAGACGCCACGCACTTCGGGGTAGTTCTCCAAAGTTCCTGTTGCATTGGTGTGGTGTGTGCCAAGCTTTAAGCCATAAGGCATAAGTGCTTCAATCTGCTCGGGAGTTGCCTCGGAATGTGCAACCGAAAATACGATTTCGGGAATTTCACGCTTAACATATTTGACAAAGTCCAAAATTCCCTCGCGTTCGGGTGCAACACACCAAACCTTGGCAAAATCCTTTGCTGCCTCAACAACCTCGGCATAATCAGCTTCGGCAATGCGGTCTTTCCAGACATTCTTCTCCTTATCGCAGCCAAAGTCGGGATTTAAGTATGGTCCCTCCATATATACGCCGATGATGTTCTTGCACTCGCCGTTCGCGATTGCATTCTTGTATTTGTTTATAGCCTCAAGATGTTCTTCTTTGTTCATACTGTAAAAAAGTGCAGGCAGAACAGAAGTAACGCCGTGCTCGATAAGGGTCTTCGAACATTTAACGGGGTCATCATGAAAATAAGTTGTTCCATCGGCGTGGGTATGTATGTCGATAAGCCCGGGCCCCACAAATTGACCCTTTGCGTCCAAAATATCGGCATCATCAGGCACAGCAAGTTTTTTGCCAAAGTCAAGAATCCGTCCGTCATCAATAAGAAGTGTCGCGTCGGGTATGTAGTGGTCAGGCATAACAAGTGTTGCGTTTGTAATCGCTAACATCTGAATCAGCTCCTTTTAAGTCTTGCCGAAATATCGGCGTGAGTGTACCCTACAATAGTATACAACATCCTGCTACATAATGTCAAGCAAAAAAGTAGGCAAAAACAATAATCTTGACAAACTTGCAAAAGGAATATATAATAATTTCGTAAGAAAACCGAAAATTTGAAAGGCTAAATTTTCGAATTTTCTTTTCGTTTATTAAAAATCGAAAGGAAACCATTAAAATGGATACATATGAAAGAAAGCAAAAAATTCTTGAGATTCTTAATCGCGAGGGCAGGGTTAAGGTGTCGCAGTTAAGCCACATTTTTGGAGTTTCGGAAGTCACAATCCGAAGCGACCTTGCTGATATGGAAACAGAAAACCTTCTTTCGAGGGTGCATGGCGGAGCAATCAGCTCGTACAAAAGCTACTACAATATGAGTCTTCAGCAGCGGATATCTTCAAACCCTGATGCAAAGCAGACCATCGCCGGGTGTGCGGCAGCGATGATAGAAGAAAACGATACGGTTATGTTTAATTCCGGCACAACCACTCTTGCAGTATTTCGTGCAATTCCGCCACGAATGAATTTAAGCATTGTTACAAACTCGCTTGAGATAGCCACCGAGGCAAGTGCCAATCCAAATTTCAACACTATTTTGCTTGGCGGCGCAATAAATGCAAAGTATCGTTTCATCTATGGTGATGATGCAAATGTTCAGCTTGAAAAATACCATGCAGACAAGTTATTTTTGTCTGTGGACGGCATAGATACCGAAAGCGGTCTTACCACCTATTATGCACAAGAGGTCGAAACAGCAAAGCTGATGCTTAAAAACTCGGCACTTAAAATTGTGGTGGCGGATTCGACAAAGATAGGACGTAGTGCATTTGTCAAGATTGACGAGGCTCAAAGTGCTGACTATATAATCACAAACGCGTCTTCGGGTGCTGCAGAGGAAATCGAAAAGATACGGGGCATAAACGGACCCAGACTTATTGTTGCAAACGAAAAGAAATAACAAGGGAAAAATGCAGTCCACCGAAACGGTGGATTGCATTTTTGTACAGAGGCAGTTTTTTATTCCATCGCAGAGGGTTTTTGCCGGCTCTGGCTGTTGCAGTGGGATGTTTATTGACTAAGTTGCCAAAAAAATAGCAAACAATGGGCAAATATGCACAATGTTGTGTGAAAAAGCTTTTGCTTTGTTGACAGTGTTTACAAAAAATGATAGAATATAATCAGGTATGTGCGCCTTCAAGCGACTTTGAAAGAAGGCTGTAAATTGTAAGGTTGGGAGATTAAGAAAAAATGTATAAAACAGTTGTTAAAAGGCTGTTTGACTTTGTTCTGTCGGGCATGGCGATTGTTGTTCTGGCGATTCCAATGTTGATAGTTGCAATTATTATCAAAATAGATTCGAAAGGACCGGTGCTTTTTAAGCAAAAAAGAATAGGGCTGCATAAGGCGCCTTTTATGATTTGGAAATTCCGCAGTATGCCAACGACAGTAGAAAAGGATATGCCGACGCATCAGTTTATGGCAAAGGACCAGCTTAGCAAATGGCAGCTGTTTATGCGCAAGACTTCAATTGATGAGCTTCCGCAGATTTTTAATATTTTTTTGAATCAGATGAGTATATGCGGCCCGCGTCCGGCACTTTGGAATCAGGATGACCTGATTGCCGAAAGAGATAAATATGGTGCGAATGATGTAAAGCCCGGACTTACCGGATGGGCACAGATTAATGGCAGAGATGAACTTCCCATTGATGTGAAAGCAAAGTTTGACGGAGAATATACAAAAGCTCTTAATGCCGGGAATTTCAGGGGCATTGCGATGGATATCAAATGCTTTTTTGGCTCGATTGCGAGTGTTCTTAAAACAGACGGTGTTGTTGAGGGTGGTACAGGTGCAGGGATGTCTGTGAAAGGGCAAGAGGTGGTATATAAATGATGCCGAAGGTAAGTGTGGTTGTTGCTACATACAGACGTGAACAATCACTTAAAGATGCACTTGAATCGTTGGCAGGGCAAACATATACCGACTTTGAAATTGTTGTTGTGGATGATAACGGAGAAAAAGAATGGAATTTGAAAGTTGAAAAAATTGTTGACGATTTTAGAGGAAGGCATAAGGATATATTTGTAAAGCTTGTTATCAATAATCGTAATCAGGGCTCTGCAATGGCAAGAAATATCGGTATTGATACATCGCGGGGAGAATTTGTGACATTTCTTGATGATGACGATTTGTATTTGCCCGAAAAAGTTGGCAGGCAAGTGGTTTTTATGCAAGAATGTGGATGTGATTATTCCATTACTGACCTTGTGCTTTATAATGAAAATGAAAAATTGACAGACAAAAGAGTCCGGAATTATATACGCGAGACTTCGCCTCAGACGCTTTTGGAGTATCACCTGAAGTATCATATTACAGGAACAGATACGATGATGTTTAAAAAAGATTATTTGACAAAAATAAGCGGATTTGCCCCGATTGATGTTGGCGATGAGTTTTATCTTATGCAAAGAGCGATTGAAGGAAAGGGCAAGTTCGGATATCTTAAAAGATGTGATGTCAAAGCGTATATTCATACGGGGGATGCGGGGCTTTCGAGTGGTGACAGCAAAATTGATGGTGAAAATGCCTTGTATGAATATAAAAGAACTTTCTTTGATGATGTGGACAAAAAAACAAGAAGATATATAAAGATGAGGCATTTTGCCGTAATTGCATTTGCAGAGCTGAGGCGAGGGCGATATGTGGCTTTTTTGAAGAATGCACTGATGTCCTTTTTTGCGGCTCCGGTTGCGTGTGTGGGATTGTTTTTCGGAAGTTTTGTCTGAAAGAAAGAGAAACGGCGAGGTGCGCCCGGGCTATATGAATTCAGACGAAAGATATATGTAGCAGAAGGAGACTGAAAATGAAAGAAAAAACAGCATTGATTGTCGGAGGAAGCAACGGATTGGGCTTAGCCCTGGCACAGGATTTGTCAAAAAAAGAATATGAGAAAATAATTATCGCAGATATAGCCGAGCCAGCAACAGAAAACAGCAAATTTGAGTATTTGAAAATAGATTTAAATGATTTAGGGCGCGAAATATTTGATGGTTATATGGATATTGACACTTTGATTATAACTGCCGGGTTGGGAAGGCTGTGTGAATTTAAAGATATATGTGATGCGGAAATCATAAAGAATTTTAATGTCAATGCTGTTTCGCCAATTGCTATTATAAAAAAATATTATGACAAATTAATTGGAAATGACAGCTTTGACTGTGTTGTTATCGGCAGTATTGCAGGATGGGTTTCTTCGCCGATGTTTTCTGTTTATTCTGCAACCAAGGCGGCTGTTTGCAAGTTTGTGGAGGCTGTAAATATAGAACTGGAGAAAAGTGGAACCCAAAACAGAATTCTGAATGTTTCGCCCGGTTCACTAAAGGGAACACGCTTTAATGGCGGAGAAAACGATATATTCCTGATTGAAGGGTTAGCGGCAAAAATAACAAAAAAAATGGAACAAAAGTGCGAGCTTTTTATCCCTGATTATGACGAAATATATAAGGATGTTATCAACCGTTATATCAGCGATCCGCATAAATTTGGCGTTGAAAGCTTTGACTATAAATTGAAGAGTGGAAGAATAAACAAAAAACCACAAATAAAGATTGGGTATCTGTCCGGAACATTTGATTTGTTTCATGTAGGGCATTTGAATCTTCTTAGACGGGCAAAACAATATTGTGACTATCTGGTTGTGGGTGTTCACAAGGATGCATCGCATAAAGGGAAAACCTCTTTTGTGCCTTTTGAGGAGAGAGTGGAAATATTAAAAAGCATTAAATATGTAGACGAGGTTATTCCGTCGCTTCCTGAGGATATGGATGTTTATGAAAAAGTAAAATATGACTTTTTGTTTGTTGGCTCGGATTATAAGGGCAGTAAGCGTTTTGCAAAGTATGAGGAGTTTTTCAGGGATAAAGATGTTCAGATAATATACTTCCCCTATACAAAAGGGACAAGCAGCACGAAAATCAGGAAAGTTATAGAAGATCGCATAGAAAACGGTAAAAAATAAACCGGGTACAGATGTATTGTTGGTAAGGGTGGAAAGAAATATAAAAACGGAGATGTAACATGGGATTAAAGGTATTGGTAATAAGTCACAATGTTTTTTCGTTTTCGTCGAATATGGGAAGGACATTGGCAAATTTTTTTAAAAGTTTTCCTTGCGAGGATATTGCGCAGTTTTATTTGCATGCCGAGGTCCCGACTACAGATATATGCAAAAATTATTTTCGCATAACCGATTTTGATGTTCTTAGAAAAAAGAAGAGTGAGGCTGGGACGACATTTTCTGAAAGTGATATCCAAAAAAATTTGAAAAGTCAGAGGACAGATGAGGGCGTTGAAGCTCAGGTTTATCAATTGGGGCAAAAAAGAAGCCCATGGATGTATGTCGGCAGAAATTTGCTGTGGGGACTTGGTAAGTGGAAGAATGCTCGCCTGAAGGCGTGGCTTGATGAATTTGACCCAGATGTTATATTTTTTGCATCGGGGGATTATACCTTTGCATACAGGATTGCCATGTGGGCTGCGGAGTACAAGAAGATACCGATTGTTACTTATGTTTGCGATGATTTTTACTTCTTAAAAAGGAGGTCAATATCGCCTTTTTATTATTTGAATCGTTTTGACTACAAACGAACCCTTAAAAAGTTGTTTGCAAAACATAAAAATACCGTTATGATTTGTGATGAACTTAGTCGTGATTACAAAAAAGAGTTTGGGATAAATCCGACGACTATTATGACAGTAAGTGATTTGACGGGAAAAGTTTTGGAAGAGGTTAAGATAAACGACAGCGTTAGAATTTCGTATATCGGGAACTTAGGCTACAACAGGCATTTGGCTTTGGCGGAAGTGGGTAAAGCTTTAAAAGATTTGTATGGGGGCCGAGTGTTGATTGACCTTTATTCAACCGAGCGACGCCTCAAAATTGTCAAGTATCTGACAGAGGAAAACGGGATAGCTTTTCATGGGGCCTTATCGGCAGATGAGGTGGAGAAAACTATTGAAAACGCCGATATCCTTATGCATGTTGAGTCTATGGATGAAAAAAATCGTAAAAAGGTAAGGCATTCAGTTTCGACCAAGATTGCCGACAGCCTTGCAAGCGGAAAGTGTCTTTTTGCATATGGCCCCGAAGAAGTTGCATCTATGCAGCATCTGCTTAGAAATGAATGTGCGATTGTAGCCACTTCAAAAGAGGAACTTAAGACAGCACTCAAGGTTGCTTTTGAGGACAGTGAAAAGAGAAAAACAGTTTGCAAAAATGCTGTCAAAACGGCAGAAAAGTACCATTTTGGAGAGATAAACGATAAGATGTTTAAAGAAGTTCTTGAAAAGGCGGCAAAAAATGTATAAAAGGAGAGGCGGGAAAACCAGTGAAGGTTATGCAGATTAACTGCGTTTATAAATCGGGCAGCACCGGTAAGATAGTGTTTGATATACATACCGCCTTGAAAGAAAAGGGAATAGAGTCGGTTGTGTGTTATGGCAGAGGACAAGAATTTTGCGAAGATGATGCTTTTAAAACGTGCGGTGAGATTGAGGGAAAGCTTAACAATTTGATTTCGCGCATTACCGGAGTCAGCTATGGCGGATGTTTTTTTGCGACAAACAGACTTTTTGCCAGAATAAAAAAGGAAAAGCCTGATGTTGTTCATCTGCATTGCGTTAATGGCTTTTTTGTCAATATATACAGGCTTGTGAAATACCTTAAGAAGCATAAGATTCCAACAGTTGTAACGCATCATGCGGAGTTTTTTTATACTGCGAACTGCAGTTATGCCTTTGAATGTGAAAGCTGGAAAAGCGGGTGCGGTAAGTGCCCGTCTGCTAAAAAGGCGGTAAATTCATACTTTTTTGATTTTACAGGTGCAAATTTCAGAAGGATGAAAAAGGCTTTTTCGGGGTTTGAAAACATGATTTCGGCGGCCGTTTCGCCTTGGGTTCAAAAAAGAGCTGAAATGTCGCCGGTCTTTGCAGATAAGACAAATGTAACTGTTTTGAATGGAATAGATTGTAGTGTCTTTGTGCCTTGTGGTGACAGAGAAGCACTGAAATCAGAGCTTGGAATTTTGACGGATAAAAAGGTGATTGTTCATGTTACTGCGGATTTTGATGACTCCCGTAAGGGCGGCAAATATGTAAGAGAACTTGCCGGAAAAGTTGAGAATGATGCTGTGATTGTGGTGGTTGGAAACCGAAGACCGCCCGAAAATTTGCCGGTAAATATAATTGCTGTGGGCAGAGTGGAAAATCAAAAAAAGCTTGCCGAATATTATTCGATGGCTGACCTTTGTCTGATTGCAAGCGAGCGAGAGACTTTTTCGATGCCTGTTGCCGAAAGTCTTTGTTGCGGGACTCCGGTGGTAGGGTTTCGGTCGGGCGGGCCTGAATCCATTGCTATTTCTGAATTTTCGGAATTTGTTGATCATGGAAATGCGGAAAAACTGTGTGAGGCGGTACGTGGGCTTTTGAACAGCGATATTGACAGGGAAAATATTGCGCAAAAAGCGGCAGAAAAGTATTCTAAAGAAACGATGACAGAGGGATATGTCAAGCTTTATGATGAAGTTTTGGCGGCAGCAATGATATAGAACTGATAATGTGAGTAAAAGGATGGAGTTTTGGAATGGTAACGGGACGAAAAATCAAAAATGAAGGCACGCTGATAGATTTTTTCGTGCGGATTGAATGCAGTATTGTCTTTGCAATATATTTTTTTACGATATTTGAACAGAACACCGTAGTAAGCGTGTGCATCGCATTGAACTTTTTGATAATCACTGCCATGACGATGATGAGTTTTTTTGGAACGGGTGAAATAAAAATATTTTTTATATGGTTTTTCACAATTGGGATCAGTTTACTTTCTGTTGTTGTGACGGGGTATGCGCTCTCGTTTGATTATATGAAAAAGTGGATTATGTTTGCGAGTACCGTAAATATGTTTTTTTGGGTGTCAAACTCTGATATAAGCGAAGATATGATAAAGAGTTTGAAGAAGACGGCTTCTTTGATTGCATTGTTGTTTGTTTTTGCCTATATAATAGAGAAAACGGGAATATCAGATACTTTTAATGGGGCACTCACATTCAATTTCAGCAATCCTAATTTTACAGCAATCAGTATTTTGCCGATTTCTTTTTATATGTTTATTCTGGCATCCGAGTATAAGACAAAGCTGAGGGGCGGTTTGTTTCTGACTCTTGCGCTGATTTTAATTTGGTTTGTATGGCAGACCACTGCAAGAGCTTGCATATTGGCAGTAATTGCTTTTTTTGTGATGTTGATTTTCTGCAGGAAGTATAGCCGCATAGTTACCTTTATGGTTGTTATTTTCCCTCTTGCTTTTGCTGTTATTTATATGAAGCTTATCGATACCGAGTTTATGAGTTGGTTTGAAATTTTGGAATCTGAGGGAAAAGCATTGAACTCGCGAGAAAGGATCTGGGGCTATGTGTTTGCTATAATAAAAAGAAATCCTGGCTGGGGCAATTATTATATTGCAACTAATGGAAGCGGACTTGCGAATCTTCACAACATACATCTTGATACAATAGCATCATATGGGTCAATTGTATTTGCTTTTACAGTGTGGATAATGATGGCCGTACTAAATAAAATTGGTGAAGGTGTACGGAAATGGGGAATGGTTGGGATTTCGGCATTCTATGCAATAATTTTTTCAGGAACTTTTGAGGCGGCTTTGTTTTCGGGCTCGCAGGGCGTATATTTTTTGGTTGGAGGATTTTTGATGATGGCAAAATATTACAAAAAACAGAGGGTCGGGCTGATAAAAGAGACAGAACAAAAAGACAGAAAAGATGAGGGCAGTCATATATTGGATGCGTGAAAGGATTAAGGACAGTATAAGTCTGATGGGCAGGATATAAAGAACGGAGATTTGAAATGGTAACGGGACGAAGAATTAAAAACGAAGGTACCTTAATAGATTTTTTGGTGCGGCTTGAATGCATTACTGTTTTTGCGATATATGTTTTTACAATATTCGAGCAGGAAACGCTGACGAGCTTGTGTATAGCTTTGAATTTTTTGATAATCACCGCCATGACAGCTATGAGCTTTTTTGGTAAAGGTGAGACAAAAATATTTTTCATATGGTTTTTTACAGTTGGTATCAGTTTGCTTTCTGTTATTGTGACGGGGTATGCGCTGTCGTTTGGGTATATGAAAAAGTGGATTATGTTTGCAAGCACCGTCAATATGTTCTTTTGGGTCTCAAACTCTGAGATGAGCGAGCCCATGATAAAAGATTTAAAGAAAACTGCTGTGGCAATTGCATTGTTGCTTATCTTTGCATATGTCACAGGAAAAACAGGGGAGTCAAACAGCTTTCAGGGAGCGCTGACATTTAATTTTACCAACCCTAACTTTACAGCTATCAGCATTTTGCCTGTTTGTTTTTATATGTTTATTCTGGCATCGGAGCACAGAACAAAGCTCAGAGGTGTTTTATATTTGGGGCTTGCGGCTGTTTTGGCATGGTTTGTGTGGGAGACGACGGCAAGGGCTTGTATGATGGCAATGATTGCATTTCTTATTCTATTAATTTTTGTAAGGAAATACAGTCGCGCACTTACCTTTGTCGTGGTGATTTTTCCGCTTGTTTTTGCCATTCTTTATATCCGTTTGCTTGACACAGAAGTAATGCAGTGGTTTGAATTTTTGGAGTCCGAGGGCAAGGAGTTAAATTCGAGAGAAAGAATATGGGCTTATGTGTTTTCTATAATAGAGCGAAACCCAATTTGGGGAAACTATTATATTGCGACAGGCGGAAGCGGGCTTGCGAATCTTCATAACATACATCTTGATACTATAGCATCATACGGAACAATTGTATTTGCTTTTACTATAGGGATAATGCTAACTGTCGTGAATAAAATCGGCGAGGGTGTAAGAAAATGGGGAATGGTTGGAATTTCGGCTTTTTATGCGATAATTCTTTCGGGAACTTTTGAGGCGTCTTTATTTTCGGGTTCGCAAGGCGTATACTTTTTGGTCGGAGGGTTTTTAATGATGGCAAAGTATCACAAAAAGCAGACAATGCCAGTGCAAGCTGTGAAGCTTGATTCGGAAAAAGAGGTGGCAGAATGAATATAGTATTTGTTTCGAATTATTTAAATCACCATCAAAAACCATTGTCAGACTGTATTTATAATACGCCAGGAATAGAGTATACTTTTATTGTTACCAAGGAGATAAATGAAGAGCGCAAAAAGTTGGGGTATGCATCAGGAAACGAGCCAGAATATGTAAGGTTTTCGAACAAAGACAAAAAGAGTCTTAAGGAATGTAAAAAGCTTATAACTGAGGCTGATGTCGTAATTGCAGGCTCGGCGCCCGAGAAGATGCTTAGGGACAGAATAAAAAAAGGAAAAATTGTTGTAAGATATTCGGAAAGACCTCTTAAAAAAGGGAGCGAGCCACTTAAGTTTGTTCCAAGGCTTGTAAAGTGGAATTTGAAAAATCCAAGGAAAAAGCCGATATATATGCTTTGTGCAAGTGCGTATACAGCAGCGGATTATGCAAAATTCGGACTTTTTAAAGGAAGAACATATAAGTGGGGGTACTTTCCTGAGGTTAAAGAAAAAAGTATAGAAAAGCTGATGGATGAGAAAGATAAAAACTCCATTGCCTGGGTTGGCAGGCTTATTGACTGGAAGCACCCCGAAATCCCACTTGAGATCGCGAAGAGACTTAAAGAAGACGGATATTCCTTTGAAATCAGGATGATTGGTACGGGTGCGATGGAAGACGAAATCCAACGGAAAATCGATGACGGAAATTTGAATGATTGTGTAGAGATGCTGGGCTCGATGCCACCCGAGCAAGTGCGGGAATATATGGAAAAGTCAGAAATCCTTATGTCCACATCGGATTTTAATGAAGGTTGGGGCGCGGTTTTGAATGAGGCGATGAATTCGGGCTGTGCCACTGTCGCAAGCCATGCCATTGGAAGTGTTCCGTTTGTTGTGACAGGCGGCGAGGATGGTCTTATTTATAAAAATGGTGATACTGATGATTTGTATAAAAAGGTAAAATGGCTTTTGGATAATTCTGAAAAAAGAAAAGAGATGGGAAAAGCAGCTTATCACAAAATGATGGATAAATGGTCGCCCGATATTGCAGGGAAGAGACTTTTGAGTCTGATGGAAGATTTGAAACAATATGGAGAATGTGATGCTTTTGAAAGCGGACCTTGCAGCCGGGCGGAAATTTTGAAAAATGATTGGTATCAAAATTGATTCTGACATAAAAACAATGGGTTTTGAAACAAATAAGGATTTAAAAATGAGTGTGTAAAAATATGGTGGGAGCAGGTATGGGAGATATTGTTAAGCTTACGGATGAGCAGATAGCGAAGTTAAAGCAAATTGAATTGGAAATATTAAAAACTTTTATAAGCATATGTGAAAAAAACCATATTAAATATTTTTTGCTTGGAGGCAGTTGCCTGGGTGCGGTTCGCCACAAGGGATTTATCCCCTGGGATGATGATATTGATGTTGGACTTTTCAGAGAAGATTATGAAAAGTTTTTGAAGGTTGCACAGGCGGAACTGCCCGAGAAGTATTTTCTTCAAAACAGGGATACGGACGAAAAATATATACTTAATTTTGCCAAGATCAGAAATTCGGAGACGACATTTATTGAAAAATCGCTTAGCAACTTTGACATTAATCACGGTCTGTACATGGATATATTTCCTTTGGATGGGGTGCCCGAGGGCAAGATTAAAGAAAAAATCTTTGAGAGTAAGATGAAATTTTTGACGGCTTTTGTGGGGAAATGCTTTGTTGATGCCAATGAAAATGTAAGCCTTGCGACAAGGGTGATAAGGCGAATTCCTTTTCTTAAGGTCGAAACGGCTGTGAAGAAATTGGCTGAAATGCACCAAAGGTATAATGCAGAAACTTCGGTAAAAATTGCAAATTATTGCGGCGCCTGGGGCGCCAAAGAGATTGTTCCCAAGGAGTATTTTGGCGATGGAGTGATTGGCGAATTTGAAGGGCTGCCTGTAAGAATTCCGCAGGATTATGACAAATATCTTGAAAGTCTTTATGGAGATTATATGACCCCGCCACCACCTGAAAAAAGAGTAGGGCATCATTATGTAAGTCGAATAGATTTGGAAAATTCATATCGCAAATACAGAAAATAAAGCGGGAATTTTGGAGAATGATTGGTATGGAGGATAAAAATGGAGCCTTTAATTAGTGTTATTGTTCCTGTTTATAATGTTGAGAAATATCTTGAAAAATGTATAGACAGTATCTTAGCACAGACATACAAAAATTTGGAAATTATTTTGGTTGATGATGGGTCACCCGACAGATGCGGACAGATTTGTGATGAGTATGAGGAAAAAGATGCCAGAATAAAAGTTATTCACAAAGGAAATGAAGGACAGGCTGTTGCACGAAATTATGCTCTTGAAATTTGCAAAGGTGATTACATAGCTTTTGTTGACAGTGATGATTTTATAGAAGTTGATATGCTTGAGATTATGATGAACGAAATCAGCCGAGGCGAGAATGATGTAGCTATATGCGGTGTAAAATTTTGTGAATGTAAAACAGGAAGAATCCACAGCGTTTCTTATACAGATGAAGTTTTATCAGGGGATGCAGATTTGCTTATACACAGATATTTGACGGGGAAAGTTCGTTCTATTATGTGTGATAAACTTTACAAGGCAGAACTTTTTAAAACGGCAAGATTTCCAAAGCTCAGATGCAGGGAAGATGCATATGTTCTTCCTGAACTTTTGGGGGAGGTACATAGCTTTGTTGAAATTCCTGATTGCAAGTATATACAAAATATACGAGAAGGAAGCACAGAACAAAAGCCTTTTGACCTTGGAAAGCTGGAGGCGACAGTTGCTGCATATGAACATCAACGAGAATATATAAAGGTGAACTATCCTCAGTATTGCAGCTTAACAGAATTGATGATGGTGAGGATGTACAGGGGGTTTTTGAGCGAGGTTGTTGTAAAAAATAATGCAAGAAAAAAAGATGATATTTATATAAAGCTGTTTGAAGCTCTTAAGGAAGAACTGACAAAAGTAAATACCGGAATATTAGACGAGAAACAAACAAAGGAATTTGAAAGATACATTGAAATAATAGATTCCCCGAAAAAGTTTTATATGATATGCTTAAGGGAAAGATTGGTGTATCGCTTTAAAAAAGCAATTAAATCCTTAATAGGAGTGTTAAGGGGCATTGCGTAAAAGGAGAAAAGTGAGATGAATAAAAAAGAGGAATTGATTAGTATTATTGTGCCTGTATATAAGGTTGAAAAATATCTTAATAAGTGTATTGAAAGTATATTAAACCAGACCTACAAAAATTTGGAGATTTTCTTGATTGATGATGGTTCTCCCGATAGGTGTGGAGAAATTTGTGATGAATATGCCAAAAAGGATTACAGGGTAAAGGTTATACACAAAGATAATGGTGGTCAAGGTTCGGCAAGAAATTGTGCATTGCGCGTTTTAAAAGGTCAATATATAATGTTTGTTGATAGTGATGATTGGGTTTCAAATGACATTGTAGAAAGTTTATATAATGCAATGGCTGATAATGAATGCGATATTTCAACATCAGGATATTTTAATGTCATTGATGGCGTTGTATATAGTACAAGTCATGCAAATAAGAAGACAATTTCTTTCGACAAAATTCAGGCATTGAGAACTTATTATGAGAGGAAAACTCTGCATCCTGCTCCATGGGGTAAATTGTATAAGACTGAAATTTGGAAAGATGTTTTTTTCCCTGAGAATGTTTTTAGAGAAGATGAGTACATCTTTTATAAAATTTTAGAAAGAGCAAAAAAAGTATTCCATATTGGTGAGGCTAAGTATTATTATAATATAAGAGAAGGAAGTGCTGAGCATAGCAAATTTGCTCTCAGAAACTTGGTTTCAAATGAATCTATAGATAGACAATATGAATTTATTTCTAAAAAATACCCAGAGTTGCAGCAACTTGTGTGGGATTGCAGAATAGAAACACGAATCAGGCAAATTCACGATATGTCTGTTTGGGGAGTAAGCAGAAAGTATAAAAGTGAATTTGAGGAAATGCTGCAATTTATTAAAGATAATAAGCCCTATTCTAAAGAAATGGCAAATACTTGTGCGGATATACTGAAATACAGGGAGCGATATTTTTTCCCACAGACACTCAAATTTGCATTAAAAAGGATTTTGCAGCGTACACCAGTGTATTGGATTGTAAGAAAAGTTAAAAATAGAACTGTTGCAAAAAAGCAAATAAGGGGATGAATTCTTTGAAAGTAGGGATAATTACACATTTTTTCAACAATGCAAATTATGGAGCGATATTGCAAGCTTATGCATTAACTAAAGAAATAGAAACTGAAGGACATGAAGCTGAGCAAATACGCTATTTTTGGTCTCCGCGAAACATGAAAGAAAAAAACATAGCTAAAAAATTTTTGAAAAAGCCTTACAGAACAATAAAAAGTTTGATGAGAAAACTTGGCTATTTTGGAGGACAGCGGGATATTTTCCCGGATTGGAAAACGCGAAACATTCCTCAGAGTAAAATAGTTTGTTATATTGATAATATAAAAATGATTAATAAATATTATGATTGCTTTATTACAGGCAGTGACCAGGTATGGAATTATGATTGGTACAATGAGTCGTTTTTCCTTGCTTTTGCAAAAAAGAACAAGAAAAAAATTGCCTATGCAGCAAGCATAGGGCATGAGATATTGGATGATTATCAGAAAAAAGTTTTTAAAAAACATTTAAAAACTTTTTCGGCAGTTTCGGTCAGAGAAAATTCTTCAGTTGAAATGCTTAAGGATATATCTCCTGTGCTGGTGGAGCATGTGTGCGATCCGGTTTTCTTGCTTGGGAAAAACGAATGGGAAAAAGTCACAGACAAGCGACTTGTTGATGAAAAGTATGTTTTTTGTTATTTTTTGGGAAACGATATGCAAATCAGAGAAATTGCAACCGAATATGCCCGGGGGAAAAAGCTGAAGACAGTGGAAATTGATGGCGTTGTTGTAGGTGAAAGCAATTGTGGATTTGCAGATATAAGACTGAATGATGTGGACCCAGGTGGGTTTTTGTCACTTATTAAAAATGCTGAATATGTCATAACAGACAGCTTTCATGCAATGGCGTTTTCGGCAATTTTTGAAAAAGAGGTTTTTGTTTTTGAGCGGGATAATAAAAAGGGAATGAGCAGCCGAATATCAAGTCTTGCATCAATTTTGGATTGCGAAGAACATTTTTGCAATACAAAAGAAAAAAGGACAGCAGAGTATTTAAAAGGATTAGAACCTATAAATTATGCAAAAGGCTTTGAAAAGCTTGATATACAAATTGAAAAATCAAAGGATTTTTTAAAAAACGCATTGGAGATATAGCAGATGAAAATTAATCAGTTGAAGGCAGGGGTTATACTTACATATATGTCGCAGGCAATACATATATTGTCGAGTATGGTTTACACCCCGATCATGCTGCGCCTTCTTGGACAAAGCGAATATGGACTTTATCAGCTTGTATCATCGGTTGTTTCGTACCTTGGACTCTTGAATTTAGGGTTTGGAACGGGATATATAAGATTTTATTCTAAATATAAAGCGGAAAATGACGAGAGCAAAATAAAAAGACTGAATGGTATGTATTTGATAGTTTTTGCTGTATTGGGGCTGATTAGTTTAGTATGTGGCGGTATTATGACGCTTAATACAAGCTCTATATTTGGGGGTGGATTAAGCTTTGCAGAATTGTCAAAGGCAAAAATTCTTATGGCAATGATGATTATAAGTTTGCCCATTACTCTTTTGGACAGTATTTTCACTTGTTACTTAACTGCAAAGGAATGTTTTTTGTTCCAAAAGGGAGTAGCTTGTATTAAAGGAATACTCAGTCCATTTGTTACTCTTCCACTTTTATTGATGGGATATGGTTCAGTTGGAATGGTGGCAGTTTCGCTTGGCATAACAATCGTGTCGTTTTTGACAGATATATGGTTTGCAACGAAAAAGCTGAGAATGAAGTTTGACTTCAGGGGCTTTGATTTTAGCCTGCTGAAACAAATCTGGGTGTTTACCTTTTTTATATTTATAAATATGATAATCGACCAGATTAACTGGAGCGTGGATAAGTTTTTGCTTGGAAGAATGATTGGAACAACTGCGGTAGCGGTGTATGGTGTTGCAGCAAGCCTGAACTCGATGTATCTGACATTTTCGACAGCGATATCAAGCGTGTTTATCCCCAAGGTAAATATGCTGGTGTCAAAAGAAAATGACAATCAAAAGCTGACCAATCTTTTTACCAGGGTAGGAAGGATTCAGTTTATTATACTTGCGCTTATTATATCGGGCTATATTCTCTATGGCAAGGCGTTTATTGGATTTTGGGCAGGCGAAGCATATACAGAATCCTATCTGATAGGAATTTGGTTAATGCTTCCTGTGACTGTTCCGTTGATACAAAATTTGGGAATTGAAATACAGCGTGCAAAGAACATGCACAAAACACGCTCGATAGTGTATTTGGTAATGTCGATAGCAAATATATTTTTGAGTATATATTTAATAAAGCATTTTGGAGTTATAGGAGCAGCGGTTGGAACAGCCATTTCGTTGATTTTGGGGAATGGACTTTTTATGAATGTTTATTATCATAAAAGGATAGGATTAGATATCTTGTATTTCTGGAAGGAAATCCTTAAGTTTTTGCCTGCAGTTGCGTTGACAGTGATGGTTGGGGTGATTATAAAAATGATTATTCCTGCCAAAAACATAGTACTTCTTGGCGTTGACATAGTGATATATTGTCTGGTTTATTTGACTTTTATGTGGATTATGGGTATGAATAAAAGCGAAAAAGATTTGTTTAAAGGTCCGCTTAAAAAGATATTAAACAGAAAAAGTCGGTGATTTTATGAAAAAGATTCTTGAACTTAAGAAATGTTCGGGTTGTTGTTCCTGTG
>JAZNKA010000032.1:0-24567 GCA_045578305.1 Clostridia bacterium | reverse complement strand
GCCTTTAGCTTCTTTCATTTCATCGATGAGCTGCTCGAAGTATTTCTTACCAACTTCCATAACAACGTCGGAGTACATCTGGATGAATCTTCTGTAGCAGTCCCAAGCCCAACGAGCGTTGCCTGACTTTGCAGCCATAACGTCAACAACTTCTTCGTTAAGACCAAGGTTAAGAATTGTATCCATCATACCGGGCATTGAAGCTCTTGCACCCGAGCGAACAGATACAAGAAGGGGATTTTCCTTGTCGCCGAATTTTTTGCCGCAGATGGTTTCCATCTTAGCGATATTTTCCATGATTTCAACCTTGATATCATCGCTGATTTTTCTGCCGTCATCATAGTACTGAGTACAAGCCTCTGTTGTTACGGTAAAACCCTGAGGAACAGGGAGACCGATGTTTGTCATTTCAGCAAGGTTTGCGCCTTTGCCGCCGAGAAGTTCTCTCATTGTAGCGTTGCCTTCGCTGAAAAGGTAAACAAATTTCTTGTTTGACATTTAAAGTTTCCTCCTAAAAAAATAAGTATATAAATTTAATTATTTACATTTGTTTAAATTGCCGTCTCGCAAATCTTTGAAAAAGTTTTTGAGAATTACGGAACATTCCTCAAGCAAAATTCCGCCCTCGCAGTTTGTCTGGGGGAAAAGTCCGCCGGCATTTTGTACGGATGCCGAGAGTACGGCACCACCTTTGGGGTCGGATGCCCCGAAATAAAGATTTTTTATCCTTGACTGGCTGATTGCGCCGCTGCACATTATGCAAGGCTCAAGAGTGACATAAAGGTCGCAATCATTAAGCCGCCAACCGCCAAGCACCTGACAAGCCTTGTGGATTGCAAGTATTTCGGCATGATAGAGTGCGCATTTGCCGGTCTCGCGCATGTTGTGAGCAGAGGCAATGATATCGCCGTCTTTGACGATGACTGCACCAATGGGAGTCTCACCCAAGGCATATGCTTTTTCTGCCTCGCGAAGCGCAGCAGACATAAAAAATTCTTTGTTGTTCATAATCATTCAACCAAACGCACAAAAGGGCACAAAAACCCAAGGTCTCAAATTCGTTTTAAAAACGAAAGACCAAAAGGTATTGCCCATGCGATATTTTTGTCTGAGTTTTGGATTACTGGATGTAGGGTTTGAGGAGTTCCAAAAGGTCAGCACAGTCATCATTCTGAACTTCAACAGCGATAGGCTTGCTGAGGTCAAGACTGAAGATACCCATAATAGACTTTGCGTCAACAACATATCTTCCCGAAGCCAGATCGATGTCATAATCAAAACGGCTTACAATGTTGACAAAGTTTTTAACATCGTTGATAGAACTGAGCAAAACATTGAATGTTTTCATAAAAAACCTCCTAAACTTTGTTTGATTTGAGGGCAAAAAAATTCAATAAGTTGAAAAAATTCCCTTCAATCGTATATATTATATATTTTTTTCTTGAAATAGTCAATAAAAAAGTGTATAATTTTATCACAAATTTTTATTTGGAAAACCAAAAAGAATTGGAAGTTTTGAAAATGAAAGTAAAATTTATAACTTTAGGCTGCAAAACCAATTTTTATGAGAGCCAGGCGCTTGCTGAAATATTCAGGCAAAAAGGCTATACTGTGGCAAAATCAGGCAAGGCTGACGTTGTTGTAATCAACACCTGTGCGGTGACGAGTATGGGGGCTCAAAAATCAAGGCAGCAGATACACAAGGCAAAAAAAGATAACCCTGATGCCATAGTTGCAGTTATGGGGTGCTATTCGCAGACCGACCCCGATGCGCTGAAAGACTCGCCCGATGTAGATGTGATGATTGGCACTTCGGGCAGAGGCAGGATATGCGAGCTTGTGGAGGACGCATTAAAAGGCAAACGCCAAATACTCAGGAGTGACATAATGAAAGAAAGAAGCTTTGAAGAACTGGGGACTGCATCGGACCAAAGCCGTATTCGTGCAACGGTCAAGATTGAAGACGGTTGCAGCAATTTTTGCACATACTGCATAATCCCATATGCAAGGGGACCTGTGCGATCGCGTCAAATCGAAAAAATTGTTGATGAGGTAAAATCTCTTGCGCAAAACGGATTTTCGGAGGTTGTGCTGACAGGCATCCACATTGGCTCTTATGGCAAGGATTTGAAAAACGGCCTTTCACTTGTTGATGTTGTTGAGGCAGTTTGTGCTGTTGACGGTATAAAAAGGGTACGGCTTGGCTCGATAGAGCCGGTTGTTATAACCGAGGATTTTGTTGCCAGAATCAAAAATTTAGCCAACCTTTGTCCGCAGTTTCATTTATCTCTTCAAAGCGGTTCGACCGGGACTCTTGAGCGTATGAAACGCCGTTATACAGCCGAAGAATATATGCAGGCAGTTGAACTTTTGAGAGCAAACATACCAGACACATCAATAACCACAGACTTAATGGTTGGTTTCCCCGGCGAGACCGATGAGGAATTTGAGGAGTCTTACAATTTTTGCAAAAGCATCGGTTTTATGCAGATGCATATTTTCAAATATTCAAAGCGTCCGGGTACGGTTGCGGCAGAGATGGAAAATCAGGTGTCCGAACAAGTCAAAGAGTCGCGCAGTCAAAAAATGCTTGAGCTTGAAAAGCAGATGAAGGCAGATTTTTATGACTCATACAAAGGAAGAACGGTGGATGTCCTTGTCGAAGTGCGCACAAAGGACGGCAGATTTCACGCAACAACGCCAAACTATATGGATGTATTTGTCGAAAGCGACGAGGACATAAGCGGAAAGATTGTCAGCTATACCTTCAGATAAAGTAGATGTCAACTTCAAATTCTGCCGAAGTGAACACATTTTCCCAAGCTGATGCAAGAAAGTTTTCGGTTGTCCAGAAGCTTTTTTTAAAACTGTCGCCTATTTTCATAATATCTGCACGACATCCTCGCGAAAGTTCGTAAAAATATTCTGAAATTTGTTGAGTTATCGAGCGGTCGGCAAAAGAAAAAAGCTCGTCATAGGACGAAAATCCACTTGGCAAATTGTTGCCGAAAAATTCAATATCAAAGCCTTGGCTGATTTTTATCCGGCAAGGCTTTTTTGTATGGTCAAGTGAATATTCTGCCGGGTGGGGTATATTCAGCCGAAAGTTTAAAAACGAGTCCTTAAGGTGAGGGTTTTTAAGTGTTATGATACAGCTTTTTATGTCGCGGTTTAAAATGTTGTAAAGAATTGCAAAATTGCCGTCCAAAGCCGCGGTTGGTTGACCATTTTTGAATACTGCCATTCCTTGCATCCGGGCTTTTTGTGATTTGACGCTTGTGTCGCCAATCGAAATCCAACTGTTTGTGTTGCTTTGAATTGCCGACGGTTGTGTTGTGCTTCCCGTCGCCGCTGTCGGCAGACACGAAACACCGCTTTCGGAGCTTATCTCGTCAACAAAGTCCGAAAGCCGTTTGGTTGGGGAATACACATTGTTGGAACGAAGTGACATCAGCTCGTAGTACTTGGCGGTGTTGGCTTCAAGCTCGGGATTGATGCTTTTTAAATATTCTTCGGCGGTTGTCACGGACAATGCAACGGCGGTGTGGGGCCTGACTTCCCGTTCGCGAAGCATAAATTGAGAATGCTCTGAAAAACCATTTTGGTCGACAGATGCCGAAAAAACAATCAGCTTCAGGTGCGACATATCCACTGTTTTGCTTAAAAAATTGTTTGTCAGGTTTTTTGCGGTATAAAAGTCAGGGGCATTTATTACAATATTGCGGACGGTGGGGTTTTCTTTTGACTCGCCTTCCTTTTCGCCTCCGCCGCCCTCGTGATTCGTGGTTGCAAGCGGTGCGGAAAATTGAAATGTGTAGTTAAACCCTGAAGTCTCGGCTTTGTCAATCCCGAGTGCGATGATATATGCAGTTTCGTCGATTTCTTTGCTGTCATAGCATCCGCAAAGCGAAAAAGACAAAACAAGTGCTAAAAAAATACTAAATATTTTCATCAGGAACTCTCCTTCCGAAAAAAAACAATGTTATTATTACAAGTAAGATTCCGGCAAAAGCAAAGGCAAAGAACAAAAATTCGATTATTTTTGAACTGAGCACATTTGTCAAAAGTGCAAAGATTGATACGCCTGCCATATAAAAAGGTGGAATAAGCTTTTGACGGCGGGTCTTGAAAATACGACCTGCAATATGCGAAAAGGCGGAGGCATTAAGCGAGAGATAGAGCATTCCCGAAAGCGCAGATATAAGCAGCATTACACAGTCAATCCGTTGAAAAAATCGTCCATAATAAACCTCTTTCATAAGCAGATAAAATGGGAAACTATCACTTGAAATTATTGATGGCGAAACCGACAGGTTGAGGGCAAGGACAAAAAGACAGGTCAGCAAAATCCCGATTGCCGAGGCGGTGAGGATTTTTTTCGACGAAACGGGAGCCTTTGATTTTGGCGGAATAAGCAAAAAGAAAACAAGCAAATCGGCATACATAACGGTTCCGGAAAGGCTTTTGCCAAAAACTGCTTCGGTACCGCTGCCCAAAATCGGCAACAGATTTGATGCGTCGCCCCTGAAAACGGTGGAGACAATCAAAACAATAAGACCGAGTACTATAATCGGCACAAAGACGCTGTGTGTGCGGGCAAGCGCGTTCACACCCTGGCTCGCCCCCCAAACAGCCGAAATAGCAAAAAACAAAAGGACAAACCAAAACGGCGATGCAGGAAACGAAATTGCCTTTGCCAGATGACAAAGCTCTCCCAAAGTGACGGTTGCAGAGAGTAAAAGGCAAAAGGCACTTATGATGCAGACGATAAGTCCTCCTATTTTACCGAATGCTGCAAATGCAGAATCGGCAAGGTTAGGGCAATGATGTTTTTTCAAAGATAGGGTGATTAAAAAAATCACTCCAAAAGCAATCACACCCGAAAACAAAGACGAAAGCGCGGCAGCATTGCCGGAAAACAGGGGGAAAAGTGCAGGAAGTCGTGAAAATATTCGAAAAGTCAGTAAATTTATCAACACAAAATAAAAACTGCGGCTTTCAAACGGGATAAAGTTTTTGTTGTTTATATCAGACATCTCCTTTCCACTTGCGACTGATATGAGGTTGTTTGCGAAACCTTTGAGTATGCAGACTTCCGGGTCTTTTTTCGCGGCGCCATATGGGAGTCACAAAAAAAGGATTGACCGAGCCTGACAAATAAGGAACACCAAATGAAGTCCCTGATGCAAGGTATATTACAAGGGTAAATATACCAAAGGCAAGCCCCAGAAAACCTGCAAGCGTGCCAAACAAAATAAACCAGAACTGCAAAACTGAAAGTGCTCTTGAAACAGAAGCCGACGGAGCGGCGAATGCGCCAAGTGCAGAGAGCGAGACGATTATGATAAGCAGTGGACTTGCAACGTTTGCAGATACCGCAGACTGACCGAGGATAAGGCCACCCACTATGCCCAAGGTTGAGCCGATCGGGTCAGGGACACGAATGGAGGCTTCTTTGATAAGTTCGAACGAAAGAAGCATAACAACAAGTTCCAAGGCAATGGGAAAGGGCATTTGCTCGCGGCTTGCCTCTATTGCAAAAAGCAGGTCTGTCGGGATGCTTTCGTGGTGATAGAGGGCAATGCTGATAAAAATTCCGGGCAAAAACATAGCAAGAAAGCAACCGATAAGGCGGACAAAACGCATAAAGTTTGCCTCGGCAATGCGGACATAGTTGTCCTCGGATGCTTCGGCAAGGTCACCGGCAGAGGCAGGAAGAATAAGAACAAACGGACTTCCTTGGACCAAAATTGCAACTTTGCCGTCGCTCAACTGTGCGGCAACACGGTCGGGGCGCTCACTTTTAAGAAGCTGAGGGAGCGGGAAAACGGTACTTTCTTCGACAAACATTTCGATGTCGGCAGAGGAAAAAATGTACTCAGTATCTATTGATTTGAGGCGGTTTCGTGCAGCTTCGACAAGGCTTTTGTTGGTTATTCCGTTTATATACATAAGGGCACAGGGGGTTTTGCTGACCGTACCCACAGGAATATTCTCGGCAATAAGGTTGGGGTCTTTCAGGATTTTTCGCACCAAAGCGATGTTTGTCATTACCGTTTCGCAAAAGGCTTCCTGAGGACCCGAAAGAACTGCCTCGGTAAGTGGCGTTCCAACACTTCGGGCGCCCCAGCCTTTTATGTCGGCAACAAAGGCACATTTGCAACCATCCACAAAAACCGCACAGTTGCCGAATCCGACAAGCTCGATAATGCTTTTAAGCTCAGAAATTTTGGAGTTGGGCGCCTGCGAGATTATACATTGATGTATTGAATCTTCAAGTGTTTCGCACGGGGATTTAACGCCAAAGCTTCCTGACATAAGCGGGAAAAGAAGGTCACGATTGACATATTCTTTGTTTGACAGACCGTCATAAAAAATCAAAAAGGCATCGACAAACTCGCTGTCAAGATTTACTTTGAACATCCGAAAGACAATGTCAAAATTCTTATCGGCATCAAAGGCGTCGTGCAAAAAGTCGTAGTTTTCCTTTAATACGGGGCTGACTTCGCCGGTTTTGTAGACAAGTGAATCTTTATTTTGAATATTGTTTTTTATATATGAGTTTATACCGGGGTTGTTTTCGTTAGAGTTGTTTTTGCTTGGTTCAAGGTCGCTAAAGTTCAAAAAAATCACCTCAGGTTAAGTATTTCCATTTTTGCAATATTTAGTCGGGTCAAAAGTTTTTAAAACCTATTGACTTTTTGTCTTTGTGTGATAAAATCAAGGTATATTTGAATAAAACTTAAATACAAATAAGATGAAGCTAAATTATTCAACTGTTGAGAGGACAGACTTTATGAAAAAAGTGCTTGCTGAAATGAAGAATTACATAAAAAAATCGAAAGGCATTGTAGCGGTTTGTGGGATTGGTCTTGCGGCGGTTGTACTGCTTTGCTCGTTTTTCGTTTATTCGGCGTCTTATGCAAAAATCCTGCCCAACATAAAGGTCGAGGGAATAAAAATCGGCGGAATGAGCGCAAACGAAGCTGAAAATGAACTTAAGACGATTTTTGGGACCGAGATTAAAGACAGGACAATTGTTCTTGAGTGTGAGGGGAATAAAAAAGAGGTTAAGCTGAGCGACTTCAACTTGACGATTGATAATAAAAAAACCGCCCAAAAGGCTTTTGAGATAGGCAGAGACGGCGGCAAAATAAAAAAAGCATCAAAAATTTTGGAGTTTTTGTTTAGAGGCGAAGAAATCCCGCTTGAATTTTCGGTTGACGAAAAGTACCTTGATTTTGTAATAAGCGAGATTGCAAAAGATAAAGAAGTGGAAGCTTTGAAGACAGGATATACTGCAGAACCCGGCAACCTGACAATTGTGCGTGGCCACGGCGGACGGATGGTAGACAGAAAAAAAGCGGCAGCAAAGCTTGCAAAAGCGGCGTTTGATTCGTCTGTAAACAAAATTGATTTTGTGATTGAAACGATTGAAGAAGAAAAGCCGGATTTGGAAAAGCTGTATGCAGAAATCACGGCGCCTATGAAAGATGCGGAGTATAGCCTGAAAGACGGGGAAGTTTTAATTATTCCCGAAAAGTTGGGAATAACACTTGAAAAAGCTGCTTTAAAAGCGGCTCTTGATTCAAATCAGCCCGAGGTTATATTAGAGGTAAAAACAGAGGAACCCGAATGGACACAGGCAGAGCTTGAAGAGCTTTTATTCCGTGACACTATGGGAAGCTGGACTTCGGATTTTTCCACAAGCTCGAGTGCACGTGCGGGGAATGTTATCCTTACAGCAAATCGCATAAACGGAAAAATTCTGATGCCGGGGGATGTTTTTTCGTATGACCAGACAATTGGAAGACGAACCTATGAAAATGGTTATCGTGAGGCAGGAGTGTACATCGGCAACAAGGTCGAAAGCGGTATAGGCGGCGGGATTTGTCAAACCTCATCCACACTTTATTCGGCAGCACTTTATGCCAATCTTGAAATTGTCAGCAGAACCTCGCATTCTCTTCCGGTAAGCTATATGCCTGCCGGACAGGATGCAACAATTGCCGAAGGGTATATTGACTTGAAAATAAAAAACAATACTGAGTATCCGATAAAAATTGTGGCAGAGGTTTCGGGCAGACGACTGACCTGTTCGATTCTTGGAGTCAAGGACCCTGATATTAAGGTGGAAGTTGTCCACACAATAACTGCGACCTACGAGCCTGAGACCGAGCGTATTGAAGATGCCGAAATCCCCAAGGGGTATATTTACATAACCAACAAGGGTGCGGGAGGCTATGCTGTGGCGTCTTCGCGTATTGTCAGAAAGTCGGGAGAAGTTGTAAAGACTGAAAAACTGACCCGAAGTGTATATCGTGCAGCGCCAAGAGAAGAAACGGTAAATCCTTTGGACAAAGAAACTCCGGCTGAACAGCTTAAACCGTACACCCCGGGCATGGTAATCCCCGAAGAAACCGACAAAGCGAAAGAAGAAACTGAAAAACCGCAAGGAGAAACGGATAAGCCTGCCGAAGAGAATGAAGAAAAACCTGAAGAACAAGAAGAACTTCCGACTGAGGAAGAGGTAGAGGAAGAAGTTAATGTATAAAAAAGGGATGTGATAAAGCTTTTATCACATCCCTTTTGACATAAATTGTCAATTCGGGTACCCCGTATAATCCACTATACCTTCAAAAATGGCAGCAGCAACAGCCCGTTGCCAAGCGCGGCTGTTTAAATTCAGTGCCTCGGTAGCATTTGTAAGATAACCAAGCTCCACCAATACGGCAGGCATATCTGTCCGCCTGAGGACTGCAAAATTGGCTTGCATAACGCCACGGTTGACGGACCCTAAATTTTCGGCAACCGAGTCCACAATTGATTGCCCAAGTCTTTCGGATGTTGTGCCAAGCCGATAGACATAAGCCTCAACGCCCTGGGCAGCAGGTCGCTCGGAGCTGTTGGTGTGGATACTGATGAAATAATCAGCCCCCCAACGATTTGCGGTTTCGGCACGATTCCTGAGGTCCGCATTTTTGTCGGCGAGAACATTTTCATCAGAGGTCGTGCGATAAATTCTGACATCAAAGCCGGCGTTTCGCAAAAGCCGGGCAAGCTCAAGGGACACATTAAGATTTACGACTTCTTCGCTGACACCATTGCCTTGCGCTCCGGGGTCGGGACCCCCATGACCGGGGTCAATAAAGATTTTAATCAATTCAGTTCACCTCTTGTTTTATAATACGCAAGCAACAAATCTTGGGTTAAATGTTTTAGAAAAATGTAATGTGGCTGTAATGGCTTTGTAATATTTGTATGGTATACTGTGAGAACAAGAGTGTGAAGGTATGTATTATTATACCCTGAAATAAAGGAGAAATTATTATGAGAAAGGTTTGTATAGCAGTTTTGATGTTGGCAGTTTTGATTGTCGGTCAGCTTTCGGTATTTGCAGCTCCTGATACGGTTGCTTTGGATGCCGTAGGCAATGCAAATGATTTGATTGCTGTTACAAAGCCCAAAAATCAAAAAGATTCAACCTTTGACTCGTCTTATATAGTATCGGGTTATGGCAAAGAAGGCGCACAGGTCAGCTTTTATTTGTACTCGGGCGAAGAATTGATTTACAAAAGAATTATGAACGATATTCAGTATGTAAGTGCTGACGGAACAGTACAGACGGCAAAAGTTCCCGCAGAAGTAAAAGTGGGCGCGTCGGGACTGTTTATAAACACGGTTTCCCTAAATCAGGGGGCAAATGACATTTTAATTTATGCCGAAAAGGATGACAAGGTACAGCTTATGAAGCTGTCCATTACAAAATACAGCTACAATTTGTTTGACATAATCAAATCTCTGACCGATTAAGAAAAAACAGTCATTGAGGTTGTTTGTGCAAAAGCTTGAATTACGCTTGGACAAAAGGCGACCTTAGGGTCGCCTTTTTGAAATATAAATACAATGAGGAAAGGCCCCAAAATGAAAAAAATAAGCAGAGTCAAAAAAGCGAAGATTGTTGAAAAATTAAAAACTGTAATTCTTGTGGTGCTTTCTTTGAGTTGCCTTTTTTTTTGTTATAAAAGTTTTGAGACTTATCGCGAGCAAGCACTTGCGGACAACTTTTGGGGTGGTGTAAGCAATACAAATGATACGACGGCTTACGAAAAAATGACAGAAGAAACCCGGGCAGATGTTTTTGACCTGCTTACCGAGCCGAAATTTGTGTTGATAAACCAAAATCAGGGAAGAACAATTCTTACGGGCGAAAATGATGATTTTGAGGAGTTGTCATCTTTAGTAAATGAGATGATTTGCACAGCCTATGCTTTGGCTGATGAAGAAATAACAGAAAGCGGAAAAAAGGAATGGGAAACGGCTCTTAAGACGAATTCGGTATACCTGAGATACCCGGCAGAGCGTTATCCGGCATATGAGGCAGAAGTTTATCAAATAAAAAATATGGGATTTCCAAAGTTTCTTACAGATTATGCCGAGGCCCTGGTGGTGCCGTCCAATGACGGAAGTTCGACAATTTTGTTCCGAAACAGCGATTCGGGGAAAATAGTCAAGGCAAAAATTGTTCACGACAAAACCAAAAATCTGATGCGGATATTAGAGAGAAATGACGGGCAGAGTGCAAAAGATTATGTATTTGCAGCAGAACTTAATCTTGACGAAGAGACAAATGGCAAGGCGGTTCTAAACCCGATGATTCTTATAAACACCAACAAAATCAAGGCAAAAGATATTGTTGCAGATGTGCCAAGACTATACAAGGCAGGGCTTAACTTTGCCAAGTCAACCGAATTTGTGACCGACCTTATAAATATTTTTGGATACAACCCCAACACCATAAGACAGTATGTGAATCAGGAAAACGCCTTGATTTTTGTGGGCGAAAACGGCAATCTGAATATACACCCGGATGGAAAGCTTGAGTATAAAGCATTGGGAATAAACGAAGGGATTCCGCTTCTTACGTCGGGGAATGATGGGGTTTCGGCTATAACATTTGGTGTTTGCGATATCATTGAAAGGGTCATGAAAGTCAGCGGCGTTGATGCAGATAATGGCGGGGTTGACATAAAGTTTGCAAAACAACCGCAGCACACACTGGCGAATAAAAGTACAGAGTTCTTTTTTGACTATTTTGTTGATGGTAAAAAAGTGCTGTTTGGCTCGGACCCCGCAATATATATGGCAGTTGAGGGCGGAAGATTGGTAGAACTTAAAATGCAGGTCAAAAACATAAAAGTTCTTGATAGCGAGACCTCACTTGAACCTGTTATTGAAGTGATAGACAAGGTTTTGGCTGAAAATCCAAATAAAAAGAATATAGGAGAAAGCAGTATCGTCTATAAATATAACAAAAATGGTGACAAAATGCATGCAGAATGGATGCTTTTGGGTGAGAGGTAGAGTATGGATTTAAGACGACTTAAAACGATATTTATTTTTGTGCTTGCTGCACTTAACATAATGTTTTGTGCGGTCCTTTACAATGCCCAAAACTACGAAAAAGAAGAGCAACAGATTATGCTTGAAAGCCTGACAAATTTGCTTGCAAAAGATATGATTTATTTGCCGCAAAAAATGGAAATGCCCCAGAACCCCGAAATTTATAGATTTTATCTTGAAAAAATGTATGACGAAAATGATGATTTGGTAAAAAGATTCTTAGGCGAAGGCTGGACAAAAGCTGAAGACGGTGTTTACTCAAGCGACAACGGCCGACTGCGTCTTGAAGGAAATGAGTTTAAATTTTTCAATAAAAAACCTACATTCAAGACAGAGGACTTTTCGGAAAGAAATATAGAAAAAATATGCCGCGAAGAAATGACAAGACTTGGGATACTTTCAGACCTTTATATCTTTAGCGGTATAAACCTGGTGGACAATGGAGTAAAGGCGATATTTACTGCCCAACACGAAGATTCGGTATTTTTTGATGCGTATATATCCTTTGATATAAACAGCGAGGGGATAACACTGGTATCAGGACGCAATCTTGTGTCAAATCTTACTGCTTTAAAAAGCGAGGTGCAGTTTTTCAGCATAACGAGCATTTTGACAGAACTCCCCAAAAATCCAAGTCTTCAAAAGGGTGTGGCACATACAATCGTAAGCATAACACCAGGTTACTATATAGGGGGAACAGTCGAGGATTATCGGAATGTGCTGGCAATTCCGGTTTGGCAGATTGCAATAGATTCGGGCGAAATTTTGTATTATGATGCAAGAAACGGGCAAAGTATAGCCGAGTAGGCAGGTAAAATTTTTTGGATATTACATATTATGGTTGATTTTATCAAAAATATTTTGTATAATATTAATATTATCAGATAAGGATGGTTTGAAGTATGAAGATTAAAGAAGTCTTTTTAAAATCCGGCGAGCTTGACGGCAAGTCGGTTTCGATATGCGGTTGGGTGCGTACCCTTCGTGCGTCAAAAATGTTTGGCTTTATTGAGGTCAACGATGGGTCGTTCTTCAAAAACATTCAGGTTGTTATTGAAGAAGAAAAACTTGACAATTTTGCAAAGCTTTGCAAGCTTAATGTAGGTGCTGCACTTCGCATTGAGGGAACTCTTGTTTTGACCCCCGATGCAAAGCAGCCGTTTGAAATCAAAGCTACCAATGTTGAAATCGAGGGCGAAAGCACTCCCGACTATCCTTTGCAGAAAAAGCGCCATACATTTGAGTATTTAAGAACAATCCCGCACTTAAGACCAAGAACAAACACGTTTTCGGCAGTTTTCCGTGTTCGTTCGCTTATTGCTTATGCGATACACAAGTTCTTTAATGAGAGAGGATTCGTGTACGTCCACACCCCTCTTATCACTGGAAGTGACTGCGAGGGTGCAGGCGAGATGTTTAAGGTTACAACCCTTGATTTAAACAACATCCCCAAAACAGAAGAAGGAAGCATTGATTACTCGCAGGACTTTTTTGGCCGCGAAACTTCGCTTACTGTAAGCGGCCAGCTTGAGGGCGAGACTTTCTCGATGGCGTTTGGTGACATATACACATTCGGTCCGACTTTCAGAGCAGAAAACTCCAACACAACAAGGCATGCGGCAGAGTTCTGGATGATAGAACCCGAAATTGCATTTGCTGACCTTGCTGACGATATGCGTCTTGCAGAGGATATGCTTAAGTATATTATCCGCTATGTTCTCGAAAACGCACCCGAAGAGATGGAATTCTTTAACAACTTTGTTGACAAGGGTCTTATTGACAGACTCAACAACATACTTGAAAACGATTTCGGTCACGTGACATATACCGAAGCGGTTGAAATCCTTGAAAAAAGCGGAAAGGATTTTGAATATCCTGTTAAGTGGGGAATTGACCTTCAGACCGAGCATGAGAGATATCTTACAGAAGAAGTGTTTAAAAAGCCTGTATTTGTGACCGATTATCCAAAGGAAATAAAGGCGTTTTATATGCGCCTTAACGATGATGGCAAGACTGTTGCTGCTATGGACTGTCTTGTTCCCGGCGTTGGTGAAATTATCGGTGGAAGCCAAAGAGAAGAGCGTATGGATATTCTTCTTTCGAGAATGGAAGAGGGCGGACTTGACAAAGATGATTATGCACATTATCTCGACCTCAGAAGATACGGTGGCACAAAGCACGCAGGCTTTGGCCTTGGCTTTGAAAGAGCGGTTATGTATCTCACCGGTATGGGCAACATCCGCGACGTGTTGCCTTATCCAAGAACAGTAAACAACTTAGGTTAGTGAGAAGGTTTTTGAAATGATAATTTTATGTGCATCACTTATTATAATGGTGGTTTTGGTTTTCTGGCGCAGAACAAGACTTCTTTGCCTGAGTGCGAGAATGAATTTCCGCACAGGCAAAACCGAAAAAGCACTCAAGCTTTTTGGAATTGCCACAAGACTTGGCGCGCTTGACCCCGAGGATTTGATGTATTACGGATATGTCCTGCTGCGAAGCGGCAACATCGATTTTTCACGCGATATATTGACTCGTGCGTCCATAAATGCAAAAAAAGATTCGCTTAAAAAACGCATCAAGTCTATGCTTGCACTCGTTGAATGGAAAGAGGGTAACCTTGAGCTTGCAATCGAGCTTATGGAAGATGCAATGGTTGATTTCAAAAGTACCAATGTTTATCAAAACTTAGGACTTTTGTATAATTTAAGAGGCAACGGCAAAAAAGCACTTGAGTTTAATTTAGAGGCATATGATTACAATTCGGAGGATTTGGTCATCATGGACAACCTTGCCGAAAGCTATGCTCTTTGCAAAAATACCGCCAGAGCAAAGGAACTTTATGAAGAGCTTCTTGCTAAAGAACCGCACTTCCCCGAACCATACTACAGCTATGGTCTGATTTTGATTGCTGAGGGAGAGAAAGAACGCGGACTTTCGCTTATAAGAGAGTCACTATCTAAAAAATTCAGCTTCCTGAGCATAAAGTCAAAAGAGGAAGTTGAAGCTTTGCTTTTGGAAAAAGAAAATGAATAAACATTTAAATATCCACTTTTTCAAGGTGGATATTTTGTGTATTTAAATGTAATATATGGAATTATTTGGAGGATTATTTTATGGAAAAAACAAGACGCCGCCCGGGCGACCGGAAAGACGCAAAACTTGTCAGAAATATTGACGGAATGCACCTTATTGTTCCGCTTATTCATCCAAACCGGTGCGACAACGAGGCATTTGTTTCGGAGCGGATTGACCTTACAAACATAAATACATATCTTGAAAAGCTGAATGGCGACAACCCCGAGTTTAAGTATACGCTGTTTCAGATTATAGTAACTGCAATTATCAGATGTATCACCCTGAGGCCCAAGCTGAACAGATTTATTGCAAACGACAGACTCTATCAAAAGAATGAGATTTCGGCGGCTTTTGTAATCAAGAAACAATTTGAAGACGAAGCGCGTGAGGGACTTGCGTTTATCCGTGCAAACGAAGATACAAATCTTGAAAGCGTTCACGAAAGTATCAGACATCAAGTTATGGACTGCCGCAAGGGCAAGGTGGACACATCCTCAAATGTGATGGACATTCTTACGAAATTGCCAAGATGGTTAAGCGCCGCTATTGCAAGATTTGTTCGAATACTGGTGCGTTATGGCAAGGCGCCTCAGTCACTTATTGCAACAGATCCATATCATTCGTCGGTAGTGCTTTCAAATCTTGGTTCAATAAAGCTTAAAAGTGGCTATCATCACTTGACAAACTGGGGTACAAATTCCATGTTTATTGTTGTTGGCGAAAAGAAGATGCGCCCTGTTTTCAAGGATGACGGCTCGTACGAAATGAAAGATACGGTGGAATTGGGACTTACCGTTGATGAGCGAATTGCTGACGGATATTATTTTTCAAAGACAATCAAGCTACTTAAAAAATTACTTGAAAACCCCGAACTTTTGGAGCAGCCTGCGATAACGCCGGTTGAGTACTAAGGAGAAATAGAAATGGAAAATTCAAAAATTACCGCAAAGGCACCATGGATAAAGCATACGGGGGATATACCTGTTCATCTTGAATATCCCCAGGGCTCGATGTTTGATGCACTCAGGGAGGTAGCTGAAAAATATCCGACAAATGTTGCATTTGACTTTATGGGGAAATCCACAACATACAAAACCTTGGTCGAAAAAGTCGAGGCTTGTGCAAAAAGCCTTAAGACCATAGGAGTACGAGAGGGTGACAGAGTTACAATTGCAATGCCCAACTGCCCGCAGGCGATATTTCTGTTCTATGCGGTGAACCTCGTGGGTGGAGTATGTAATATGATTCATCCGCTGTCCGCAGAAAAGGAAATAGAGTTTTATTTAAACGAATCTAACAGCGTGACAGTTATAACTCTTGACCAGTTTTATCACAAAATCGAGGCTATCCGACAAAATACAAATCTTGTAAATGTGATAATCGCATCCATAAAAGACGAACTTTCGAAACCGGTAAAGGCAGGATATATGCTTACCGAGGGTCACAAAACCAAAAAAATTCCCGACGATGCACCGGTAATCCGCTGGAACGAGTTTTTGCGCTATGGCAAGGCGTGTTTCTGGAGGTATAAGGTGGAGAGGGGCAAAGACGACCCGGCAGTTATTCTTTATTCGGGTGGTACAACCGGCAAGACAAAGGGAATTGTTCTTACAAACGGCAACTTCAACGCCCTTGGCAGACAGGTAATCGCCACAAATCCGATGTTCAGGGTTGGCGACAAAATGCTTGCGGCAATGCCTATTTTCCACGGATTTGGCCTTGGCGTGTGCATACACACAATGCTGATAAGCGGCGGGAGATGCGTTCTTGTTCCCAGATTTACACCAAAAAGCTACGGCAAGTTGATTACCAAGTGCAATTGTAATTTTATAGCAGGTGTTCCAACCCTCTATGAAGCACTTCTCAGACTTCCGTCAATGGAAAAGGCAGACCTTTCGTGCCTGAAAGGTATCTTTTCGGGCGGTGATTCGCTGTCAATCGAGCTTAAAAAGAAGCTCGACAAATTCCTTTATGACCACAATGCGGTTATTCAGGTGCGCGAGGGTTATGGCACAACCGAGACTGTTACCGCTTGCTGCCTTACGCCACCGCATATGGCGAAAGAGGGCAGCATTGGACTTCCGTTCCCTGATACATACATAAAAATTGTAAAGCCTAACACAGACGAGGAACTTCCTTACGGCGAGGAAGGCGAAATTCTGCTTGCAGGACCAACCGTGATGAAAGAATATCTGAATCACCCTGATGAGACGGCAAAAACACTTCGCGCTCACGCGGATGGACTCACCTGGGTATATACAGGGGATTTGGGAATGATGGATGCCGAGGGTTTTGTGTATTTCAAAGGCAGAGCAAAGCGGATGATTATCACATCCGGATACAATGTGTATCCCAACCAGATTGAAAACATCATCGATTCGTGCGAGCTTGTGCAGATGAGCTGCGTTGTTGGTGTAAAAGACGATTATCGTATGCAAAAGGTAAAAGCATTTGTAATGCTTAAAGAAGGTGTGCCTGCAACAGACGAGACAAAAGAAAAAATCCTGAGCTTTTGCTCAAAGCAGATTGCAAAATATGCAATGCCAAGGGAGATTGAGTTCCGTGCGGAGCTCCCCAAAACATTGGTCGGCAAGGTTGCTTATCGTCAGCTTGAGGAAGAAGAAAGTGAAAAAGAGCCTATTTTGGCATAAAAGAATTAACCGGCTACAACTCTTTGTTGTAGCCGGTATTTTCAACAGTAAAAATAAAGAGTTTTCACACATAGGCCGCTGAAAGATGAAAATTTGAGCAAAGAAAAAAGGCACTTGACAAAAGTCAAATACCTTGGTCGGAGTGACTGGATTCGAACCAGCGCCGTAGCGTTAAGGCGATATGCCGGTGGCATATCGGTAGCGCAGGATTACAAAATGCGAGAGCATTTTGTAATGGAGGAAAACACGGAGGTGTTTTCGCACCATAGGCCGCTGCTTGTATGGATTAAAAATAAAGAAGGCATTCAGCAATAAATGCCAAATGCCTTGGTCGGAGTGACTGGATTCGAACCAGCGGCCACTTGAACCCCATTCAAGTACTCTACCAAACTGAGCCACACCCCGAAATTACTATGACAGTATACACCACTTTGAGACAAATGTCAAGACCTTTTTTTCAAACATTTAAAAAATTAAAATCAAAATGCACCTCGAAACCGAGGTGCATCTTTCTGTTTTGCATTTAGATTGCGTATTTTTCTTTATATTCTTCATAAAGCTTGTCAAATGATGTGTCATTGCCTTTGATGTTTTTAAGATATTCGTGTGTCTCGAACGAATCATTGGCAATTTCGATAAGACAAACCGCAATGTTTGAACAATGGTCTGCAACTCTTTCGTAGTTGGTCAAAAGGTCCGAAAGTACAAATCCGAGTTCCATTGTGCAGTTGCCCTCGCGAAGTCTTGTGATATGACCTGCTTTGATTTTTCGTTTGAGCCTGTCAACTACCTGTTCAAGAGGCTCGACCTTGCTTGCGAGATTCAGATCTTCTGTCACCAAAGAACTTACCGCCAACTCCAAGACTTCGGTCACGGCGTTGGTGATTATGGTCAGATCTTTTTGCGCACTGCTTGAAAAAGCGATATCCTTTTCGTACATTTCGTTTGCGGCCTCGGCGATGTTTACCGCATGGTCCGAAATTCTTTCGATATCACCGATACAATGCAAAAGCTCGGTTACTGCCTTACTGTCTTTTGTTGACATCTGATGCGATGCAATCTTAACAAGATAAGTACTGGTTTTATCCTCGTATTTGTCAACAAGCTTTTCAAGCTCCATCGTTTTGGCAAAACCTTCGGGAGTGTAGTTGTCAAAAAGATCGGTTGCAACAGCAAAAGATTGCTGTGCGATTTTTGCCATATCACAAACAAGCTCGCGACATTTTTCGACAGCAAACGAGGGTACGGACAAAAATCTTTCGTCAAGTGAGTCAAAAACATTGATTTCTTCGGCTTCTTTGCCACCCTTTACTGTTTTGACTGCCAGCTTCTCAATCTGCGTGCAGAATGGTAACAAAATTATAGTCGAAAGAATATTGAATAATGTATGAATTATAGCAATGTTAAGAACGGTCGAACGGGAGTTCATAAAATCAACCAAGCCTAGTTCTGCACCCAGTGTATAATAAATCAGATAGAACAAAGCTGTTACTATTACAACTCCTATCATTTTTATGTAAAGACACGAAAGGGCAACTCGGCGCGAATCGGTATTTCCGCTTATTGATGAAATGATTGGGGTAATGGTGGTGCCGATATTCATACCCAAAAGAACCGGAATAGCAGTTGAATATGGAACAATACACGACAGCGAAAGAGCCTGTAAAATACCGATTGAAGCCGAAGATGACTGAATGATTGCGGTAAAGATTGTACCGACCAGGATACCCATAATGGGGTTTGAAAACATAGTAAGTATGTTTGTAAAAGCTTCGTTGTCTTTAAGTCCTTCCACAGCACCGCTCATAGTTTCCATACCAAACATAAGAACGGCAAAACCGATTAAAATAGTGCCGATGTCCCTTTTTTTGTCTGATTTGGCAAACATGGTCATTACAACACCGATTGCGGCAAGCACAGGAGTGAATGATTCGGGCTTTAAAAGTTTTAAAAATACAGTAGTGCCTTCAATACCTGTAAGGCTCAAAAGCCATGAAGTAACAGTTGTGCCGACGTTTGCACCCATAATTATACTGATAGTCTGACCAAGCTTCATAATGCCGGAGTTAACAAAACCAACAAGCATAACGGTCGTGGCAGATGAAGATTGAATAACTGCAGTTACTATAAACCCAAGCAAAAAGCCACGCCATCTGGTTGAAGTAAGGCGTGCAAGGATTGATTCGAGCTTGCCGCCGGCGAGCTTTTTAAGTCCGTCGCCCATAAGGTCCATTCCGTAAAGGAAAAGAGCAAGTCCGCCGATTAGTGAAAGAACTGAAAAGATGTCCATAAAAATTTCTCCTTTGTATAAGTATATTTATAGGTATAATATTTAAATTAAGGCTATAAAAAAGCAACTTTTCACAAATATATTTTATCACAAAAAATAAAAATGTAAAGTATTATTTTTTGTGGCAGAAAAAATTACTGTTATTGCTTTTCTCTTGACTCGAAAAAAAGCTTGATGTATAATGTCTTTGAATAAGTTGCAAATTAAGAATTAAAAGAAGAAAGGCTATGAAATTTCTATGTATATACAAAACCTTCTTAAAGAACTGACAAGCGAAATCGGGATATCGGGATATGAATATGATATCTCGCATGCTGTCAAAAAAATTCTTGATAAATATTGCGAAAAAACAGTTGTCGAAAAGTCCGGCAATGTCAAGGGATTCTTGACCTCTTTTGACAAAACAAAAAAGACCGTTTTGCTTGAGGCGCATCTTGACCGCATCGGGCTTGTGGTTTCCGAAGTTCTTGGCGATGGATTTTTAAAATTCCGCACAATGGGCGGCGTTGACGAAAGGATACTTCCTGCATCCGAAGTATATGTTTTGGGGCGGGAGGTTTGTTTTGGTGTGATTGGCGAAATTCCGCCTCATATCAAAGGAAACAGCGACTCTTTAAAACAGGCGCCAAAGATTTCGGATATGCTTATAGATACGGGGCTTTCCTCTGAGGGAGTCAAGAAAAAGATCTCGGTCGGAGACCCAATTCTTTTGAAGTCGCAATTTCTGGAGCTGGAAGACGGGAAGATTTCGTCGGCTGCACTTGACAATCGGGCAGGGATGACTGCAATTTTTGAGTGTCTTGAATTGATAAAAGAGAAACCTGTTCCTGTCAATGTTTGCGTGGCGTTTACTACAGGCGAGGAGATGGGGCTGCTTGGCGCAAGAACTTTGGATTTTGAAGTCACACCCGATTTGGCTGTGGTTGTAGATGTCACACACGGCAAAACTCACGACAGCGAAAAGATGGGAACATTTGAACTTGGAGCGGGTCCGATTATTTGTCGGGGACCAAACCTCCATTACGAAAAAACAAACAAAATAATTGATTTGGCCGAAAAAACACAAATTCCGTTTGAGGTTGAAGTGGCAGCTGACAATACCGGTACAAATGCGTGGGCACTGCAGACAATGAAAATGGGGATACCCTGTGCACTTATTTCGATACCTCTTCGGTATATGCACACAACGGTAGAGACTGTTTGCGCAGATGATATAAAAAATACGGCAAGACTGCTTTCGGAGATTGTTTCGGGAGGTGACGGCATTGCTTAAAAAACTTACAGAAGCCTTTGGTGTATCAGGGTTTGAAAATGAGGTCCGTGATATCATATATGAAGAAATAAAAGATTTTTGCGATTCGGTAAAGATTGACTCAATGGGCAACCTGTGTGCGTATAAGAGTGCAAAGGACGGGAAAAACAATCCTGCCAAGATTTTGCTTTCGGCACATATGGACGAGGTTGGCTTTATTGTGACCGACATCACGGAAGATGGATACCTTAAATTTGCATCTGTTGGCGGTATCGAGGCAAAGCTGATGCTTTCGCAAAGGGTCAGAATAAATGGAATCAAGGGAGTAATTGCACTTAAGGCCGTTCACTTGTCGACGGCTGAAGAAAGAGAAAAAATTGTTAAAGAAAACCAACTTTATATTGACATAGGAGCCAAAGACAAAAAAAGTGCTGAAAAATTGGTCAGAAAAGGTGATTATGCCATCTTTGACAGTGATTATGTGGAGTTTGGTGATTATGTAAAAGCAAAAGCTCTTGATGACCGCGTGGGGTGTGCGGCGGCAATTGAAGTTTTGAAAAAAGACTGGAATGTTGATATTTATTGCAACTTCACTGTTCAGGAGGAGCTGGGACTGCGTGGGGTAAGACCTGCAACAAAGGGTATAAATCCAGATTTTGCTTTGGTGCTTGAGGGCACTGTGTGCAATGATCTGTATGGAGTTCCCAAACATCTCAGAGTTACCAAAAGCGGAGGCGGTCCGGCGATTTCTATTCTGGACTCTGCAAGCAAGGCAGACGCGGGACTTATAAAGCTGCTCGAGGAATCGGCAAAGAAGCATAATGTTCCTTATCAGTACAAGGCAGAAACAGCAGGCGGAAATGATGCAGGGGCAATCTGTATTACAGATGGCGGTGTGCGGACAGCTTCGGTTTCTGTTCCCTGCAAATATATTCATTCGCCTGTAAGTGTGATGAATAAGACAGATTTTGAAAACTACAAAAAATTGATATTTGCGTTTTTGGAGGATATGGGAGGCAAAAAGAATGATTAGAAACGAATATAATGTTTTTGCACCTTCGGGCAGCGAACAAAAAATGACAGAATTTGTCAAAGAAAGGGTCTCGGCAAAGTTCGAAAAAACCAGGGTTGACGCTTTGGGAAATCTTATCTGTTCATCAGGAAACGGCGGGCTTTGCATAGAATGTGGAATGGACACCTGTGGCATAATGATGGTCGAAATTGATAAAGAAAAATCCCACTTTGCAGGAGCAGGCGGGATAAATGCCGAATATTTAATTGGGAAAAAGATTGAGTTTAAGGACGGAAACTTTGGCTTTGTAAGATATGACGGCAAAAATGCTCAGGAATCAAAAATTTGCGATTTGTATCTTGAAGGTGACACCTCTACTCTAAAAATCGGCGATTTTGGTGTGGTGGCATCTGAGTTTTCGGAAGACAACAACAAGGTTTATGGCAATGGCATAGGTAATCGAGTTGGACTCTCGGTGGTTTTAAAAGTATTGGAGGCTGCCGAAAAAGTTGAAAATCTGACGGTGATATTCTCGGCACAAAAGCGGACCAAAGCAAGAGGAATACAAGCCTTCTTCGAATCAAACGAATTCGACCGGGTAATAACAATTGATGGTGCGGAGTGCAGCGGCGCAATAAAATCCGGCAAAGGAAGCTTTTTGGTTGTTGCGGATAAGATTGGGACAGCGCCAAAAGCGCTTGCTGATGAAATCTCAAAAAAAGCAGATGAAAATGGAGTGCGTCTTGAAAGGGCGGTTGTCAGCCAGGATTTTTGTATGGGAACAATAGCAACCTTGGGAAAGGGTACAGCATGCGCTGCAATAGCAGTCCCCGTGAACAACAAAAACAAAACAATTGAAAGTATAGAAAAGTCCGACATTGACGAATGTGTCAAACTGTTTAAGGCTTTGATAGACTAACAGAAAAGAGGAAACACAGATGTTTGTAAAACAAGTTTCGGTATTTATGGAAAACAAAGAGGGAAAGCTTGGAACTATAACACGGATACTTCGCGAAGAAAAAATTGATATCCGTGCATTCAGTATTGCCGACACAACAGAGTTTGGAATTTTCAGAGTTATTGTCAAGGAACCTGAAAGAGCGATTGAGGTTTTGCGGAAGCAAGGATTGACTGCACAGCTCAACGAGGTTATTGTTGCAGTTCTTAAGGACAAAATCGGCTCGTTTGACGAGGTGGTAAGGCCCCTGTCTGACGAAGGCATTGACATAAAGTACCTCTACTCGTTTATTGGAGAAAAAGAGGCAACCGGCAGAGTGGCAATTTGTGCGGATAATATGAAAAAAGCAGTTTTGACGCTTGAAACTTGCGGATGCGAGCTTTCGTCACAAGACGAAATTTAGGAGGGGTGTAAAGGATGAAAAAAGAATGTGTTCTTTATGACCGCGAATGTATAAATTGTGGCGAATGTGATATTTGCGACCTTGACCCCAAAAAGAAGTGTGACAATTGCGGCGCGTGTCTTGATATGGAGGATGATTACAAAACCTTTGATGTTGATTTGACGCTGGAGGAAAGTGACGAGCCGGAGCTTTTAAGTTACGAAGAACTGTTTCCCGAAAAAGCGTTTATTGGCGAAAAAAGCGACGACGAAGCTGATGACGAGTTTGTCGACCAAGACATAGAATATGACACACTTGATGAAGAGTTTGATGACTATGACGAAGATGACAGCTATGATGACGATTTAAGTGATGAGTTTGGCGATTTTTTTGGGAAAAGATAAATTAGTTTAGAAAATTGGAACTTCTGAGCGAAACTTCACCTGATGACAGAATAATTTCTTGCCCGTCTTCAAGGATAACCACCAGATTACCATCAAGGTTTATATCTATGGCAGTACCGCTGAAAGCTTTACCATTTTTGGTAAAGCTTATTTTTTTGCCCAGCACCAAAGAATATTTCTTATATTCGTCAACAAGATTTTCAATTTCTGCATTGGCGCATATATTGTCAAACTCGTCTAAAAGCTTTGCAATAATTTCATTTCGTGTGATATTTTCTGGGAAGACCGAGCCTGCAATTTCGTTTAATTTCCCGGGAAATATTTCGGCAGCTGTGGAAACGTTTATTCCAATTCCTACTATTACATAAGAAGGAGTATTTGTTTCTGAGTTGATTACACTTTCGGCAAGGATGCCACAAACCTTTTTGCCGTGCATAAAAATATCGTTTACCCATTTTATTGACGGCGAATCATCACAAATATCCGTCAAAGTACGGCAAACCGCAACCCCTGCTGCAATGGTAAGATATGAGGCAGGAAGTTTGATTTTTGTGGGGTCAATCAGAATACTCATATAAATTCCTGTCCCACAAGGCGAAAAAAAGTCGCGGCCAAGGCGACCCCGCCCATTTGTCTGGCTGTCAGCAATGACTGTTGTTGCATGGGGCGTACCCGAGACAGCCAATTCTTTAATGTAGGAATTTGTCGAATTTACTGAATCCAGAACAATCAGATTGTAAAAATCTTGTTTTTTAACAAGTGAAAGAATTTTTTTGCCACACAATTTATCAGACATTGGAGGTCTCCTTACTAACTAATATTGAAAACAGTATAACATAATTCGACAAAAGCCGTCAATAAAAAAGAAAAAAGTTTAAAAAAGTGCTTGACAAGGAAGAAATGATGTGGTAAGATAAGCAAGTTGTGCCGGCGGGGCAGAATGTGGAGAAAAAGATTTAAAAAAATCGAAAAAAACACTTGACAAAGACCCGGTGGTGTGATAAGATAGGTAGGCTCTCTCTTGAGGGGAGCACCTCAAAAACAAGTATTTTGAGGAATGATGTTTGAAAAGTACACAGTGAGAAAAGCGGTAATATGAAGTACTTAGAGTACAATATTACGACAATTGCACAAGGT
>JAZNKA010000031.1:0-12472 GCA_045578305.1 Clostridia bacterium | reverse complement strand
AAAATTATACTTTGATGATTTAATATCCTGTACTCCCAACAAGTACATTTGAATTATGTAAACTAATATGTTATGATGATGAAGTGTCAAGAAGACACAAAATAAAAATTAGGAGGAAAGATATGAAGAAGTTTTTTTCAAAGTTAGCTATTGTGGCAATGTCAGTAGCTATGCTCCCGACAGTTGCTTCGGCTTTTACAGTTGATAAGATTACCGTGGGTAATGGTATATGTGCAGTTGTTGTTAAGGGTGAGTCAGGAGGCGGCAATCTCACATGTGGTGATTTGCTAAACAGCATTATTCAGGGTATTATTTGTCCTGAACAGGATAATGATAATCCGTCAGGAGATGCAGGTGTTACACCTCCCGACGAGGACAATGGTATTCCGTCAGGAGATACAGGCGTTACACCTCCCACCCAGGACAATGATACTCCGTCAGGAGATGCAGGGGTTACACCGCCCGCGGAGGATAATGACATTCCGTCAACAGATTCAAATATGAATGAATATGAGAAAGAAGTTATAAGACTTGTAAATGAAATACGAGTTTCAAACGGCCTTGGCGAACTTGTAGCGGACGAAGAATTGAGCCGTGTTGCAAGAATCAAGTCCCAGGATATGAAAGATAATAACTATTTTTCTCACACAAGTCCTGTTTATGGTTCGCCTTTTGATATGATGAAGAGTTTTGGTATATCATACAAAACTGCCGGCGAGAATATTGCCAGAGGGCAGGCAACTCCTCAGGCTGTTGTTAATGGATGGATGAATTCAGCAGGACACAGAGCAAACATTTTAAATCCAGCATACAATACAATCGGCGTTGGATATGTTGCAGACGGAAACTACTGGACCCAGATGTTTGTTGGAAGATAGACAAGACAAGGGGATGGTTCTCAAGTATTGGGAACATTTTGGGCCGATGAGGAACAGAACATTCTTCCAGATTTTGCATAAAATATAATATCCTGCTCCTGGCAGGATACAAAAAATGCAACAAAAAGGAGAATGACAGAATGAATCCGGAAGAATATAATGAAATGGAATTTGGCGGATGTGATGATCGAGGTGACGGCTGCTCTACCGTGAATTACCAGTATGCGAATATCAGCATTCCGATAGCTGTAAGACCTAAAACAAAAACAGGTGATATAACAATAGAGTGCTGCGAAGAACCCGTTATTGAGTGCTGCGATGGCGAATGTGAAAACGGTCTTGATTTGGTTATTACTCAAAAGGTATGCATAAAGATACCGATCAGATATCAGATCGAAGCTTGTGTAGGCGAAGAAAGCATAAAGTGTGACTAAGAATATAAAAGAGGCGGTGCATTGAACTGCACCAGTTTGTGCAGACAGTACAGAAAAGGCTACTATGGTAGAATAAAAGAAACTACCATAGGAGGCCTTTTTTCGTCTTCGGGTGGCTGAAAAGCCAACTGTTTTTTATTCGCATTTTTTATAAAACTTTAATGTTATTTTATAAAAAGCGGGAATATTTTTATAAAAAATCAAGTTTTATTTATAAAATATAAGATATTATTTGTAAAACCTTTAACAGAGTTTATAAATGATATGATTTAGCTACACCGCCAACTTTTGCCCAAAATAGAGTTGGTCAATTCAATTCCGTTGAGAGATTTCAACGAAAAAATAAAGTAATGGGAACTGATGCTTGAAAATTGCTGAATTAAAGAATAAAAACCGGATATCCATGAGGGTATCCGGTTTTTATGATGCTTTGGCGTTGTCGCAAGCAAAGAAATTCAACAATTATATTGTCATTTAGGCCGCATCTGTGCTACAATAGACTTGAGGTGGAAAAAATGAAGATTGTTTTGCAAAGAGTGCTCAGCGCAAAGGTTGAAGTAGACGGTGAAGTGAAGGGCAAAATTGAAAAAGGATATCTTTTGCTGTTGGGTGTCTCAAATGAAGATACAAAAGAAATTGCAGACAAAATGATTGAAAAAGTTGCAAGACTCAGACTTTTTGAGGATGAAAACGGAAAGACTAATTTAAACATAGACCAGGTTGGCGGCAGCGTTTTGGTTGTTTCGCAGTTTACGCTTTATGCTGACTGCAAAAAAGGAAACAGACCAAGCTTTACAAATGCCGGAAGCCCGGGACTTGCAGAAGAACTTTATGAATATATTCTGGAAAGATGCAGAGCACTGTTTAAAAACACACAAAGCGGCGTTTTTGGCGCAGATATGAAGGTGTCGCTGGTGAATGATGGACCATTTACAGTGGTGCTTGACAGTAAGGAAATTATAGGTTGATGGGGAAGATTGTTCCCGTTTGTGCGGCGGAGGATGCCGGTTTTAAAAGGTGTGAGGAATAAACAATGAAGAACTATAAAATTATCGTTCAGTATGACGGCACGAAATATAACGGCTGGCAACGGCAGGGGAATACTCAAAACACCATTCAGGAACGCTTTGAAAATGTCCTTTCGAAAATGTGTGGCAAAAATATTGAGGTTTTTGCATCGGGCAGAACTGACGCCGGAGTTCATGCTGATGCTCAGGTTGCAAATTTTAAATGCGACACAAAGCTGGTAGCTGAAGAGATAAAAGAGTATCTTAACAGATACCTGCCACAAGATATTCTTGTAACTTCGGTTGAGGAAGTAGATGAGCGGTTTCACAGCAGACTTAATGCTGTGTCAAAGACATACGAATACAAAATTGCAACCCGAAAGCCGAATGTATTTGTGAGAAAGTATGTGTTTTGTGCAGATGAAATACCCGATATTGAAAAGATGCGTTTGGCGGCAAAACAACTTTTGGGAACTCACGATTTCAAAGGCTTCAGCTCGGTTGGAAGAACAAAGAAATCAACCGTCAGAACAATAAATTATATTGAAATATTTGAAGAAGACGGAATTATAGCAATTCGCATCAACGGAAACGGCTTTCTTTATAATATGGTCAGGATTATCTCGGGAACGCTCTATGAAATCGGGACAGGCAAGCTTGATGAGCAGGTAGTTGCAGATATTTTTGAAACAAAAAATCGCGAAGCTGCCGGATTAACGCTTCCTGCTTGCGGACTTATCTTAAAAGAGGTTTTTTATCAGTAAAAGGAGGTCGGTGCCGTAAGTGACCGAAAGGCAAACCTGTAATAGGTGTGCACTTGTACAGAAAAGGGTTATATTTAGAAAATCAATGAAAATGTGATTTAGCTATTGCTTTTTGAGTAAAAATTTGTTATTATATAGAGTAATGATTATGGTTTAGTGAAAACTGTTAAGATATGAAAGGAGTGCGAAATATGCCCTCAAAAAAGAAAGACGAAGTATTGATGTATAAAGGAAAGATGCTTCTCAGAAAAGGTAATGAGATTTATTATGGAGCTCCGGGAACCAAGTACATGGTTGTCTTCCGCATTACAGAATCCGAAAAGTTGAATGATTTGGATATTGCAACTAAAGTTGTAATCGAGCTTCGCACAAACAGAGAAGAAAATTCTACACTTATCAAGCAGGCAGAACGCGATGGACTTTACAAAGCTTTTGATATTGGGTTCTTCTGGCTTGAAGATGCTCTCGAAAATTATTAAAATGCAAAAAAGGGCGGCTTAAAAACCGCCCTCAATTTGATATGTGCCCGTAGCTCAGCTGGATAGAGTGTCAGACTCCGACTCTGAAGGTCATGCGTTCGAATCGCACCGGGCATACCAAAAAGAAACGACAATTTTCAAAAAGAAAGTTGTCGTTTCTTTTTGTAGTTTTATCTTTTCACTATTCTCTCTTCAATCTTCTCTAAAAATTGTCGTTTCCAGATAAGAGATAAAAGAGAATAGATAAGAGAAAAGGTAGTTTTGCTTACGCAAAACAAAATTTGTTAAAGCTCCCTATGTTTCTGCTTTCCCCCAAAACAAAAGCACCCTTGCGAGTGCTTTTGTTTTGGGGATTTCTGCAAACAGGGCTCAAATGACGCTACTCCATCGTTTTGCCCAAAAAGCCGGCTGCGACTTCAGCAAGCTTGGATTCTGCCTCGCCAAAAACTTTGCCGTCGGAGGACAAAATCATCACTGTACCGATGCTGTCACCGTCAAAAACGATGGGGGCAATAACGCCTGCTTTGTAGTTGTCGTTTCCGTCGATTACAGCGATATTTTTGTCGCTTTTGGATGCCACAAAGCCTGTTTTACCGTGCATAATTTTTTCGGCATCGGCAGAAAGCTTTTTGTCAGCAAGCTCTTTTTTGGGTGCGCCTGACACGGCGATTATTGTATCGGTGTCAGAAATACAGCAGGCAAGACCTGTTGTTTTTGCCAAAGATTCGGCGTATTGAACTGCAAATTCTGAAAGCTCGCCTATGGGTGAATATTTCTTAAATATAACAGTTCCGTCGCTTTCGGTATAAATTTCCAATGGATCTCCTTCACGGATGCGCATTGTGCGGCGAATTTCTTTGGGAATTACAATTCTGCCGAGGTCGTCAATCCTTCTTACAATTCCGGTTGCTTTCATATAATAAATTGCTCCTTTTGGTTGATTTTACAAAATTATTGTTTGTCAAAAGGGAATTTTTATGTAAAGAAAAATTTGGGAAATAAGGGGCTGTGATAAAATGGACAGACCGCATAAAGCAACAGATATGTTTTTAAAAGCCTTTTAAGAAATTAGAAAAAAATCAAGGTAAAAATTCTTTTTCAACGAATTTTAAGATTTACAAAGCTTTATGCTACGAACAAACTTCGCCTCTCGGCGTACACGAGTACGCCTTCGGGTAACCCCTTTGGGCTCAGTTTGCCCGTTCTGCACTATTTTCTCTTCGCCCCCCAAAGGTGCTATGATAAGATGATTTTCTATTTGCAAAAAAGCAACGAAGCAAAATGCTTCGTTGCTTTTTGTTATGTTTTAAATTTTAAGATTAAATGCGGCTTGCACTGTCTTTATCAAGATAGAGCGCAGCACTTGGGTGATTTCTCAAGATACTTGCCGGGCAAGCTGTTGTCACAGGACCAAGAAGAGCGTCGTGAACCGCGTCTGCCTTGCGGATTGTGGGAACAACACAAATTGCTTCGGGGATTGACATTATGTAAGACAAAGTAAGTGTCATAGCATGTGTTGGAACATCATCAAATGTTGCAAAGCAACCGTCGTTTACCTGCTGCTGACGGCAGATGCTGTCAAGCTCAACGATTTTTACTGTCTTGGGGTCGTTGAAGTCAGCTACAGGCGGGTCATTGAATGCCATATGACCGTTTTCACCCATACCCAAGAAGATAAGGTCAGCATGATATTTTTCCAAAAGTGCCGAGTATTCTTCGCATTTTTTTTCGGCATCTTCTTTTGCACAAAGCAAGTAGTGGATTTCTTTGAAAGAAACCTTGTCAAAGATTGCACGACGAAGGAAGTTGCCAAAGCCTGCAGGCTCGCTGTCATCAATGCCTATATATTCGTCCTGATGGAAAGCGCGGACTTTTGTCCAGTCAACATCAAGCGAAAGAAGAGTTTCCAAAAGCTCGTTCTGCGAAGGAGCAGCGGCAAACACAACATTAGCCTCGCCTTTTTCTGCGATGATTTTGTTAATTCTTTTTGCAGCATCCTCTGCAGCGGCTTTGCCCATTTCGGCACGGGTAGCAAAAACGCTGACAGGAAGCTTTTCAACCATTAAATTTTTTTCAGCCATGATTTTACCTCCGGATAAGTTATATAATATATCAAGTATAAAACATTTTTTGTATATTTTCAAGCCTTTTTTACAATATTTGGGGAAGTTTCAGGGTGAAAAATGAAGATCATAACTTTTTTTACATTTAAGAAAAATAGTGTAGATTTTTTTAAAAACTTGTGATACAATGTATCTTGGCAGAGGATGTGGGAAAAATATCCTTGTCTGATGCCAAAAAATTTTGGGGTGGTGCGCCGGATGGATGTTTTGAAAAAAGTTGAAATATTTACTGACGGTGCGTGCAGCGGCAATCCCGGCCCCGGCGGTTACGGAACGATTTTGAGATACAACGGAATCGAAAAAGAACTGTCGGGCGGGGCGTTTGAGACCACCAACAACCGAATGGAGCTGACCGCGGCGATAGAGGGGCTTGCAGCTCTTAAAGAAAAATGCAGCGTTGTGCTTTACAGCGACTCTAAGTATCTGGTGGATGCCATTGCTTGCGGCTGGGCGGTAAAGTGGCGCGAGAACGGTTGGATGCGTACCAAAAAGGACAAGGCACAAAACCCGGACCTTTGGGAAAAACTTCTTGACTTGCTTGAAAAGCACGAGGTTGAGCTTGTGTGGGTCAAGGGACACGCGGGGCATCCCGAAAACGAGCGATGCGACCGATTGGCAGTTGCCGAGGTCGAAAAACACCGCAAATAATGATTGAACATATACGGAGAGGTCTACTTTTCATAGATTTTCGCCAAAGAGCGATATTCACTCCGGAACATAAAGAAAGGTAGGTTTTTTAGATGGAAGCAAAAAGAATTTATGTTGACCATTCGGCAACAACGCCGATGAAAAAATGCGTGCTTGATGCTATGCTTCCTTATTTTACAGAAGATTTCGGCAATGCTTCGACAGTATATGCCGAGGGGAGAGAAGCAAAAAAAGCAATAAATATTGCAAGAGAACAAGTCGCAAAAGCAATCAGTGCAACAAGTGACGAGATATTCTTTACAGGCTCGGGGACCGAGTCAGACAACTGGGCAATCCGGGGCGCGGCTCTTGCAAACAAGAACAAGGGCAATCACATAATAACCTCGGCGGTAGAGCATCATGCTGTTCTTCATACCTGCGCCGAGCTTGAAAAACAAGGCTTCGAGGTAACATATCTGCCGGTTGATGAGTTTGGAATGGTTTCGGCAAAAAGCGTCGAGGAAGCAATAACCGACAAGACTATTTTGATTACAATAATGACCGCCAACAACGAAATCGGTACAATTATGCCGATTGAAGAAATAGGTAAAGTGGCAAAGAAAAATAATATAATCTTCCACACCGACGCTGTTCAGGCAATCGGGATGATGGAAATTGATGTTGATAAGATGGGAGTAGATTTGCTCTCGCTTACAGGACACAAGTTTTACGGACCCAAGGGCTCGGGCGCACTTTATGTAAGAAAAGGTACAAAAATCAGCCCGATTTTGACCGGAGGCGCGCAGGAAAGAAACAAACGCGCAGGAACCGAAAATATCCCTTGCATTGTTGGGCTTGGTAAGGCGATAGAGCTTGCAACCGGGGATATAAGCGGACACACCGAAAAGCTGCGCCAGATGCGCGACAGGTTTATACAAAGAGTTCTTGACGAGATACCATATTCAAGACTCAACGGACATGCGACCAAGAGAATTGCCGGAAGTGCCAATATTTCGTTTGAGTTTATCGAGGGCGAGTCGCTTCTTTTGATGCTTGATATGAAAGGAATTTCGGCTTCAAGCGGAAGCGCCTGCACATCGGGGTCACTGGACCCGTCGCATGTTCTGCTTGCAATCGGGCTTAAGCACGAGACCGCTCATGGTTCGCTCAGGGTTTCGTTTGGCGATTCCAACACACTTGAGGATGCTGACAGGATTGTGGATGAACTTAAGGTTATTGTGGCACGCCTGAGGGAAATGTCGCCGCTTTATGAAGATGTTAAAAAGGAGAAAAAAGATGTATAGCGAAAAAGTAATGGAACATTTTTCAAACCCAAGAAATGTGGGCGAAATTGAAGATGCAAACGCTGTGGGCCAGGTAGGAAACCCAAAATGCGGCGATATAATGAAAATGTATATGAAGATAAACGACGATACCAAGGTGATTGAAAATGTAAAATTCAAGACCTTTGGTTGTGGTGCTGCGGTTGCGACATCAAGCATGGCGACCGAGATGGTAAAGGGCAAGACCATTGACGAGGCGCTTGCTGTTACCAATGTGGCTGTTGCCGAGGCACTTGACGGACTTCCACCGGTAAAGATGCATTGCTCAAACCTTGCGCAGGAGGCGATTCATTCGGCAATTGCGGATTACTACAACCGCAAGGGCATTGACCCGACGGGCATTGTTGGCTGCAACGGTGACTGTGCGTGCTGTCACGGACACCACGAAGAATAATGCGAAAGGAAAGACCGACCGTCAAGTCGGTCTTTTGAGAATAAGTATGGAAAAACAAAAAGTTGCAATTGGTATGTCGGGCGGAGTGGATTCCAGCGTTGCGGCGGCGCTGCTGCTTAGGCAAGGCTACGAAGTAATCGGGATAACCATGATGCTTTGGAGCGAAGAAAACGGTGCTGCAGACGATGCAAAAGCAGTTTGCGAAAAGCTTGGCATAGAGCACTACACCGTGGATTTTAGAGAAGAGTTCAAAAAAAATGTCATGGACTATTTTGCTGACGAGTATATGCACGGCAGGACTCCAAATCCGTGCATTGTATGCAATCGGTTTTTGAAATTTGATGCAATGCAAAAGTTTGCAAAGCAGCTGGGCGCAGACAAGATTGCAACGGGACACTATGCTAAAATAGAATATGATGAAAAAACGGGCAGGTATCTTATAAAGGTTGCAGACGCTGGTAAAAAGGACCAGACTTATGTTTTGTATTCGCTTACACAGGAACAACTTGCAAGCACCCTTATGCCGCTTGGCGAAATCGGAGATAAGGCAGAAACCAGAAGGATAGCCACAGAACTTGGCTTTGACATTGCGGGTAAAGTGGACAGTATGGAGATTTGCTTTATTCCGGATGATGATTATCGGACTTTTCTTGAAAGTCACACCGGCAAAAAATGTCCCGAGGGCGATTTTGTGGACATAAACGGAAATATTTTGGGCAGACACTCGGGAATTTCCAACTATACGGTGGGTCAGCGCAAAGGTCTTGGAATTGCTTTTGGCAGGCCTATGTTTGTGACAAAGATTGATGCAGAAAAAAATCAGGTTGTACTGGGCGAAAAGGGAACGGAATTTTCGAAGGAATTGTTTGCGGACAACCTCAACTTCATTCCGTTTGAAAAACCTGACGACAAAATAGAGGTTTTGGCAAAGGTACGTTATGGCGCAAAGCCGGCAAAAGCAACGGTCTTTTTGCAAGGCGAGGACTTGGCAAAAGTGGTCTTTGATGAACCACAAAGGGCGGTTACACCCGGTCAGGCAGTTGTTTTTTATGACTTGACGGAAGAAATTCTTATTGGCGGCGGTATAATCCGCGCCTGAAGGGAAATAACATATGAGCTTTAGTGAAATACGAAAAAGAATAATAGAAAAAAGCTGGAGTACTCTCAACAACAAACAGCTTGAAGCGGTGGTAAACACAGAGGGCCCGCTTCTTGTGATTGCGGGGGCGGGGTCCGGCAAGACAACGGTTATTATACACAAAATTGCGCATTTGATGCTTTATGGCAAGGCATATTTCAGCGATAGTGCTCCAAAGGGAATTTCGGATGAAGAACTTGAAATTCTGGACTGGTTTTCGAAGGGCGAGGTTGATGAGCTTCCCCCCGAACTTTTTGAATATCTGCCGGTTGATGCGGTGAAACCATTTAACATTCTGGCAATAACATTTACAAACAAAGCCGCAGCCGAGCTTAAGGCAAGGCTTTCGGCAAAGCTTGGGAAGTCGGGCGAGGATGTGTGGGCATCCACATTCCATTCGTCGTGCGTCAAATTTTTGCGACGAGATATAGACAGGCTTGGCTACGAAAAAAACTTTGTTATATTTGATACAGCAGACAGTCAGACGCTTATCAAGGAGTGTATGAAGGACCTGAATATTGATTCGAAGGACTTTGCGCCAAAAGCAATCGGCGGCGCTATAAGCCAGGCAAAAAACGAGCTTATCACACCCGAGGAATATGAGGACTTATTCAAAACTGATTTTTACAAGTCGGTTGTGGCAAGAGTTTACAAGCTTTATCAAACACGGCTTAAAAAATACAACGCTCTTGATTTTGACGATTTGATTATGTGCAGCGTAAAGCTTTTTGAAGAAAATTCCGATGTGCTGGAATATTATCAAAACAAATTCAAATACATTCTTGTTGACGAGTATCAGGATACCAATCACGCACAATACAGGCTGGTCAGCTTGCTTGCCGCAAAACACCACAACATTTGTGTCGTTGGTGATGATGACCAAAGTATTTACAAATTCCGCGGAGCGGATATATCAAACATTCTTGGCTTTGAGGATGAGTTTGAAAATGCAAAAACCATCAAGTTGGAAGAAAATTACCGCTCGACACAAAATATTTTGAATGCTGCAAACGGCGTTATTGCAAACAATCGCGGCAGAAAATCAAAAAAACTGTGGACCGGCAACGGCGAGGGCGAGCTTGTGACGGTTTACAATGCGCAAAACGAATATGATGAGGCAAGATACATTGCAGAAAAAATATCCGAGTTATATGCAAATGGCGGTACATACAACGATTGTGCGGTGCTTTATCGCATGAATGCCGAGTCACGCGTTGTCGAGGATACGCTTCTCAGGAACGCCATTCCCTACAAAGTTTTTGGCGGACTCAGATTCTATGACCGCAAAGAGATCAAGGATTTAACCTCGTACTTAAGGCTTATTCAAAATAATGCAGACAATGTTGCATTTGTGCGAATTGTAAATGAACCTAAACGCGGAATAGGTGATGCAACTGTTGACAAGGTACTGCTTATTGCCGAAGAAAACGGCATTAGTGCTCTTGAGACGGCAAAAACTGCCGAAAGCTTCCCTGAACTTTCACGTGCAGCGGCAAAGCTTAAGGGCTTTGCGCAGCTTATACAAGAAATGCGCGAAAAGCTGAATTCGGGAGTGGGGCTTGAAGAATTTGTCAAGTCAGTTATTTATGATTCGGGGATGATGTCGGCACTTGAAACCGAGGATACGGTTGAAAGCCGCACAAGAATTGAAAACCTTAAGGAATTTGTCTCAATGGTAAGCGAGACTGTCAGACAAGAACCCGAGACCCTTTTGGAAAACCTGCTCGAAAATATTTCGCTTGTGGCGGATGTTGATGAGCTTGACGAAGCGCAGGAGACCGTTACGCTGATGACACTTCACAGCGCAAAAGGTCTTGAATTCAAAAATGTATTTCTTGTAGGAATGGAGGAAGGAATCTTCCCCGGAATCAGGTCGATGAACACCGAGGAAGAAATGGAGGAGGAACGCCGTCTTTGCTATGTGGGTATTACGCGTGCAAAGGAAAGATTGTTTCTTACTCACACCGACACAAGAACTCTTTTTGGAACCACAAAATACAATATGAAGTCAAGGTTTTTGAAAGAGATACCCAAAGAGTTTGCAAGTGAAGAAAAATATCAAACGGCAGGATTTGACCTGTTTGAGACTGCGGTAATGAAAAAACCTCAGATGGACAAATCGTCGTTTAAGACAAGTGCGCAGACAAAACCTGTGCAGACTGCCGAAAATCTTGATTTTTCGGCAGGTGACAGGGTTCTGCACCGCAAGTTCGGCGAGGGAACTGTTCTGGAGGCAAAGGCGCTTGGTGCAGATATGTTCCTCAGAGTCAAATTTGACAGCGTGGGAGAAAAGAATTTGATGGCGGCATATGTAAAATTAGAAAAGATTTAAATGTAATAATTTAATATAATCAAAATATCAGGAGGGAATATTATGAAAACTATTAAAGCACAACCTATTACAGCAGAGGAGTTTGCACCGTTCGGTCAATTTTATGCAATGGACAAACCTGATGGATACGCTCTTTGCGGCGAGATACACAAGTTTTTCCCCGACCGCATAACAGCAGACAGCAACCATCGTCTTGGTTTTTCGCCTATTGTTGTAAAAAAACCCGAAAAAATGATTATTACTCAGCAGGAATATCACACAACAACCTGGGAAATGATAATGCCGCTTGATGATGATATGATTGTTCATTGCGCACCGGCATCAGCGGGCACACCTGTCACCGACCTTGCAAAAGCATTTATCATCCCCAAAAACACACTTATCAAAATGAACTCAGCCATCTGGCATCTTGCTCCGCTTCCAGCCAACAATGACCAGCTTACTGCTTTGATTATTCTTCCTGAGTGCACATATGCAAATGACTGCACGGTTGTTGATCTTAATGCAGACGAGCAGTTTGAGATTGTGAAATAAAAAGTCAAAAAATATCGCACTAAAGAGGGTGAAGGGCTATGTACAGCGAATTTGCAGAGGTGTATGACAAGTTGCAGGATGCGGATTACAACAAATTTGTTGATTATTATGAACAGATTTTTGCAAGGCTTGGCAAAAAACCAAAGCTTGTGCTTGACCTTGCCTGCGGAACAGGAAACATCACAATTCCCATGGCAAAGCGCGGTTATGATATGATTGGGCTTGACCTTTCATGCGAGATGTTGAATATTGCAAAAAACAAGGCGGCAGCAGAAAATTTGGACATCTTGTTTTTAAATCAGGATATGTGCGAGATGGAACTTTACGGAACGGTTGATGCTATTGTCTGTGCCCTTGACGGACTCAATTACATAACCGACGAGGATGATTTAAGACAAATATTCAAGCTTGCCGCAAAT
>JAZNKA010000030.1:0-1597 GCA_045578305.1 Clostridia bacterium | reverse complement strand
AAGTGCTTTTTGAAGAGTTTTTTCCCAATTCTCCATTGTCATATCAGGCAGGCCATACATAAGATCAAGCGAAATATTGTCAAAGCCGGCTTGCCTTGCAGCGTCAAAGCAACACTCAAAATCTTCTGCCGTATGTATTCTACCAAGCCGTTTCAGCATCTCGTTATCCGTTGACTGAAGACCAATACTTAAACGGTTTGCCCCGCCCTTTTGCAAAGCTTTAAAATCATTAAATCCAATTGTCCCGGGATTGCATTCAACAGTGATTTCCGCATTTTTATCTATGTCAAAATACGTTTTGAGCGACGCAATTGTTCTGCACAAAAAATCCGCTCCGGCATAAGACGGAGTCCCACCTCCAAAGTAAATGGTGTCAAAAGTCTTGCCCGAAAGTTTTTTTGACCACGCCTCAATTTCGCGGTCAAGGGCACAAAAATACAGAGCCATACATTCCTCCCGCCCTGCAAAAGAGTTGAAGTCACAATAAAGACACCTAACTTTGCAAAATGGAATGTGAATGTAAAGCCCCGAACTCATCTTACTTTCTCCTTTTCTATGGCACCGGCACGATTTTAAGAACAGATTGTTAATCCAGTTTAAGCACCGACATAAACGCCTCCTGCGGAACCTCAACCGAGCCCACCTGACGCATACGCTTTTTACCCTCTTTCTGCTTTTCAAGCAGCTTTTTCTTTCGGGTAATATCACCGCCATAACACTTGGCAAGCACGTCTTTTCGCATCGCTCTTACGGTTTCGCGTGCGATAATCTTGCTTCCGACAGCCGCCTGAATAGGCACTTCAAAAAGTTGTCTGGGTATCGACTCTTTAAGCTTTTCGGCAATTCGTCTGCCCCGGGCATACGCCTTTTCCTTGTGGACAATAAATGAAAGTGCATCCACCATATCGCCATTCAAAAGGATGTCCAACTTGATAAGCTCAGACTTTTGATAATTCTTAAGCTCATAGTCAAACGACGCATAACCGCGTGTTCTTGACTTAAGTGCATCAAAAAAGTCGTAGATTATTTCATTAAGCGGAAGCTCATAATTAAGCGTCACGCGGTTTTCGTCAAGATAGGTCATATCAATATATGTCCCGCGCCGCTCCTGACAAAGCTCCATAATGCTGCCCACAAATTCCTTTGGTGTCATTATCGCCGCCGAAACAACCGGCTCGGACATATAGTCAATCTCCTGCGGGTCGGGCAGATTTGTCGGGTTTGAAATGGTCATCTCGGTTCCGTCGGTCTTGACAACAATATACTCAACCGATGGCGCAGTTGTCACCAGGTCAAGATTGTATTCACGCTCCAGACGCTCCTGAATAATTTCCATATGCAAAAGCCCCAAAAATCCACAACGGAAACCAAACCCAAGCGCCACCGAATTTTCCGCCTCGAACTGAAGAGCCGCATCATTAAGCTGAAGCTTTTCCAAAGCATCTCTCAAATCATTGTATCTTGCACCATCTGCAGGATACACGCCCGAATATACCATCGGCTTTACTTCCTTGTATCCCGGAAGCGGCTCGCTTGCGCCTTTTGATGCTGTTGTGATTGTGTCACCCACGCGCACATCGCGGACATTTTTTATGCT
>JAZNKA010000029.1:0-31384 GCA_045578305.1 Clostridia bacterium | reverse complement strand
AAAGGGTGTTTGGTATGATTCCGGGCCTAGAAAATGCCGAGTTTGTGAGATACGGTGTTATGCATCGCAACACCTATATCAATTCGCCAAAGCTTTTAACTTCCAATTATAACATGAAAGAATTCCCCAAAATCTATTTTGCAGGGCAGATTACCGGTGTCGAGGGCTATATCGAATCCGCCGCATCGGGAATGTGGGCAGGCATTTCGGCAATATGTGCAATTCAGGGCAAGGATATGCCCCGCCTTTCGTCAAAAACGGCAATGGGTTCGCTGGCAAATTATATATCCAACCCGGCGACAACCGACTTCCAGCCGATGAATGTTAATTTTGGCATTTTCGAGGATTTGGGGATGCGGATAAAGGACAAAAAAGAAAAAGCCGAAAAGTATGCGGCAAGGGCGTTGGAAGAGATAGAAATGTTAAAGCGATTTAATGAGTGAGAAAAAGGCTCCCTTGTGTAAAGGGAGCTGTCGAACATAGTGAGACTGAGGGATTGTTTTATAAGAAAAGCGCGGGAGGGATTGTCAGTGGACAGAAAACACAACAAGGATATGGTCCAATTTGCAAGAGACCTGCGAAAGAATATGACAAAAGAGGAAAGACATTTGTGGTATGATTTTTTGCGAGATTATCCGATTAAGTTTTTGAGACAAAAAATATTAGGAAAATATATAGTGGATTTTTATTGCGCAAAGGCAAATGTTGTTATAGAACTGGACGGATCCCAACATTATGAGGATACGGGCAGTATCTACGACAAAAAAAGAACAGATTATTTAGCAGAATATGGAATTAAGGTTATAAGAATTTCAAATCTCGATATTCTTAAAAATTTTGAAGGTGTATGCGCATATATTGACAATGCGGTAAAGCAATCTCTTTGAAAGCGACAATGACAATCCCTCAGTCAGCTACGCTGACAGCCCCCTTTACACAAGGGGGCCATTGGCAACAAGCAACATTTCTTTCTCAAAACCACACAAATCAAACAAATTTTGATAAAAATTGTCAAAATAGCTTGACATATCGGTTGCAAGGTATTACAATATATGACATAAAGATAGATTTTTTTATCAATATATAGTTGTTGCCGTATAAAGTTTGACAAAAGAATTTAAAAAGTATTACAAATTTGTTACATTTTTAAATTCGTGTTGACATATGCGGTGTTTTGGTGATATAATCAGTCTAAGTTAATGGGATTATAGCGTGATTTGCGTGTTTTCCCGGCAACAAGTGCCTCCCTTGTGTAAAGGGAGGGGGACCACCGCAGGTGGTGGAGGGATTGTTTCTCTCGATAATTACTTTGTAAAAAAAATTAACAAATATATATTTTATTCAAGGAGGATTTGAGACTATGTTAAATCTCAAAAAAGTGATTGCTCTCGTATGCGTTTTCGCTATGATGCTCACAACTGTTGCTTTTGGTGCAACATACAGTGACGTTGCAGAAGATAGCGCTTATTACGAAGCAGTTGAAACACTCAACAAACTCGAAATCGTTACAGGTTACGAAGATGGCACTTATAAGCCTGAAGGCGGCGTAACAAGAGCAGAAATGGCTGCACTTATCGCTCGTATCCAGGGTTATGGTGAAACCGCTAAGGGCTCTGCTAACACAGGCTTTACAGATGTTCCTGCAAGCCACTGGGCTTCAGGTTACGTTGCAAATGCTGCTGGCATGGGCATCATCAACGGCTATGGCGACGGAACATTCGGTCCTGAGGATCCGGTTAAGTACGAACAGGCTGTTAAGATGATCATGGCTACACTTGGCTACACACCTTACGCTGAAAAGAACGGTGGTTACCCAACAGGTTACCTCGCAGCAGCTCAGAGATACGATGTATCACTCGCAGTTTCTAACGCAGCAGTAGGTCAGGATGCTAACCGTGGTACAGTTGCTCAGCTTCTCGTTAACGCTCTTGACACACCTCTTATGGTTCAGGCAAGCTGGAACACAAATGGTGAAGTTGTTTACGAAATCGCTGACGGTTCTGCAAACGCAAACGGCGTAGCTCGTGGTTACAAAACTCTTATGAGTGAGAACCTCGGTTACGTTAAAATCCGTGGTATCGTTCAGAACAGCGGTCTTGTTTCAGCAGTAGCAGCTGGTCACACATTTGACACAACTGAAGATCCAAAGGTAGCTATCAACGTTGTTGATGACTATCAGACAAAGGATGCAACTTTTGCTTCTTATGTTGATCCTTCAGCTAGCCCTGCTAAATCTAAGCTTTACACATTCCTTACAGGCGAAACAGATGCAGCTGATTACCTCGGCCAGTCAGTTATCGGTTATGTAAAGAAGAATACAGCTGAGAAGTACGAAATCATCTCAATCGCTGTTGATACAAACAGAAACGATGAGCTCGTTATCGACCTCGACAGCTATGCTGGAGCAGGTTCAGAAGCTGATACAATCGCTTACTACAAAGATGGCGACAATGATTCTACAGACATTAAGTGCGAATCAGGTATCAATGTTATTTACAACAACGCATACCGTGGCACTGGTGTAAGCTCAATCACAGGTCTTCTTACAGCTCCTGTTCTTTACGGTGGTACAATTAGATTTATCGACAATGACGATACTCTCGGGTATGATGTAGCTATTATCGAAGCAGCTGCTACAGCAGTTGTTAAGAAGGTTACAGAAGATGGCGTTGTTTTCAAGAAGGGTATTACACTTCCTAACAGTGAAGCAATGGCTATGCTCGAAATCGATGCTGACAACGAAAACAAGGTTGTTGCAATCTACAAAGATGGCGCTATGATTGATGCTGCTGAACTTACAGAATGGGATGTTCTTTCAATCATTTCTGTAAAAGAAAACTCAGCTGTTATCGTTGCAGAAGTTGTTTCTAACAAGGTTGTTGGTGCAATCCAGTCAAGAAAAGCTTCTAAGACATCAGCTACAGGCTATGCTTACAAGGTAGCAGATAACTGGTATGATGTTGCTACAAGTGCTTACGAAGCAACAGCTTCTAACCTCGAAGTAGGTATTGGCGGTGCTTTCTATGTTGACAAGTACGGCAAGATTGCTGCATTTGACGAAGACGAAGCTCTTGATAACACAGTTGCTGCTAACTATGGTTACATTGCAAAGGTTGAAACAAAGGCTGCTGACTTCTCAGGTGACGGTTACGAAGTTAAGGTTCAGATCGTTACAGCTGACGGCGTAGAAGTTGTTTCACTTAAGAACAAGGCTAAGATTAATCTTACAGCTGGTTTGGAAGATGATGCTGATGGTCTTGGTGCAGATCATGCTTTAGCTGATACAGATAAGGCTGATGATGAAATCACAGTTGACGCTTCTAAGTGGACTGCTGGTAACTACAGTGCAAATGATGCATCACTCAACATTCTTGAAAGCGTAGTTGTTAAGTATACAAAGAATTCAGCTGGCGAGCTTGCTGAAATCACAATGGCTGACCACGATAGCAAGGATAAGTTTGACGCAAAGGCAAGCTTTGTAATTGGTACACCTGGTTCACCTTCAACTGGTGCTGAATATGACGCTGACAACACAAGATTTGTTGGTAAGGGCGAAATAGAAGCTGACGCTAAGGTATTTATTATCGGTGGTGCTGGTACTACAAGCATTACAGATAGTAAGCTTGGCACACTTGCTGACCTTGACGACAAGAATAAGTACGTTATCATGAATGCTTACACTAAGGATGACAACGTAAATGTTATCGTTGTTGACGCTGCTTCAATCGTTTCAAGCACAACATCAAGCCTTGCTGTTCTTACAGAAGTTGGCGACGGTGTAAACGACGAAGAAGAAGCTATTAAGATTCTTAGCTACTACATCGATGGCGAGCTTGTTGAAGGCGTAGCAACAGTTGCAACAACAGAACTTACTGGTGCAAGCGCACTTTCACAGGGCGACATCGTTAAGGTTAAGGTTGGTTCAAACGGCGTTATCACAGACGTTAAGATGGTATTTAACTTCGGTTCAACTATCAGAGACGACTTTAATGATGCTCCTGCTGCAAACTACACCAACAGCAACGTAGCTCAGGCACAGAAGGATATTTCTGAAGTATTTGCTGGTGGTAAGGTTCTTGACTACAGCGACAACTCAACACTTGCTAAGATAGCTACTGTTTACAGTGATGGTTCAGCCAACGAAGAATACAAGCTTTCAAAGGCTGCTAACGTTTACGTAATCGATGATACAGGTCTTAACACTGTTATCAAGGTTGGTTCAGACGCTAACTTTAAGTTCTTCGAGAAACTCTATGATGGTACAACAGAAGTTCAGGTTTGGAACGGCAACACTTATGTAGCTGGTTCAGGTTCTGCACTTACAACTGTAGACACAGATGGTGACGGTGATGTTGACGCTAGTGATGCAACTACACTTTCTACAGTTGCAGAAGCTCAGGCTTACGCTGATCACGTTTATGTAAGAGCTTTCGAAGGTAAGGTTACAGACGTTGTTATCGTTAAGACAGAGAAAGATCTTAAGATTAAATAATCTAACTTAATTAGATTTTAAAAGAGACGACTTCGGTCGTCTCTTTTTTTGTGCTTTAAAAACTGCAAGACAAGGGGACGGTTCTCCTGTCTTGACAAGCGTCACATTTTTTGATATAGTGAGCTTGAGGTGATTGTTATGCCAAGAAAACCAAGAAAGTCTAGCGAAAGCGGAATATATCATGTAATGCTTCGGGGGATAAATCAACAAGCTATTTTTGAAGATAGTGAAGATTATTTAAAATTTATTGAGTTTATTGTGAAATACAAGCAAATATCTCAATATAAGATATTTGCTTTTTGTCTTATGTCAAATCACGTTCACTTGCTGCTGAAGCTCGAAGGGGATAGCTTAGAGTCCACTATGAAAAGGATTGCTGGAAGCTATGCATATTGGTATAATCACAAATATTATCGTATGGGGCATTTGTTTCAAGATAGGTTTAAAAGCGAACCGGTTGAAGACGACACTTATTTTTTGACAGTGCTCAGATACATACATCAAAATCCTCTGGCTGCAAAAATGGTAAATGAACTTTATGAATATAAATACAGTTCATATTTTGATTATTATTGCGGCGAGAGCGAGTTTGTTGATATGGATTTTGCATTTTCTATTCTTGACAGAGAAAGATTTATTGAATTCAACAATCAGACAAATACTGATGTATGCATGGATGTTGCCGAAAGAAAAATCAAATTGAATGATGTTGATGCACAAGAAATAATTAAACAAATTTCTAAATGCGCGAGTTCGGCAGAATTTGGGGAAATAGAAAAAGAACAACGAGACAGATATATAAAGAAATTTAAGGAGCTGGGACTCTCGATAAGACAAATAAGCAGGCTAACCGGCATAAGCAAAGGTTCAGTTGAACGGATCATTACCAGATAAACACAGAAGTGAGACAGGGGAACCGTCCCCCGGTCTCAGAGCGTGGGACGGAAGAACCGTCCCCGTGTCCCTGAAATATTTACCACTTGTGGTGAACAAGGGCAATATGCTAGAATAAGATATAGTATATTTGGTTTGAGGGGGACTGGGTTTGAACCGAAAAAGCGGAGTACTTATGCATATTTCATCGCTTTGGGGTGAGTTTTCGTGCGGCGGTTTTGGAAAAGCGGCAAAGGAGTTTGTTGATTTTTTGGAAGAGTGCGGGTTTTCATATTGGCAGGTGTTGCCATTTTGCCCGGTTGACGATTTTAATTCGCCCTACAAATCGTATTCGACCTTTGCGGGTAATCCTTACTTTGTCGACATTGAATGTTTGCACCAAAAAGGGATGATTAGCAAAACTGAGCTTGATGGTGCAAGACAAAAAACACCATACCTTTGCGAGTTTGAGCGATTGAAAGCCGAAAGGTTTGAACTTTTGCTTGCCGCATCAAAACGAGCGCAAAACAGGCGCGAAATTGAAGAGTTTATATCTCAAAGACCTTACATAGAAAACTTTTGCAAATTTATGGCGGGCAAAAATGCCAACGGTCAAAAAGCGTGGCAGGAGTGGACCACATCGGATGTTAGTGAGAATATACTTTTTGCATGGAAGTTTATTCAGTACGAATTTTTTAGTCAATGGAGAGCAATAAAGGATTATGCAAACAGCAAAGGCATTGAGATAATCGGGGACATTCCATTTTATGTATCGCCCGACAGTGCGGATGTGTGGCAAAACAAAGGGCAGTTTTTGCTTGACAAAAAAGGTTATCCGACTCATGTCGCAGGCGTGCCACCCGACTATTTTTCGCCCGACGGTCAGCTTTGGGGAAATCCCCTTTACAACTGGGCAAAAATGAAAGATGACGGATATAAATGGTGGATTGACAGAGTATCCGCAGCACTTGAAATATTTGATTGCTTGCGCATTGACCATTTTCGTGCATTTGAGTCTTTTTGGGCGGTTGATACTTGCGAAAAAACTGCCGCAAACGGCAAATGGCAAAAGGCACCGGGAAAAGAAATAGTTCAAAAAATAAAAGTCGCCGCAGGCGAAAAAATGATAATTGCTGAGGATTTGGGGATTATAACACCCGAGGTCGAGCGTTTGGTTGAGGAAAGCGGTTTTCCGGGGATGAGGGTTTTTCAATTTGGTTTTTTTGGTGGCGAATCAACCCACAAACCGCACAATTACAACGAAAACTCTGTTGCATACAGCGGAACGCACGACAACAACACTCTGCTTGGCTATTTGTGGGAGCTTGACGACAAAACCCGGCGCGAAATGCTTGAATATTGCGGCTTTGTTGATGCTGACTGGGGCAAGGCTCTTCCGCAGATTTTGCGCACAATCTGGGCAAGTCACGCAGGGACGGTTATATTTCCAATTCAGGATCTTTTGGGATATGGCTCGGATACTCGTATGAACTTTCCCGGAAGAGCCGAAAACAACTGGCGTTGGCGCCTGACCAAAGAACAACTGGATAGTGTTGATAAAGGTCGTTTCAGGCGTCTTAACGAAATTTATGGTAGAATGCAAAAATAAAAGGCGGAAATTATCCGCCTTTTATTTTTGTTTTGGCTTAAATATAACCGCCATCAAAAGTCCAAAGAATACTGATGCCGCAATTCCTCCGGCGGCCGCGGCAGTTCCGCCGGTAAAAATGCCGATAAAGCCTTTTTCGTTTATACCTTTCATAACACCTTTTGCCAAAGTATTGCCAAATCCAATAATCGGAACTGTTGCGCCCGCGCCGGCAAAGTCAGCTATTTTGTCATAAAGACCAAGACCGCCAAGGATAACTCCTGTCACCACAAAAGAGACAAGAATTCGTGCAGGGGTCATTTTTGTTTTGTCTATCAAAACCTGGGCAATGGCACAGATAAGTCCGCCAACCCAGAAAGCATTTAAATATTGCATAGGGTTTCTCCTTTTCATGTTGGTCTGTTAATGCGGACCGTCGAGGACGCCGGTCCCTACAGTTTTATAGGACTGCAGATGTGTGTGGCGGTTATTATATGCTTGCCGAAATTGCAACCGCGTGTGCCACACAGGGTATAGATTCGCCCTGCATACTTGATGTGGGACTCAGAAGTGCACCAGTACCCACAAAAAGCACATTTTTGAGCTTTTGTGCACGAAAACAATCCATAACATATCCGCACAATGTGATGGCACCGCAGCCACAACCCGAGCCGCCGCTGTGGACATCCTGTTTCTCGAGGTCAAAGACCATCAGTCCGCAATCCTTGTAGAAAGGGGCAAGATCAAAACCCTGCTCGCCGCAAAGGTCAATTGCAATCGACTTGCCGACTTTGCCCAAATCCCCTGTCAGAATAAGGTCATAAAAGTCCGGAGTCCTTTCGGTATCCTTGAAATGTGCGACAAGTGTTTCAGCGGCAGCAGGTGCCATTGCGGCGCCCATATTGTTGGCGTCCGAAATCCCTGCGTCAACAATTTTGCCTGCGGTAAAGTGCGTTACAAAAGGACCATCACTGCCTGATTTGCCCAGCACTACAGCGCCCGAGCCTGTCACGGTCCATTGTGCTGTGGGCGGGCGTTGCCCCCCATACTCAAGGGGAAAGCGGTACTGGCGTTCGGCAGTACAAAAATGGCTTGAAGTCACAGCGGCAGTTTTTTGAGCAAAACCGCCGTCAATCATTGATGAGGCAAGGCCAAGGGTTTCCGCCATGGTTGAGCATGCACCATAAACCCCCAAAAAAGGAACGCCAAAGTCGCGGAACGCAAATGTGGAGCTTGTGCATTGATTTAAGAGGTCGCCGGCAAACAGAAAGTCAATGTCCTTAAGATTGACTTCTGCCTTTTCGACTGCACGCGAAAGGGCAGTTTTTTGCATTTTACTTTCGGTTTTTTCCCAGGTTTCTTCGCCCCATTCGGCATCCGACATTATTTTGTCAAAATATTTTGAAAGCGGCCCCTCGCCCTCTTTTTTTCCTGCAATTGATGCACAGGAAAGGATGGATATGGGGCCCGCGAACGTTATTGTTTGATTTCCTGATTTTTTGTTCATTCCATTCTCCTTAAAGTACTTGTATCAGATAATAAAAAAGTCCAAGTATTATTGACGCGCTGATCCCGTAAACAAGAACAGGTCCTGCGACAACAAACATTTTTGCCGCAAGGCCCAGTACCCAGCCTTCTCGTTTGAATTCCATAGCGGGCGAGGTGATTGCGTTTGCAAAGCCGGTTATCGGCACTATTGTTCCCGCACCTGCATATTTCGCAATTTTGTGGTAAAGATTAAGTCCGGTGAGAAGTGCCCCCAAAAACACCATTGTTATAGACGTAGCGGTTTTTACCGATTCGGAGTCCAGACGAAAAACCACTTCGTAAACATCCGAAACCCCCTGACCGACGGTGCAGATTGCTCCGCCGATTAAAAATGCAAAAAGCACATCCTTAAGTATTGGACTGTCGGGGGATTTTTTGTTACTGTAATCAGAATATTCCTGTTTGCTGTAATTCATTTTGGATACTCCTTTTTTGTTTTAAGATATTTTGTGCAAGCCGAGGCAATTTATTCATTTTGCGATATTTTTGATTCAAAGCTATTGCAAACAGGGTCAAAAAATAGTATAATTTAAAATGGTAAGATGTTTGATTGGAGTGCTTGTGTTTGAAGGAAATATCAGCCGAAAGATTGGAAATACAACAAAGAATTAAAGAAAAAATCCGTACCGAAAACAGCCAAAAGGGAAGAAAACCTTTGGCGTTTGTCGAGACTTATGGTTGTGCGCTTAACGAAAATGATTCGGAAAAAATTTGCGGGATGCTTGAGGACATGGGATATGGCTTTTGCGACCGTGCAGAGACAGCTGATTTGGTGATTTTTAATACTTGCGCTGTGCGCGAAAATGCCGAGTTTAAGGTGTTTGGCAATGTTGGAAAACTGAAGCCTGTCAAAAAGGAAAGACCCAATCTTTTGATTGGTGTTTGCGGATGTATGATGCAGCAAGCGCATATTAAAGAACAAATCCAGAAAAAATACAAGCATATTGACATGGTGTTTGGTACGCACGCACTTTACAAATTCCCTGAGATTTTGGACAGTGCACGAATGGGTCAAAAAGTGTTTTCGACCGAGGACTCGGAAGGCGAGATTGCAGAGGGACTCAGCGCAAAAAGGAAATCGTTTCCGCTTGCAAAGGTTTCGGTTATGTTTGGTTGCAACAATTTTTGCTCGTACTGCATTGTTCCGTATGTCAGGGGCAGAGAACGCAGCCGCAGCCACGAGAATATTCTTGCCGAGGTTTCGGCACTTGCACAAGAGGGATTTAAAGAGGTTATGCTGCTTGGGCAGAATGTCAATTCGTATGGAAATGATTTGGCAGATGACGACCTGAGCTTTGCACAGCTTTTGAAGGAAGTTGCAAAAATTGACGGGATTGAAAGAATTCGCTTTATGACATCGCACCCCAAGGATATATCGGACGAGCTGATTGATGTGATTGCAAGCGAGCCAAAGGTCTGCAAGCAGTTGCATTTGCCTGTTCAAAGCGGGTCGGACAAGGTGCTTCGCGATATGAACAGAAAATATACCCGTAGCGAATATCTGTCAAAAGTTGAAGCAGTCAGAAAAAAGGTGCCCGACATTGTACTTTCGACAGACATAATTATTGGATTCCCCACCGAAACGAATGAGGATTTCGAAAAGACAGAGAGCCTTCTTCGCGAAGTTCGGTTTGACACAGTTTATTCGTTTATCTATTCGCCAAGAGTGGGAACGCCTGCGGCAAAGATGCCGATGAGCCTTTCGAATGAAGAAATTCATCAGAATTTTGAAAAGATGCTTGATATCCAAAACGAAATTTCGCGTCAGAAAAACGAGGTATATCCGGGAAGCATACAGAGTGTGCTGGTCGAGGGGTTAAGCAAGACTAACCCGGAATTTGTGACCGGCAGAACTGACGGCGGTAAGATTGTAAACTTAAAAGGCAGCGAGGAATTGACGGGCAAAATCGTTGAAGTCAGAATTACAGACTGTAAGACTTGGTCGTTGACCGGAGAAATTATACAGAGATAAAAATCAAAAAGACAGGAGATACAGAAAAATGAGAAATGATATTATTGATAAGGCACAAGAGCTTGGCACAATGATTGCCGAAAGTGAAGAACGAATCAGAATGACCGATGCCGCAGACAAGATGAATGCAAACGAGGAAGCCGCCACACTTCTTAGAACTTACAACGACAACCGCAAGGCAGCGTCCGAGAAGTTAAGGGGGACTAACCCGTCAAAAGAACAGATTAAGGAATTTCAGAATTATGTCGAGACAGAGTTTGAGAAAATTGCCCAAAATCCGCTTATATGTGAATATATCGAAGCAAGCCGCGAGTTTGATAATATGGTAAATCAGGTCAACGCTGTACTCAGCTACTTTATCACAGGTCAGGAAAAAGCCGAGGGTGGCTGCAGCGGAAATTGCTCAAGCTGCTCAAGCTGCAAATAGATTTAAAACAGATGTTAAGTTTGGTTGGGAGAGATTCGAATGGCTGAATATACACCGATGATGCGCCAGTATTTTGAAATAAAGGAGCAGTACAAAGATGCGATTTTGATGTATCGTCTCGGGGATTTTTACGAGATGTTTTTTGACGATGCGCTGACAGCGTCAAGAGTGCTGGAGATAACCCTGACGGGCAGAGACTGCGGTCAGGAGGAGCGCGCGCCCATGTGCGGAGTGCCGTTTCATGCGGTGGATTCGTACATTGCAAAGCTGGTCGAAAATGGTTACAATGTTGCAATCTGTGAGCAGACCGAGGACCCGGCCGCGACCAAGGGGATTGTAAAACGCGAGGTTATACGCGTGGTGACTCCCGGTACAATTATGGACTCGAATGCTTTGGAGGATACAAAAAACAACTATCTTGCGTCAGTTTATATAAACGAGGAAACAGCAGGTGTGGCGTTTGTTGATATTTCGACCGGTGAAGTGACTGTAAACGAGGTCTCTGGCGAAGAAATTGAGATTTTGGTGTTTAACGAGCTGTGCAGATTTTCGCCGGCTGAAATAATCTTTAACCTTGAGTCATATAGCAAAATTAACCTTTTGGGTTATGTTTCGGAGCGGTTTGGCTGCAGTGTACGCAATTATTACAATTGGGCATTTGAATTCGAGACCGCAAAGAGTGAGGTTTTGGCAAAATTCGGCGAGGATGCCGCACTTCTCAAATCGGCACCGGCTGTTTCGGCGCTTGGCGCACTTATCAGATTTTTGAACGAGACGCAAAAGACCGAGCTTTCGAACCTCAAAAATGTTGATGTGATTGATGCCGAAGAATATATGGAGATTGACAATTACAGCATTCGAAATCTTGAACTTCTTGAAACTATGCGCAGCCAAAAGGCAAAGGGTGGACTTTTTGGAGTGCTGAATAAGACAAAAACACCTATGGGCGCAAGACTGCTTCGCAAGTGGATAACAATGCCGCTTGCAAACTGTGCCAAAATTCAGAATCGTCACAAGGCTGTGGGCGAGCTTGTGCGCGAGCCGCTTGTGCGTGAGGAAATTTGTGAGGCACTTAAAACGGTTATGGATATCGAAAGGATAATTTCAAAGATAACATACAAGACGGCAAACTGCCGCGACTTGCTTTCAATTGCGGCATCACTTAAGAAAATCCCAGAAATAAAGGCCTTGCTTTCGAAATGCACATCGGGCGTTTTAAGGCAGCTTGCCGAGGATACTGATGACCTTGTGGATGTCAGAATGATAATTGAAGAGGCAATCAACCCCGATGCACCGATTTCGCTTCGCGAGGGGAACTTAATCCGCGACGGATTCAGCGACGAGATAGACAGGCGCCGTGATATTATGTCAAACGGTGTCAAGTGGATAAACAGCTTTGCTGAGGAAGAAAAGGACAAAACCGGCATCCGCGCAATCAAGGTTGGGTACAACCGGGTTTTTGGCTACTATCTTGAAATAAGCAAGGCAAATACTGCCGAAGTGCCCGAATATTTTGTAAGAAAGCAGACTCTTTCAAACTGCGAAAGATACATAACTCCGCAGATAAAAGAGGTTGAAGAAAAGATAGTTGAGGCAGAAAGCCAGATTGTCAGCATGGAATATGATATGTTCTGCAAAGTCCGTGACGCTGTCTCGGACCAGGTTGAAAGAATTCAAAAAACAGCGCACGCGATTGCCACGACTGATGTTTTGTGTTCGTTTGCTTATGTTGCCGAAAAAAATCATTATACCGAGCCTAATGTGAATGTGTCTGACAAAATTTTGATTCGTGACGGCAGACATCCGGTGGTCGAGGCTATAGGCAAGAACAGTGTGTTTATACCAAACGATGCCGAACTTGATTGTGGCGGAAATCAGATTTCGATTATTACAGGCCCAAATATGGCAGGAAAGTCAACTTATATGCGCCAGACAGCGCTGATTGTTCTTATGGCACAGATGGGCTCGTTTGTTCCGGCAGCTTCGGCAGAAATTGGCATTGTTGACAAGATATTTACAAGAGTCGGAGCGTCTGACGATTTGGCGGCAGGACAGTCGACATTTATGGTCGAGATGACCGAGGTTGCTTACATACTTGACAATGCAACAGCAAAAAGTCTGATAATCCTTGACGAAATCGGCAGAGGGACAAGCACCTATGACGGGCTTAGCATTGCCTGGTCGGTGGTCGAATATATTGCCGACAAGAAAAAATGCGGTGCAAAAACTCTTTTTGCAACACATTATCACGAGCTTACCGAGCTTGAAGAGACCAACCAAAATGTAAAGAATTTTTGCATTGCGGTTAAGAAAAAAGGCGACGATATCACATTCCTTCGCAAAATCATTCGCGGCGGTGCTGACGGAAGCTATGGTGTCGAGGTTGCTGCGCTCGCAGGGGTAAAGAAAGAGGTTATAAAACGCGCGAAGCAGATTCTCAAAGAACTTGAAGAACGTGACGGAAAGACCGAGCATACAGCGCCAAAAGCGAGTATAGCAGATTTTGACACCGAGGACGATTTGCAGCTTGGCTTTGACTTTGCCGAGGAAAACGAGATAGTGACCGAGATAAAGGCTCTTGACCTTGACTCTATGTCGCCGATGGAGGCGCTTACAAAGCTGTATGCGCTTAAGGCAAAGGCTAAGAATATGTAGGAATTGCAAGCCGGAAAACGATTGACGGATAAGGGTAAATATGATAAAATAAAAGAATATAAAAAGGCAGATTTTTTGGAAGAAAAGGAGGGAGACCCAAATGGCAGAAATAAGAGTTTTGCCTCAAAATGTGGCGGACAAGATTGCGGCGGGCGAGGTTGTCGAAAGGCCTTCGGCGGTTGTGAAAGAGCTTGTCGAAAATTCGATTGATGCCGGAGCCGATTCGATTACCGTTGAAATAAAAAACGGCGGAATAAGCTATATCTCGATAGAAGACAACGGCAAGGGAATCCCCAAAGACGAGCTTGAATCGGCATTTTTACGTCACGCAACAAGCAAGCTGCGCGAGATTGAGGATTTGTTCGAGATTTCGACAATGGGCTTTCGTGGCGAGGCGCTTTCAAGCATCTGTGCGGTTGCCGAGGTCAGAGTTGTTTCGCGTACAAATGCGGATGACGAGGGCGTTTGTATGACCATAAAGCACGGGAACCCCTCGCCCAAAGAGGAAATTGCCTGCAACAAAGGGACCCTTATGGTTGTCGAAAATCTGTTTGCCAATGTCCCTGCACGAATGAAGTTTTTGAAAAAAGACTCGACCGAGGCAGGCTATGTCACCGATGTTTTGGGCAGAATTGCGCTTGCAAGGCCCGAGATTGCGTTCAAATATATCTGCGAGGGCAAGGAGGTTTTTTCGACCTCGGGCGACGGAAAGCTTAAAAATGCGATACTTAATATTTATGGCTTAGAGCATGCCAAAGCAGTTTTGGATGTGGATTACAGCGAGCACGGAATACGCGTTTTGGGCGTAGTCGGAAAAGCCGAACTTGCACGTGGAAACCGCACACGCCAGACTCTTTTGGTAAACGGCAGATACATAAAAAACCATGTGGTTTCCAAGGTGGTTGAGGAAGCCTTTCGGAATGTATTGATGACAGGCAAGTTTCCGTTTTTTGTGCTGAACATTGAACTTTCACCCAATTTGGTGGATGTCAATGTTCATCCCGCCAAGACCGAGATTAAATTTGCGAACGAAAAAGAGATATACAACATAATTCATTCGGCTGTCAAAAATGCACTTTACAGTACAAAGAATGATGAAAATAAAAGTGGCGAAGCTACAGCTGCCGCAGTTGATTTAAAAAGGGTGCAGGATGCCCCGGACCGAAAAATAATCAGAGAATTTTTGGAGCGGACAATTCCGTCGGCTGCAAAAAGCAACGAGGAAAGGATGTATTCTTTTAACGAGCCGCGTCCTGTAAATGAACAAACATTGAGAGAGGAAGTTTTTTCGAAGCCGATTTGGAAGGGCGAAATAACACCCGTCAAAACCGAAACCGCGTCTGAAAGCACGCAAATCAGCTTTGATTTTGTAAAAGAGGTGGAAGAAACGCAGCCCGAAGAATCACAGACAAAGGTGATTGGTCAGGTTTTTGATACATATATCATTGCACAAAAGGGTGACGAGATGTTTTTAATTGACCAGCACGCCGCGCACGAGCGCAAACGCTTTGAAATGCTGAAAAAGGATTTTTGCGAGAATTCGGTTTCGGGTCAGGTGTTGCTTTCGCCGATAGTTTTTGATCTTGATATGGTCGAGATGCAAGCTGTGCGCGAAAACAAGGACAGACTTTTGTCGCTTGGTTTTTTGATTGAGGAATTTGGCAAAGGCAGTGCCATCATCCGCGAAACCCCTTATGCAGGCGACGAGGACGAGATAAAAAGCCTGGCGGAAGAGGTTATATCGGCACTTGTCGACAACAGACCGATGGGACTTTTGTCGGTCGAGGAACGGATTTTGGATATGGTTTCGTGCAAGTATGCAATCAAGGCAAACAGACGCCTGAGTGTACTTGAGATGGAAAGTGCTTTGAAGGATGTTGCCGAGCTTGAAAAGCTTGGTATCACAACCTGTCCCCATGGCAGACCAATCAAAATTTCGTATTCAAAATATGAGATTGAAAAGCTTTTTAAAAGGATAGTATAAGATGAAAAACAAGCTTGTAGCGATTGCGGGACCGACGGCATCGGGAAAGACCGCACTTGCGATAGAAATTGCAAAACGGTTTTCGGGCGAGGTTATTTCGTGCGATTCTATGCAGATTTACAAGGGCATGGACATCGGCACAGCAAAGCCCGAGACGCACGAAAAATGCGGAATTTTGCATCATATGATTGATATAATCGAGCCAAGCCAAAAGTTCAGCGTTGCAGATTTTGCTGATATGGCAAGGGCGTGCATAGCTGACTGCATAAGTCGTGGGAAGCTGCCTATACTTGCAGGGGGTACGGGGCTTTATATGGACAGTGTCCTTAACAATACCGACTTTGCGGACTTTAAAAGCGACCCCGAATTCCGAAAAGAAATGCAAGCTTTTGCCGAAAAAGAGGGTAACGATGCCCTGCACAGTATTCTTGCCGAAAAAGACCCTGAGGCAGCCGAAAAAATTCACCCAAACAATGTGCGCAGGGTTATCAGGGCACTTGAAGTCTGCAAGGTCACTGGCAAGACCTTTACACTTATAAATCAGGAATCAAAGCGCGAGTCGCTTTATGATACACTTGTGCTTGGAATAGACACCGACCGCGAGACTCTTTACAAAAGAATTGACAAACGGGTTGATGATATGCTGGAAAAGGGTCTTCTTAATGAGGTGAAGTCGCTTCTTGAAAAAGGCATTGACAAAGATACAACCGCGATGCAGGCAATCGGCTACAAAGAGCTTCTGGAGTATATTGATGGCAAAGAGTCGCTTTTGGACGCGGTGGAAAAAATCAAGCAGGAAAGCCGTCGTTATGCAAAACGGCAGATGACCTGGTTCAGACGCAACGACGAAATAAATTGGGTAAGGCTTGATGAGGAAGACAGCCTTGAAAAAGTTTTTGAGAAGTGTCAAAGATTTTTGGATAAGGAAGAGGATATATAAGCGGCAAACAAAAGAAAGGCGTTTTTGATATGGAAGAAAAACGAAATGCGCAAAAAAAGAAAAAGAAAAGGCACATAAGCTTTTTGGGCTTTTTGGTGCTTGCATTTGTTTTGATTATTGCGGCAAACATCATTGCAAACTATGGCGGAGCACTTGAGACAACCATTGTCCGAAACGGCTCGGAAGAAAGCCTTATAGAAGCAGACGGGTACATTTTTCGTGACCAGACCTTGATTTATGCGCCGACAGATGGATATCTTTATTGCGAGGTGCCCGAAAACGAGCGTGTAAAGAGGGGCGAGGTTGTTATGCACATATATAAAAACGAGGTCAACCTTTCTGCCAGCAACGAGCTTAAAAAAATCGAGCAGGAAATAAGCAAGCTTTCGGAGGGGTTGAGCACAGCTGATGTGTTTTCAAGCGACTCCACCAAAATTGAGCAGACAATCGCACAAATGCTGAGGGCTGTACCCAAAGCAGGAGCAAGGAATGATGTAAAAGAGGTCGGCGAAATCAGTGCCCAGGTAAACTCGCTGATTGAAAAACGCCGTATAATATCGGGCGAAGCTCAGGCTATAGACCGCACTCAGGAGCTTGCGAATCTAAAAAAACAAAAACAGGACATTGAAGCAAAATACAACATTGAACGCACAATTCTTCATTCGCCGACAACGGGGGCGTTTTCTTCAAGGATTGACGGCGCCGAAGAAAAACTAAGCCTTAAGACTCTTGAAAATATAAACCTTGATTACTTAAATCAACTGGACAAGTTGTCGCTTAGCCCCAAAACCCGTGACAAAGTGTCGGCAGGCGAGCCTTGCGGAAAGATTGTAAATAACTTTTCGTGGAGTATTGCGGCAAAAGTGTCTGAGACAGAGGCAGAGGGACTTGGTGTTGGCTCCGCCCTTAGTATCAGGTTTCCTGATATCGGGACCGACACAATAAGCGGAACGGTAACAAAAATTACTGCTCCGGAAAACGGCAAAGTGGTGCTGGTCATAAATTCAAACAAATACGTAGATATGATTTATTCCATTTCAAAAGCAAAGGTGCAGCTTATAAAAAACAGCTATGGCGGCTTTAAAATTCCGGCAAAGAGCCTTCGTATGAAGGATGGGACAATGGGTGTGTATGTCATCCGCAGCAACAAGGCGCGATTTGTACCGGTTGAACTTTTGTACAACGGCAAAGAATGGGTGATTGTTGACGAGATACTTCAAAGTGCCGAGCACCCCTCTGTTTTGAAGCTGTATGACGAGCTTATTGTAAACGGCAAGGATATTTTTGAAGGCAAGGTGATGAGATAAATGTCATATATAAGCGAAAATTTAAGCACTGTAAATGCTGAAATAAAGCGCACGGCAGAAACTTTTGGCAGAAACCCCGAGGATATAACTCTGATTGCGGTTACCAAGACTTATGGTGCGGAATTGATAAACGAATCAATTTCGGCAGGGGTCAGGGACATCGGCGAAAACCGCGTTCAGGAGGTTATGGAAAAATATGACTCGGTAAAGCCTGTAAAATGGCACCTGATTGGGCACTTGCAAAAAAACAAGGTCAAGTACATAATTGACAAAGCCGAGCTTATACACTCGGTCGAAAGCTTTGACCTTGCCAAAGAGATTGACCGTCAGGCGAAAAAGATTGACAAAGTGCAAAAAATTCTGATTGAAGTAAATGTCTCAGGAGAGGAAAGCAAGTTTGGCATTTTGCCAACAGAATGTGAAAAACTGTGTCGTGATATTGCCGAAAATTTTGAAAATGTCAAAATCGAGGGGCTTATGACGGTTGCACCATATACCGACGACACACAGCTTTTGCGAAATGTCTTTACGGGACTTCGCGATTTGTCGGCAGAAATTGCTTCAAAAAACATAAAAAACGTGGATATGAATGAGCTTTCGATGGGGATGACAAACGATTATCCGCTGGCAATCGAATGCGGAGCGACAATGGTGCGTGTGGGCACCGGAATTTTTGGAAAACGGGACTATACAAACCGATAAATCTGTGATACAATAAACGGTAGGAATATTATTAAAACTTTTATATAAAACCTTTGGGAGGAAAAAACAATGAGTTTAGTAAACAAAATGCTTAATCTTATCGGCTTCGAAACAGCGGACGAGCTTGACGATGAACTTCTCGAAAACAACGAATTTACAAGCAGCGCAAGCTTTGATGCAGACGAAAGCGAAACACTTGACAGCGGAAAGCGCGGCAAGGTGGTAAAAATCCACACAACCGCACAGCTCAAGCTTGTGGTTATGCAGCCCGAAACTTTTGAAGATGCAAGAGATATTGCAAATCACCTCAAGAGCAAAAAACCCGTTGTTATGAACCTTGAATCTGTTGACCGCGAGGTTGCGCGCCGTATTGTTGACTTTTTGAGCGGCTCGGTTTATGCACTTGACGGCAATATCCAAAAGGTATCAAACGGTATTTTCCTTATTGCTCCTTACAATGTGGGCATTATGGGCGACTTTAAGGACGAGCTTCGCAACAAGGGCATATTCCCCTGGTCAAACTAACAAATGGAAAAAAAGCTTGATTCAAAAGCTTTGCTTGCCAGAGCCTGTGATGCTGCCGAGCTTTGCGAGAAGCAGTATGTACCAAAGGCTTTTGGCTTTTTGACTCCTGCCGATGCGGCGGTCATAAGACAAAATTTTGCAAAAAAGAATTTGGGGACCGATATATCATTCAAATTCTTTGGCGGATATCCTGATGCCGAGCGGTGTTTGTTTTTGGTGTATCCTGATTATGCCGAGGATACTGTTGACCAAGAGTTTATATCTCTTGTTGAAATAACAGGCAGGGACATATCAACTCTTTGCCACCGTGACTTTTTGGGCAGCCTTTTGGGACTTGGTCTAAAGCGCGAAAAGCTTGGTGACATACTGTGCCTTGAAGAACGCACTTTGGCTTTTGTGGCAAGAGATATTGCCGAATATATCGTATCAAATCTTGATATGGTTGCACGCGTGGGGGTCAAAGTAAGAATTCTGGACTTAGAGGATGCCAAAATCCCCAAGAGGCAGTTTGACGAAATCCGCACAACAGTTGCATCGCTCAGACTTGATTCAGTTGTCGGTGCAGCGCTCAAAACTTCGCGCAGCGCGGCGGCAGAGGCGATACGGGCAAAAAGGGTTTCGGTCAACTGGCAGGAATGCATGGATATTTCGGCAAGAATTTCGCCGGGAGATGTTTTTTCGGTGCGGGGTGCAGGGCGTTTCAGACTTTCGGAGGATATCAAAACCACACGAAAAGACCGCCTTGGGATCTGTATTGAAAAAGCGAAGTAATATTTTTTTAAGAGGAGAAATGTATTATGATGACCCCACTGGAAATAGAAAACAGAAGATTTAAAAAATCACTGTCGGGTTACAACAAGGCAGAAGTTGACGAGTTTTTTGCTGCAGTAAGCGAAAATTACGAAGCGCTTTACAAAGAAAACCTTGCGAACCGCGACAAAATAAATATGCTGTCCAGCGCAATCAAACAGTACAAAGCAATGGAGGAGACTCTTCAAAGTGCGATTCTGGTTGCACAAAGCGCAGGTGACGAGGTCGTAAGCAATGCAAAAAAACGCGCCGAAAACATTATAGGCGAAGCCGAGACAAAGGCAACACAGATGCTTTCGGATGCAAGCCGTGAGGTGACTCGCATCAGCTTTGAGTACGAAGAAATGAAACGAAATGTCGAGGTTTTCAGGACCCGCATTATATCACTTCTTACCTCGCAGCTTGACATAGTTAAGGAATTCAGTATGCCCGAAAACAAGATGTCGGCAGATGACCTTAAGGTCGAGGCAACAACAATGGAAGATGTACCGCAGGAGGCAGAAAAAACCGACGAATTTTTGTCGGCAATTGAGCAGCTTGAGCGTGTGACTATGGAACTTCCCAAAATCGTGCTCAACGAAAAAGGTGAATATGTTGCAGCCGAGGAAACGTGCGAAAAACCCTTGGCGGAAGAATAAAAAAGACTTATACATATATGGGAGTCTGGGCAGTAGGGATTTAAACACAAAATGTTTAGACACCCTGCTGCTTTTAAAATATTTTTGTACGGAGGAAGAAAAATGCTGTACTTTTTGACATTTGCAGCCATTTTGGTAATTGATATAGCAAGCAAGCTTTTGATGATTGAATGGCTGAAACCAAACTTTTCGGTTCCGATTTGGGAAAATGTTTTTCATTTGACCTATGTTGAAAACCGTGGCGCAGCGTTTGGTATTTTTCAGGGTGGCACGGCGTTTTTTATAGTGTTTACCGTTGTAATTCTGGCACTTATCGCATACGCAATAAAAAAATATGGAAGAGAGTCAAATCTTCTAAGCTTTTCGCTTGTATTTATCGCGGGTGGTGCCGTTGGCAACCTGATTGACCGCATTTTCCGGGGCTTTGTGGTTGATTTTTTTGACTTTTGCCTGATAAACTTCCCCGTATTTAATATTGCGGACATATTTGTCTGCGTGGGTGCTGCATTGATGATTGTATTTGTGGTATTTTTTGACGGAAAAGAAAAAAAGGATTGTGACAACAATGAAAATTAGTGTTTTGGAGGGCGGACAAAGGCTTGATGTGTTTTTGGCAAACGAGACATTGGACCTTACACGCTCAAGGATACAAAAGCTTATATCTGACGGACATATCACCGTGAACCAAAAACCCCAAAAGGCAAACTTCAAGCTGAAAGCAGGGGATTTGGTTGAGGTGTTTGTTCCCGAACCCCAAAGTGCCGAAATACTGGCGCAAGAAATCCCTTTGGACATTGTTTATGAGGACAAGCATATGCTGGTTGTCAACAAGCCGCAGGGGATGGTTGTTCATCCGGCGGCAGGCAATTTTGACAAAACTCTTGTCAATGCACTTATGGCACATTGCGGCGACAATCTGTCAGGGATAAACGGCGAGCTTCGACCGGGAATACTTCACCGCATAGACAAGGACACAAGCGGACTTTTGCTTGTTGCAAAGGACGACAAGGCGCACCTTGGCCTTGCCGCGCAAATCAAGGAACACAGCCTTACGCGCGAATATTTGTGCCTTGTGCATGGCAAAATAAAGGAAGACAGTGGCAGCATTGATGCCCCCATCGGCAGAGACGAAAAAGACCGCAAAAAAATGACAATTACACAAAAAAATTCGCGGAATGCGGTGACACATTTTTTTGTAATCGAAAGATTTGACAAATATACTTTTGTCAGATGCCGGCTCGAGACCGGCAGAACGCATCAGATAAGAGTGCATATGTCAAAAAATTCGCATCCTATTGTGGGGGATGCGGTTTATGGAAAGAAAAAAGAAGAATTTAAGCTAAACGGGCAGCTTCTTCATGCTCACATGGTGGGATTTGTGCATCCCATAACGAATGAGTATATGGAGTTCAGCCGCGAAATTCCCGAATATTTTGAAGAGGTACTGGAAACCCTTAGGAGGAGACAGCTATGAGTATTCATGACGGGCACAGGTCAAGGCTTGACGAGAAAGTTAAAAAATTTGGCCTTGAAATGCTTGAAGAGCACGAACAACTTGAACATCTGCTTTTTGCTGTCATCCCAAGAGGCGATACAAACGGAATTGCTCACAGATTGATTGAAAGATTCGGGACAATCAGTGCAGTTCTCAACGCAAACGAAACCGAACTGACAAAGATTGAAGGGGTAGGCACAAGAACGGCAAAGTTTCTCAGGGAGCTGGTCCCGCTTCTGGGCATTGTCGAGCGCAGCGCAAGATACAACCTGCCGCCAAAACTCGATACACCCGAAAAGATTGCAGCTTTTGCCAAGACATATTTTTATGGACGGCTTACTGAGGCAGTGTATGTATTCAGCCTTAATACTTCATATCGTCTGACGGCTGTGAACAAGCTCAGGTCAGGAATTGCAGGCGAGGTATATGTGTTCCCGAGTGAGATTGCAAAGATAGCTCTTAATGACAATGCAAACGCTGTTATTATTGCGCACAACCATCCGGGTGGAACCGTCAATGCATCTGGGTTGGATATTTTGCAGACGGACAAAATCCGAAAAGCCTGCAAAGCAATAGAAGTTGAACTTCTTGACAGCATAGTTATATCGGGCGACAAATATTTCAGCATCGTAAATCGCGGATATATGGAAGATGTAGAACGAGAGTATTAACAGAGGACAAAAACAATGGATTTTAAAGTTGTTTCAAAATACAAGCCAAGCGGAGACCAGCCCCGGGCAATAGAAAAGCTGACCCAGGGTGTTCTTAGGGGCGACCGATTTCAGACTCTTCTGGGTGTCACGGGGTCGGGCAAGACTTTCACAATTTCAAATGTAATAAAAAATGTGGGCAAACCCACACTTGTTCTTGCGCACAACAAGACTCTTGCGGCACAGCTTTGTTCAGAATTCAAAGAGATTTTTCCCGAAAATGCGGTTGAGTATTTTGTGTCATACTATGACTACTATCAACCCGAGGCATACATTCCTCATTCGGATACTTACATCGAGAAAGATGCGCAGACCAATGACGATATTGACAAGCTGAGACACAGCGCAACAGCCGCACTTTTCGAGCGCAAGGATGTAATCATTGTTGCCAGCGTGTCGTGCATTTATGGTCTTGGCGACCCGATTGATTACAACAATATGGTGGTATCGTTGAGAGTTGGAGGGACTGCCGACCGCGACGAAGTGATAAAAAAGCTTATTGAAATACAGTACGAAAGAAACGATATAGACTTCAGCCGCAACAAGTTTCGTGTTCGCGGTGATGTGATTGATGTTTTTCCGTCATACTCGGGCGGAAACGCAATAAGAATCGAATTTTTTGGCGACGAGGTTGACCGCATTGCCGAAATCAGCTCGGTCACAGGCGAGACTTTGGCAAACCTCAAGCATTGTGCTATTTATCCGGCATCGCATTATGTTGCGGGCAAGGACAAGCTTGACCGCGCAATCCCTGCTATTTTGGACGAGATGGAAAAACGCGCTGAAGAATTTAAGGAAGACGGCAAATTTATCGAAGAACAGCGCATAAGAGAACGCACGAAATATGATATGGAAATGCTTCGTGAGACAGGCTTTTGTCAGGGCATAGAAAACTATTCAAGACACATAAGCGGAAGGCCGCCGGGCAGTCCGCCGTTTACGCTTCTTGATTATATGCCAAAGGACTTTTTGCTGGTGGTCGACGAGTCACATGTGACCATTCCTCAGGTCAGGGCAATGTTTGCGGGTGACCGCGCTCGAAAGACCAATCTTGTGGAATATGGCTTCAGGCTGCCGTCGGCATTTGACAACCGACCGCTTAATTTTGACGAGTTTTATGACCATATACATCAAGCTATTTTTGTAAGCGCAACCCCGTCAGAGTTTGAGACAGAGCGTTCGACACAGGTGGTCGAGCAGGTTATCAGACCGACCGGTCTTCTTGACCCCAAAATCGAGGTAAGACCCATTGAGGGTCAGGTGGATGACCTCTATGGCGAGATTTGCAAAAGGGTGGAAAAAAGCGAAAGAGTTCTTGTTACAACCCTTACAAAAAAAATGGCAGAGCGCCTGACCGAATATTTTGAGGATATGGGCGTTAAAGTAAGATATCTTCATTCCGAGGTGGAGACAATCGAGAGAATGGAGATTATCCGTGACCTGAGGCTTGGTGTTTTTGACGTCCTTGTGGGCATAAACCTTTTGCGCGAGGGACTTGACATACCCGAAGTGTCGCTTGTTGCAATTCTGGATGCAGACAAAGAGGGATTTCTTCGCTCGGACACTTCGCTTATCCAGACCATAGGCCGTGCGGCACGAAATGCCGAGGGAACGGTTATTATGTATGCGGATACCATCACAGGCTCGATGCAGAGGGCGATTTCGGAAACTGAGCGACGCCGCAAAATTCAGGCAGAATATAATGCCGAGCACAACATAACCCCGCAGACAATCAAAAAGGGCGTTTATGAGATAATAGAGGCAACCGTCAAGGATGGCGAAGAACGGCCGAAGGAAAGGGCAGTTGAACCTGAGAACATTGAAAAAACTATTGCAGAACTGACCGCCGAGATGAAGAAGGCGGCAGAGCTGTTGCAGTTTGAGCTGGCAGCAAAGCTGCGTGACGAAATAAACAGATTGAAAGGCGATTGACAATGCATAAGTACATTGAGATTAAAGGAGCAAGAGAAAACAACTTAAAAGGGATAGACGTCAAAATCCCCCGCGACAAGTTTGTTGTTTTGACCGGGCTTTCGGGCTCGGGCAAGTCTTCGCTTGCGTTCGAGACAATCTATGCCGAGGGGCAAAGACGGTATGTGGAGTCGCTTTCTGCCTATGCAAGACAATTCTTGGGGCAGATGGAAAAACCTAATGTGGACTCTATCGAGGGTCTTTCGCCTGCGATTTCGATTGACCAGAAGACAACAAGCAAAAATCCGCGTTCGACGGTTGGTACTGTGACCGAGATTTATGACTATATTAGGCTCTTGTTTGCACGAATAGGTGTTCCGCATTGTCCAAAGTGCGGCAAAGAAATCCGCTCGCAGACCATTGACCAGATTGTAGATGCTGTTTTCGAGCTTCCCGAGCACACCAAATTTCAAATTCTTGCACCTGTAATAAGAGGAAGAAAGGGCGAGTATACAAAGGTTTTTGAGAAAGCCGCAAAAGACGGTTTTGTTCGCGTGCGGGTGGATGGCGAGCAGTACGACCCGACAAGTGACGAGATTGTTTTGGACAAGCAGAAAAAGCACAACATCGAGATTGTGGTTGACAGACTTGTTCTCAGGGCAGGAATCGAAAAACGCCTGACAGACTCGATTGAAACGGCACTCAAACTTGCAAAAGGGTTGGTGATAATTCAGCTTCCTGACGAGGACCGCGAAATGATGTTCAGCCAGAATTATGCTTGCGAGGACTGCGGAATAAGCCTTGAGGAGCTGACCCCAAGAATGTTTTCGTTTAACACTCCTTATGGTGCTTGTCCGCATTGTATGGGTCTTGGCAGTGTCGAAATTCTTGACCCGGATTTGCTTATCCCTGACAAAACCAAGAGCATAAACGAGGGGGCAATTGCGGTTTATGGCTGGACCGGCAGCGACAAAAACAGCGTTGCGGCAATGTATTATCGTGGACTTGCCAAGCAATACGGATTCAGTCTTGACACACCTGTCAAAGACCTGAGCCCTGAGATAATGGATATTTTGCTTTATGGCACAAAGGGCGAAAAGGTGCATCTTACCTATGAACGAAGATTTTCCAAAGGCGAGCAGTATGCAAGGTTTGAGGGTATATTAAACAGCGTAGAACGCAGATACAGAGAAACAAATTCCGAATGGGCAAAAAAAGAAATTCAGGAGCTTATGCAAAATATGCCCTGCCCCGAATGTAAGGGGACAAGGCTTCGAAAAGAGAGCCTGTCGGTAACCATAAAGGGACACAACATTGACGAGATTTCGAAGCTGTCAATAGCCGAGGGACTTGAATTTTTCGAAAATCTTCAGCTTAACGAGCGCGAGGAGCTTGTGGGAAGACAGATACTTAAAGAAATCCGTGAAAGAATGAACTTTTTGGTCAGCGTGGGGCTTGACTACCTGACTTTGTCGCGGTCAAGCGGCACACTTTCGGGCGGCGAGGCTCAGCGTATAAGGCTTGCAAGCCAGATTGGTTCGGGCCTTATGGGGGTTTTGTATATTCTTGACGAGCCAAGCATAGGACTCCATCAGCGCGACAACAACAAGCTGATTGAGATGCTCAAGCGTCTGAGAGATTTGGGCAACACCTTGATTGTGGTGGAGCATGACGAGGACACGATGTATGCGGCTGACCACATAATAGACATCGGTCCCGGGGCGGGCATACACGGCGGTTATGTTGTTGCCGAGGGTACGGTTGACCAAATCAAAAAGTGCGAGGAATCCGAGACGGGACTGTACTTAAGCGGAAAGAAAAAAATCCCGATTCCAAAGGAGCGGCGCAAGGGGAACGGCAATTATCTTTGCCTTTCGGGAGCTGCGCAAAACAACCTTAAAAATATTGATATCAAAATTCCGCTTGGTACCGCAACCTGCATAACGGGTGTTTCGGGCAGCGGAAAAAGTTCGCTTATAAACGAGGTATTATACAAGGTGCTGGCAAATGAACTCAACAACGCCAAACAAAAACCGGGCAAATACAAAGAAATCAGCGGCCTTGAATATCTTGACAAGGTAATAAACATCGACCAGGCACCGATTGGCAGAACGCCACGCTCCAACCCTGCGACATATACGGGACTTTTTGGGGATATCCGCAATCTGTTTGCATCAACACCCGACGCAAAGGCGCGCGGATACGGCGCGGGCAGATTCAGCTTTAATGTCAAGGGCGGCAGATGCGAGGCGTGCAGCGGTGACGGCATAATCAAAATAGAGATGCACTTTTTGCCGGATATCTATATGCCTTGCGAGGTTTGCTCGGGCAGACGATACAACCGCGAAACCCTTGAGGTAAGGTATAAAGGCAAGAATATATATGATGTGCTTGAAATGACGGTTGAGGAGGGACTTGAATTCTTTGAAAACATCCCCAAAATCCGAAACCGCTTAAAGACCCTTTTTGATGTCGGACTTGGCTATATCAAAATCGGGCAGTCGTCAACTACGCTGTCGGGCGGCGAGGCACAGCGCGTTAAGCTTGCAACCGAGCTCAGCAAACGCAGCACAGGCAAGACGGTTTATATCCTTGACGAACCGACAACGGGACTTCATACAGCGGATGTTCACAAACTGATTGAGGTGCTTGAAAAACTGGTTGATGCGGGCAACACCGTGATTTTGATTGAACACAACCTGGATGTGATAAAAACGGCGGATTATATAATCGACCTTGGACCCGAGGGAGGAAACCGCGGTGGCGAAATTGTCGCACAAGGCACACCCGAGGAGGTCGCAAAGTGCAAGAAGTCATATACCGGAATGTATCTTAAAGAGGTTTTGAAGAGGAAATAAAAAACGGAAAACAATTGAAAAAGGCAGAAACGATTGATTTCGTTTCTGCCTTTTAAGATGCTGTTTTTAATAACCCAACAATCCATCAAGCGATTCGTCGTTTTTTACCCATTCTTCTTCAACATCGACAATGGTGTATTCGGTGGGGGTATTACGGATAACAACGCGTTTTATGCCCGCGTTGATGACAAGACGCTTGCACATCGAGCAACTTGAAGCATTTTCAACAAGCTCGCCTGTGCGATAGTCCTTGCCCACAAGATAAAGTGTCGAGTCAATCATATCGCGGCGCGAGGCGCTGATTATGCAATTTGCTTCGGCGTGCACGCTGCGGCAAAGCTCGTATCTTTCGCCTCTGGGAATTGCAAGCTTTTCGCGGATGCAGACCCCGGTTGTGCAGCAGTTTTCACGGCCTCGGGGTGCGCCGGTGTAGCCGGTTGATACGATTTCGTCGTTCTTGACAATTATTGCACCAAAGTTGCGGCGTATGCAGGTGCCGCGCTCGATAACGGTTTCGGCTATGTCAAGATAGTAGTTGTGTTTGTCAACTCTTTTGTTTTCCATATATGTATACCTCGTTTTGTTTAGTTTATAGATACAGTATATAACAAATTAACTCAAAATTCAATAGTTTTATATTGACTTTTATATTAAGTATAGGTAAAATAAAAGAAGAGGTGAAGAAGGACAATATGAAAATTTTTGAAAGCCACAGCGCATACGAGACCTCAAAAATCGCACAAGAATTTGCAAAAACCCTGAAAGAAGGCAGTATAGTTGCTCTTTCGGGCGATTTGGGTGCGGGTAAAACCGCCTTTACGACAGGGATTGCAAAGGCTCTTGGGGTTGCCGACAATGTGACAAGTCCCACCTTTACCATAGTAAATCAGTATGACGGCGATATGACCGTTTATCACTTTGACGCATACCGGCTTGAGAATGTAAGCCCCGATGACTGCGACTGGATGGACGATTATTTCTTTTCGGACGGAGTCTGCATCATCGAATGGGCAAAAAATATCGAAGCGGTGCTTCCCCGGGGATATATAAACGTGAAAATCGAGAAAAATGCAGAGTTGGGCGAAAATTATCGCAGAATAACAATAGATGAGACAGGAGAAACAAAATGTTGACCTTTGGAATAGATACCTGCTGTATGGCATCAACCGCAGCACTTTGTGACGAGCGGGTTTTGGTTGCACAAACAGTTGTAAACAGAAAAAAGACACATTCCGAAATGATGATGCCGCAGATTGAGCAGATGTTTAAGTCGGCAGAAATCGACCCGTCGGATGTTGATGTTTTTGCGGCGGCTGTGGGACCCGGGTCGTTTACCGGTGTAAGAATAGGTGTTGCAACCGCAAAAGCAATGGCTCAGGCTGCAAAAAAACCGTGTGTTGCGGTCTCGACGTTGGAGGCACTTGCATATTCGTCAAAGCTTTTTGACGGCATTGTGTCGCCAATTCTTGATGCAAGACGCGACCAGGTTTACAACGCTCTTTTTGATTGCAAATCAGGGGTTATGACAAGACTGATCGAGGACAGAGCATTGGCTCTTTCGGACCTTTTTGCCGAGCTTAAAGAGCTTGACAAAAACATTTTGTTTGTGGGTGACGGGACGTTGGTGTTTGAAGAAGATATCAAAGCCGCACTTGGAGAAAAAGCCTTTTTTGCACCAAAGACAATATCAATGAATCTGGGCGGTGCGGTTGCCGAAATCGGCGCCGAAAAATATAAAAACGGCGAGAGTGTGACTTATGACAAGCTTGTACCAAGCTATGTAAGACTTTCGCAAGCCGAACGGGATTTGCTTGAAAAAAAGAACAATGCTTAGGCAAAAAACGCCTAAACGGAGGGAAATAATGAAAAAAACAAAAGCTTTTGCACGAATGCTTTCAGCAAGTCTGCTGGCTTTCGTGACAATTATCGGCAGTATAAATATTACATATGCAGAAAAACCGCAGATAACTGCGACAGCTGCAATTTTGATTGATGCACAGACCGGTAATGTTCTTTATGAAAAGAACGCTGAAAAAAAGATGTATCCGGCAAGCACAACCAAAATTATGACCGCGCTTGTCGCTCTTGATGCTGTAAAAAATCAGGAAATCAGCCTTGAACAGCCGCTTGAACTGAGCGATGCGGCGTTCAAAACTTTGGATGCAGACGGCAGCAGCATTGCACTTAAGGTCGGCGAAAAAATGTCCCTGAAAGGTCTTTTGGAGGGGCTTTTGATTGCATCGGGAAACGATGCGGCGGTGGTTATTGCCGAGGGTATTGCGGGTTCGACCGAGCAGTTTGTCCAGAGGATGAACGAAAAAGCGGCAGAAATCGGACTTGAAAACACCGTTTTCAAAAATCCACACGGACTGCACGACGAGGGGCATTATACAACCGCAAAGGATATGGCGCATCTTGCGCAAATTGCGATGCAGGACGATGCGTTCCGAAGCATTGTGGAATGTGCTCACATTTATCTTCCGGCAACAAATATGTCGGACAAGCGCTATTTCATAAACACAAACAACCTGGTTTCAAGGATGCGGTATCCATATTATTACTATGACAAAGCTACGGGCATAAAGACCGGCTCAACCGATGCGGCGGGGTACTGCCTTGTGTCATCTGCTGAAAGCAACGGCAAGTCGGTCATAGCAGTTGTGTTTGATGCCGAGGATATAGCGATTTCGCACAACGAGTCAAAGGCTGTTTTGGAACACGGATTGACTGACTTTGCGCTGACTCAGCTTGCAAAACGCGACGAGATTTTTGGTGAGGTAAAGGTAAAACAGGCAGCTGACGGCACCGACCATATTCTGCTTTCGGCAAAGAATGACCTTGCGGCACTTTTTGCCAAAAACGCCGACCCCGAAAAAGTTGAGGTTGTGTGTGAAATTCCCGAAAAAGTGTATGCACCGGTTTTCTCGGGGCAGACAATAGGAAAAGCCGAATTTTTGTACGAGGGCAAAAAGGTAGGCGAGGTTGAGCTTTGCTCGACAGTTGAAATAAAAAGACATTTTCTTGGATTTATCTCCACATTTTTCGAGTGGCTTTGGAGCTTCAAGGCGGTTAAGTTTGTAGTGTTTACGGCTCTTGCCCTTGTGCTTGCGTTTGTGGGACTTATTATAATTGGGTTCTATCGTGCAATCAAAAAAAGCAAGCGCAAAAGGCGCAGACAAAGCAGGTATAATCCGCCCAAATACTAATGGCGAAAAGTTTTTTGCCCCCAAAATGCCGATTTTATAAACAAAAGCAGAACGGCAAGGACAAAAAGACCAAACAAAATCATAAATAACGAAGAAACAAAAGCATCGCAAGGGGAGCAAGCTGCCTCAAAAGCGGTGCTTTTTGCAAATGCCTCCAAAGTCGGAGTCAGCCTTGAAGCCAGAATTTTGGTAATTACAAACGAAAGCACGCCCTGGAGGAGCTTGCCACAGAAGTATGGCTTCAGCGAGAGCCCTGCCTTGCTTGTGACGGCACACACCTGAAGAAGCACCGAAACACCCGAAAAGGCAATAAAAAAAGATATAAGAGCCAGTTTAAGAGAAAATTCAAGGCTGGAATTTGCAATTTCTGCCGTTCCGCCGCTTATTTCCAAAGCGGAATGGACAAACGGCAAAAGACGGGTTTGGGGCAGCATTTTTGCAAAGACCGAAAAGAATATCACAAATCCGCAAATTTTAAGAATGTTAAAAACAGAAGAATCCATAACCGCACCGATTGCAAGAAGCGGTTTTTCTGTTTTTTCGGGTAACGATTTGGGAAGAAGCTTTGGCGAATCAAGAGGTGGTTTTGCAAAGCTTCGCAAGATGATTCCTGTCAGGACGGCAGAAAAAAGATGCGATATGTAAAGTAATTTGCCCAAAGAAGCATCGCCAAAGATGCCGATGCCGATTACCGACACAATAAAAAGCGGCCCCGAATTGTTGCAAAAGGCAATAAGGCGCTC
>JAZNKA010000028.1:0-15572 GCA_045578305.1 Clostridia bacterium | reverse complement strand
GGCGTTCCAAGAGAAGACGGCTATGACATAACGGTTGCATCCGAGGTTATGGCTGTGCTGTGCCTTGCATCATCGATTACCGACCTTAAGGAAAGACTTTCCAGAATAGTTGTGGCATATACCTATGACGAAAAGCCTGTTACCGCAGGCCAGATTGGTGCGGCGGGTGCTATGACCGCACTTTTGAAGGATGCACTCAAGCCAAATCTTGTGCAGTCGCTTGAAGGAACACCGGCATTTGTTCACGGCGGTCCGTTTGCAAACATTGCGCATGGCTGCAACTCGGTTGTTGCAACCGAAATGGCAATGAGATTTGGTGACTACGCTGTTACTGAGGCAGGCTTTGGCGCAGACCTTGGAGCACAGAAGTTTTTTGACATAAAGTGCCGTTACGCTGACCTCAAACCCTCTGCGGTTGTGGTTGTTGCCACAATAAGAGCACTTAAGATGCATGGCGGAGTTCCCAAGACCGAGCTAAATGCTGAAAATCTTGATGCACTTGCGATGGGCATACCCAACCTCCTGCGCCACGTATCAAACATAAAGGATGTTTACAAGCTTCCGTGCGTTGTTGCACTCAACAGATTCCCAACCGATACCGAAAGCGAAGTTCAGCTTGTTATAGACAAGTGCCGCGAGCTTGGCGTGAATGCAGTTCTTTCGAATGTATGGGCAGAGGGCGGCAAAGGCGGAGTGGAGATGGCTGAGGAGGTCATCAGACTTTGCGAAGAGAAAAGCAAATTTGAGTTTAGCTATTCGCTTGACGACACAATCGAAAACAAGATTGATGCAATTGTAAAAAAGGTTTACAGAGGAAAATCTGCGGTGTTTACACCCAATGCAAAAAAACAGATAGCAAAGCTGAATGAGCTTGGGTTTGACAAGCTGCCGATTTGTATGGCAAAGACGCAGTACAGTTTTTCGGACGATATGACAAAAATCGGTGCGCCCGAGGACTTTGATGTGACTGTTCGAAATATCAAGGTTTCGGCAGGCGCAGGATTTATTGTGGCGCTTACCGGTGATATTATGACAATGCCGGGGCTTCCAAAGGTTCCGGCTGCCGAGAAAATCGATGTCGATGGAAACGGCGTAATCAGCGGACTTTTCTAATATAAGGGAGAGATAAGTTGCTCCCGATATGGTTTAAATTGACAAATTTCCAGTAATCGTGTGTTAAAATGCTCGTGAATACACAAAGTATTCACTGTGCTTTTGCCTTCGTTGACAGAAAATTTGTTCAATTTAAACTCACAGACCCTATTTTTTAAAATAGGGCATATCATTACCAACTTATCTCACCCTGTAAGGCTATGGGGGTGACTGTGTGAAAGTGGCATATATAGGGCTTGATTTGTTTTATCCGGCACTCGAAACACTTGCAAAACTTGGCTGCGAAATTGTTGAGATTTTCACCTGCGAGACCGACAATGTGACAGAGTTTAATCAGGAAATCTGCAACTTTGCAAGCAAAAATAATATCCCCTGCAGTATGTCGCGAATAACGCGCGAGGATATCGAAAGGCTTTTGAAAAAAGGTTGCCAGTGGGCAATCTGCGGCGGATATTATTACAAAATTCCGGCAGATACCGCACTTCCTCTTGTTAATATTCATCCGGCACTTCTGCCGATTGGTCGCGGGCCCTGGCCTATGCCGCAATATATTTTGTGGGGGCACAAAAAAAGCGGAGTGACAATACACAAAATCGCCGAGGGACTTGATGAGGGTGACATCCTTTTGCAAGAGGAGTTTGAACTTGACAAAGACGAGACACTGCAGACTTTTATGCAAAAGGCAAATGCTCTTGTTGTGGAAATGATTGAGCGGTTGGTGAGTGATTTTGAAGAGCTTTATAAAAATGCCGCACCTCAGGGCGAGGGTGAGTATTGGAAGCTTCCGCTTGAGAAGGATTACACAGTTTATTCGTCAATGACGGCGGATGAAGCTGACCTTGTGCTCAGGGCGTTTTTCGGGCATACTTGTATTTACAAAGCCAAAGACAAAAGTCAAAAAGTCCTTGGTGGCAGAGCGGTAAAAAGTGACAAAATACCCGAGGATGCACTCGCTCTTGTTGACGGATATATAGAAATTCAAAATTTTTAAAAAAATTAAAGACAAACTTAAAACTTTGTGTTAAAATAAAATATATTATAAAGTTAGGGGAAATGAAAGATGAAATTGGTTTATCAGGGAAAAACAAAAGATGTTTACAGCCTTGAAAATGGCAATGTAATGCTCAAATTCAAGGATGACTGCACCGGCAAAGACGGCGTTTTTGACCCGGGCGAAAACAGCGTTGGTCTTACCATCGAGGGCATCGGCAAGGCTAATCTTGAGACCTCGGTTTATTACTTTGACCTTCTTAAAAAAGCAGGCATCAAAACACATTTTGTAAGTGCTGATATCGAGAATGCTACAATGGAAGTTCTTCCCGGTAAGGTATTCGGTCATGGTCTTGAAGTTATTTGCAGACTTGTTGCAACCGGAAGCTTTATCCGCAGATACGGCGAATATATCGAAGACGGCACTACTTTGGAGGGCGGATATGTAGAATGCACCTTCAAGAATGATGAAAAAGGCGACCCGCTTGTTACTGCAGAGGGCCTTGCTGCACTTGGCATTATGTCACCTGCTATGTTCGAAAGTATGAAAGAACAGACTCTTAAAATCACAAAGGTTGTTGCAGATGACCTCAAGTCAATCGGACTTGACCTTTGGGATATCAAGTTTGAGTTTGGCTACAACAATGATGAAGTAATCCTTATCGACGAAATTGCATCAGGCAATATGCGTGTTTATAAGGATGGCGAAATCGTTAGGCCGGTTGAACTTACAAAGTTGATTTTGAACAGATAATTTTTCGAATTCTAAAAGGGGAGTCCATATCAGGACTCCCCTTTTTGTATGTCTTTATTATTTAAACACATTCCGCTTTTTTAGTGCTTTGGCAAGACTAAAACCCAAAATACCACAGGATATGATTTCGCCCGCGGCAATGGTGACCGCAAAATAAATAAGCGAACCTTCAAAGGCATAGGCAAATTTTAGCACAAAGGGCAAAATAAGCGTGTTTGACAAAATCGGTGAGAGAATTGCAAGAAAAAGATTATCCTTGAATTTGCGTGTTAAAACTGCGCCAATAAGGGTTGCAATACTGCCGAATATGATGTCGACGATAATGCTGCCGGTTAAAGCGTTTGCCAGAATACACCCGACAAAAAGTCCGGGGACTGCAGCGGGCATAAAGATAGGAAGAACACAAAGTGCTTCCGAAAACCGTACCTGTACGGCACCGCTTGAAATTCCCAAAGCATTTGCCAAAAAGGTAAGAACGATGTAAATAGCTGCAACTGCGGCAGCTTGCGCGAGAAAAATCGCACTAAATTTTGTTTTCATTTTTAAAATCTCCTTAGTTTTGATTTGAGTGAGGATGGTTGCGAACTCACTTTTAATGTTTTAGCCTTTGGTTTTTTGAATGTTGTATGAAATTTTGAGGAGCAGCTTTGTTGGCAAAAATCTCTGGAAGAACACCCCAACCCTTATTAACAAACCGGGGATTATCACAAGCCGACCCTTAAACATTTTGGAAAGCGCATATTTTGCGACACTTTCGGCAGAGAGGGATTTGAGGTTAAAACTGACCCCTGCGGTTTGATTGAATTCTGTATCAACAGGCCCCGGACAAAGTGTGCAAATTCGCACATTGCTTTTCTTGCGGCGCAGCTCTTCAAAAATTGCAAGGGTAAGCCTTTGAACATAAGCTTTGCTTGCATAATATGACGAAAGCAGCGGCCCCGGCAAAAATGCGGCAGAAGACGCAACATTCATAATGTATCCCGAATCTCTTGCCACAAAATCGGCAAGAAATTTTTTTGTAAGGATATGGAGCGCGCGGACATTGACATCAATCATCGAAAGCTCGCGGGAAAGGTCGGTTTCAAGAAATTCGCCAAACACACCAAAGCCTGCATTGTTGATTAAAACATCAATGTTTTCGGACTTAAGACTTTCATAAAGTGTGATGCAGTTTTCTTTGCTTGAAAGGTCGCTGACAATTATGCGGGGAGCGTTGCCAAGCTCTGACTTAAGCTCCAAAAGCATATTTTCGCGGCGCGCAACCAAAAAAAGCTGATGACCCTCGTTGTGCAAAATGCGTGCCATTTCGCGGCCTATCCCTGAACTTGCGCCTGTTATAAGAATTTTCAAACCTATCAACCTGCCTTTCTTCGAAAGTATATCACAAAAACAACATTTGTGTCAATCTTGATTTGATATTGAAATAAATCAGGCTTTACAAAGACACTAAAAAATGCTAAAATATTAAAAAAGGTTACTTGCAGAGGAGAATAAAAATGGGAAATTTATTGGTTTTGCAATCGGGCGGTCCGACCGCTGTAATAAATTCGTCACTTGCGGGGGTTATAAAGTGTGGATTTGATAATCCCCAAAAGATAGACAAGGTGTATGGTGCGCTCAACGGCATCGAGGGTGCCGAGCAGGAAAGATTGGTTTTGCTTGATAATTTTAAGGATAGCAAAAATCTTGAACTTTTGAAGCAGACTCCGGCATCGTACTTAGGCTCGTGCCGCAAAAAGCTCCCTAAAATGAGCGAGGATGATGGCACATACAAAAGATTGTTTGATGTGTTTGAAAAAAACAATATTGAATATATTTTCTGCATAGGCGGAAATGACTCTATGGACACAACCGACAAGCTTAGCAAATACTGCGCAGAAAACGGCAAGGACATAAAGGTTGTCGGTATTCCCAAAACCATAGATAATGATTTGGTTTTGACCGACCACACACCAGGGTATGGCTCGGCGGCAAAGTTTGTGGCAAATTGCATGAGACAGATTGCACTTGATACAGATGTTTATCAGATGCCGTCGGTGGTTGTGCTTGAAGCTATGGGCAGAAATGCAGGTTGGCTGACAGCCTCGGCTGCACTTGCAAATGACGAAAGTTGTCACGGTGCGGATATAATTTGCCTTCCCGAGCGCGCAGTTGACAAAGGTGAATTTCTTGCAAAGGTTGAAGAAACAAGCAAAAGCAAAAAAACAATTATGATTGCGGTTTCGGAGGGTATCCGTGACAAAGGTGGCAATTATATAAAAGAGAATGCAAAGCAAGGTGGCGGACACGACAAATTTGGTCACGCAGCACTTGGCGGTGCAGGCAAAACGGTTGAAGCGTGGATTGCATCAGAGCTTGGATTCAAAACAAGAAGCATCGAACTCAGCACTTTGCAGCGCTGCTTTGCTTCGGGTGCGTCACTTTGTGATGTCGAGGAAGCGTTTTTGGCAGGATATAAAGGCGCAGGTTTTGCACTTGACGGAATGTCGGGGGTGATGGCAGGATTCAAGCGCCTTGCGGACAAGCCATACAAAATGGAGGTTGTGCCGATGCCGGTTTGCGAGATTGCCAACAAAGAAAAGGCAATTCCTGATGATATGATAAACGCTGACGGATTTGGAATGACACAAAAGTTTGTTGACTATGCTTTGCCTCTTATTGAGGGCGAGCCAAATCTGGTATATAAAAACGGAGTTTTGCAGGTTGCAAAATAAAACACAGACCGCCGAAAAAAATCGGCGGTCTGTGTTTTTAGTCCATTAAATATTCGACGGAAGAGTGGTCATTACACCGTCCAGGTGTTTTGTTATATCTTTTTCGACAATGCTGAATTTGCCGTTTTTGTAGTCAATTATATTTATTGACGCATTTACAGGCCAGGGCACATCGCGTATATTTTCGGGCTTAAGCCCAAGCGCATGACACAAAACCACTCGGATTGGTGTTGCGTGGGTTGCGATACAAATACACTTGCCGGGATTTTTTTCGGCAATATTGGTAACACAAGAAATAATTCGGTCGTAAAAATCTTTTACAGACTCGCCGTTTGGACATTTGCAACTGTATAAATCATTTATCCACGCGTCATAATCCTGTGCTGAGATTTGTGCCAAGTTTTCGAAAGGGACATTTTCCCAGTCTCCGCCGTTTATTTCGCACAAATTAGGGTCAGGAATGATATCAAGCCCTTTCTTTTTTGCGATAGCAAAACCTGTTGCATATGCACGAGAGAGTGTGCTTGAAAAAACACAGTCAATATGTGTGCCTGCAAGATATTCTGCAGCGCAGTTTGCCTGCAAAAATCCAGTTTTGTTGAGCGGGGCATCGGTTTGACCTGCAAAAATGTGTCCGTGATTTGCTTCACTGTATCCGTGACGGACAAAAATCAGCCGTGTTGTCATAAAAATAACCTTCTTTCTGTTTCTGCAAAATTATATCACAGCTATAGCGTATATGTCAAACAAAAAGAAAAATGACAATATTTTTAGGCACAAAAGAATATTAAATTTAAAAAATGCTTGAAATTTTTGTTAGAATGTGATAAAATAATTTCGTATGTAAGGCAAATTGAATTCTTGCGGGAGGACAATGGTTTTATGCGTAGGTTTTTTACCGAGCCTCACAATATAAATGGCAATAAAGCTGCTGTATTTGAGGATTCGCGACATATAAGTCAGGTCCTCAGGATGAATCCGGGCGACGAGATTTTGCTGTTTGACGGCAGCGGGTGGGAATATAAGGCTCGCCTTGTCGAGATTGACAAAAAGGTTTGCCATGCCGAAATTTTTGAAAAAAATTTATCTTTGTCCGAACCCCGGACAGAGATTACGCTGTTTCAGGGACTTCCCAAGTCAGGCAAAATGGAAATAATTGTGCAAAAAGCAGTTGAACTTGGCGCCGTGAGGATTGTTCCCGTTGAGATGGAACGTAGTGTTACAAAAATAAAGAACGCTGAGGCCGGTCGTGAAAAGGCTCTCAGGTGGAACAAGGTTTCGCTTGAGGCGGCAAAACAATGCGGCAGAGGCAAGGCCCCCGAGGTCAGTGATCCCGTTTCGTTTGAGACGGCAATACGCGAGATGGCAGAGTTTGACCTTTCCATTATGCCGTACGAAGAGCTTGGTCACGAGGGGAAGGTTGGACTTAAAGAAACTTTACAATCACACAAAAATGCAAAGAAAATCGCAATCCTGGTTGGACCGGAGGGCGGGTTTTCGAAAGACGAAGCAAGTCTTGCAGCCGACAGCGGAGTATGCATGGTTGGACTTGGGAAAAGAATTCTCAGGACCGAGACGGTCGCAAGTGCCGTTATACCAGTTGTTATGTACGAAAAAAACGAGTTTTGATACCGTGACTTAAGGTCGCAAATGTTAAAATGTTATGGAAGGATAGTGACTTATGGCATCAAAAGTGGGTCAGATGGAAAAAAGAGAAAGAAATCGCGCAAAACGCACAAAGATAGAGGCAACAACAAACAACTATATGATAAATCTTGCATGGGGAGTTTTTGCAATAATTCTTCTAAGATTTGTTGAGTCGGGATTTTCATCAGCAGACACGGTTTTGATTATGCCTGCGTTGATGAAAACTTTGGGCGCGGTGTTTGCGGTGGTGGCTGTGGGGCTTTTTGTTTGCGGAAGGCTTAATTTGTTTAACCACAAGAACAGATTTTATGCTTATTCGGCATTTAGTCTTGTGTTGGCACTTGGCTCGCTTTGGATAGGATTTTACAGCAACATAAGAAACTTCTTTGTGGGATTTAGCCCCAATCTTGCAAATCTTGATTCAAGATGGTGGATTTCACGAGGTATGATAGTTGCAGTTGCGGTATATCTGGTTGTTATGCTTGTCTGGACTATGATAAAGATATCCAGAATTGAAAAAGGTAAAAAGAAGTAAAAAATAAATCGGACAGATAAGGGAATCCTCAGCTGTCCGATTTTTCTTTGCAAAAAACATACAAATTAACACCAAAAAGCATAATTATTGGTGCAAAGATTATTCCAAGGATTCCAAAATACCGAAGACCGATATAGACCGCAACAAGAGTGAGTATCGGATGGATTCCGATCTGATTGCTTATTATTTTTGGCTCTGCAAGCTGGCGCACCAAAAATACAATTGCCTGAATAACAAGCAAAGCAACAAAGGAGTAGGTGTCGCCATAGACAAGTGAAAAAAGTGCCCAGGGAAGCAGAATTACAGCTGTGCCCAAAAAAGGCAAAGCATCCACAAGGCCGCATATAATACCCCAAAACAATGGGTTTTCTTTGCCGGCTATCCAAAGGCACACACTTACCAATGCGGTAGTAATAAACATAAGTATAAGTTGAGCTTTTAAATATGACGAAAATGCAAGCGACAAAAAAGAAGTCGCTTTTTTTGATGCTTTTATTATTTTTTCGGGGAGGATATCTTTGAAGAAGTTTGTTACAAGGCTAAAGTCTTTGGTAAAGAAAAAAGTTGACAGAATAAATATGCTTGCAAAAAGCAAAATATCAGGAAGCTTGACCGCAATCCCTTTTGCCGCGTTAAATGCTGATTCGGTTATTTGCAAAGACAGAGTTTGGGAATGTTCTTTCAGCCCTAAAACAGCGTTTTCAAAAAGAATTGATGCCTCGGCAGGCAGAGCGCGCCTAAAACCGTCAAACTGTTGAGAAACCCGGCTGAATTGACCCTTGAATGAATCAATTGCAGCAGGCAGAGCAACTATCAGGTTTTTTGACTGTGAGTAGAGCTGAAATAAGACAAAACCAACTAAAAAGAGTGCAAGTGAGACGATAATAGTGGAAATAAGAACCGAGCTTATTCCACGACTGAGATGAAACTTTTTTTCGAGGAACTTAACAATCTTTTGGCACGGCGCGGCGACAAAAAACGCAGCAATAAATGGCGCAAAAAGCCTGAGAAAAAAAGGAAACAGGAATAACCCTGCGGCTATTCCTGCTGCTGCCATCAAACAAAACAGAACTTTATTTTTATACACCGCAAACACTCCTTTTGAGCAAAGCTGCGGCGCATGGTGTGATTATTTTATTTTTCCAAAAGTTTTGACATAAGCATATACCCGTTGTTGGTCACAATGCCTGTTGACTTGGCATTTGCTTCGGTATATGTCAAACCACTTTTTTTGCCGCATTCGCTTGACTTATATAATATATATGGGACGGGGTCAGAAGTATGAGTGCGGATTGCAAGCGGTGTTGGATGGTCGGGCATAAGAAGCATCGAGAAATCCTCGCCAGTTGACTTAAGGTAGTCAAGGATGGGCGCTACGATTTTCTCGTCAATAAGCTCAATTGCTTTGACCTTGTTTTCAATTTCATGTCTGTGCCCTGCTTCGTCGGGAGCTTCAAGATGAACATACACAAAATCGGCACCGTTTTTAAGCTCGCAAACAGCGGCTTCTGCTTTGCCGTCAAAGTTAGTATGTACATTTCCGGTCGCTCCTATAACATCGACTATATTGAGTCCTGCACCTTTTCCTATGCCTTTGATAAGGTCAACAGCCGAAACGACCGAACCCGAGACTCCATAAAGCTCGTCAAAGGTTGCAAGGTTTGGCTTTGTACCATTGCCCCAGATCCAAATCGAGTTGGCAGGGTTAAGTCCGCGTTTTTTGCGGTCCAGGTTTACGGGATGGTCCTTCAGAATTTCGTAACTTTTTTTCATCAGGTCAAGAAGAACAGGGTCTTTTGGAAGATATTCGGTCACTTTGCGGTCCGAAATATCATGTGGCGGAGTAAGCGAAAAGTTGTTTTCTTTGTTGTGCCATACCAAAAGATGACGATAGCTGATGCCACTGAAAAATTCATATTCTTCTGTGCGAAGGGCATCGTTTACTGCTTTTATAAGCTGCGAAGATTCTTCGGTGGTTATTTCGTCCGAGCTATAGTCAACCATGGTTTTTTGTTCGTATGGTTCGTCTTCGGACAACGTGACCACATTGGTGCGGAAGGTGGTGTCGCTGAGCTCAAGGTGAACTCCCATAGAAAGAGCCTCAAGCGGCGAGCGGCCTGTATAGTACTTTTGAGGGTCATATCCAAAAACTGCAAGATTTGCAACATCACTGCCTGGGGGCAGACCTTCGGGCACGGTTGTTACCATACCCATTTCGCCAAAGCGGGCAAGACTGTCGATGTTAGGCTTTTTTGCAACTTCGAGGGGTGTTTTTCCTCCAAGTTCGGCAACGGGCGTATCTGCTGCGCCATCAAGAAGAATAACAATAGATTTCATTTTATATGCACTACCTTTCTTTTTGTAAAGAAAAACTTTTGCAATCATTATAACATATTACAAAGAACTCTACAAGAATATTTTTAAATTTACAAGAAAATTGCAATGATTACGGTTATAATCCCGCAAAGTCCAACGGCAATACTGCTGACCGAACCCTCGACTTCACCAATTTCAATTGCTTTTGATGTGCCCAGAACATGGCTTGATGCGCCTATTGCAAGGCCTGATGCAACGGGATTTTCGATCTTAAAAAGCTTTATAAGATATGGCGAAGTTATTGCACCAAATATTCCTGTTGTTGCAATTGCAGCGACTGTAATCGGGACGATACCGCCAAGCTGTTTGGAAAGCTCGGTGCCGAATGCGGTGGTTATTGATTTTGGCAAGAGACTTGCAGTCATCTCGGCATCCAGCCCAAACATTTTGCAAAGCAGCAATATGCTTGCAACCGCAGAGATTGCTCCAACAACCGAGCCAACCAAAATGGGCAGAAGATTCTTTTTTATGGTATCAAGCTGATTGTACATCGAAATCGCAAGAGCGGCAGTAGCAGGACCAAGAAACATTGATACAAAATCTGCGCCTGTCATAAAGCTTTCAAGAGGTATTTTAAAAATGCTGAGGATTGCGATTATAATAAGAGAGCCGACCAGAAGTGGATTAAGGAGAGTATAGTTAAATCGTCTTTTGACCGAAAGCGCAAGGGCATAGGCGCCAATGCAAAGAGAAAACCCAAAAACTGGTTGGGACGTGATGGTTTCAAGCATTTTTTTTGCCCCCCTTTGTTTTATTCATAAGGTATACTGTCAGCTTGACCGAATATGCGGTTAACGCAAAAGTGACGATGGTTGAAAGAATGCAAACTGCCAAAAACTGACACAAAACGCTTTTTAAAATATCCAGATAGGCGATAATTGATACGGTTGGCGGGATAAACAAAAGGGGCATATTTTTAAGCAAAAAATCCGATACGGGTTCCAGATTTTTTGTTTTGATAATTCCCGAAAGAAGCATAAAAAACAGAATAATCATTGCAAGGATGCTTCCGGGAAACGGAAAGGGCAGAAATCCTGCGATAATATCAGAAATCATAAAAAGAACAAACAAAATAATGGTTTTTGCAAATATTTTCAAAACAGTTCACCTCGGTATAAAAATGGTATCACAAATTATGGTATTTGTAAATGAAATTGTTTGACAAAGATAAAATTAATATGCTAAACTAATCTGGGATATCTGATAAACATTTAAAAAGGAGCAGACGCGTGACTATAGCATATGATAAGAAAAAGACCTGTTGTTTTACAGGACACAGACAAATCGCACAGGACAAAGCTCAATCGTTAAGAAAAAGGATAGATAAAACGATTGAAACCCTTGCAGATGAGGGAATAACAACTTTTATTTCGGGCGGCGCACTGGGCTTTGATATTATGGCTGCAAAAGCGGTCCTCAAAGCAAAAGAAAAGCACCCCGGACTCAGGTTGATTATGGCAATTCCTTGCCGTGACCAACATGCCGGATGGCACTTTAGAGAAAGACGCGAGTATGCGGAAATTTTGAAGGTGGCAGACGATGTATACTGCTTAAACGAAAAATACTGCACCGGATGCATGCACCAAAGAAATAGGTTTATGGTCAAAAACAGCACCATTTGCGTGGCGTTTTTTGACGGAAGCCGTGGTGGCACTGCACACACCATAAACCTTGCAAAAGAAGAGGGACTTCGCATAGTCAATCTTGCCGGACAAATTGTTACAGAGCATAACAAAGCACAGCAATGCTGAGGGCGATGCTTGATGCCGAAACCGCAAAAAACAAAAGTGGCCAGGGAAACTTTTTCCCGGCTTTTTTTGTTTTGATGCTGTTTTTTGATGGCCCTTTAAGCCTTTCAACCTGTCTGATATAGCGGTCGATTATTTCCTGCGCCTCGGTCGCTGCATTTGTATCAAACGAAACAGATTTATTGACACCCGGGTCACCTTTAAGTATAAATATTGCCTGGTCGATGGTGTCGGATTTTATATTGTTTATGATTAAAACCTTTCGAGCCTTTCTGTCGGTCATTGATTTTCCAGCCTTTCTGTGAATTATCTTACACAGGAAGTATTTGCAAAAAAATCAATTTTTATACAACACAAAGCTAAATAAGGTCTGCAAGGTGTGGTCTGAGCCTTTTGAATATTATATTTCCAAGTACAAAAAGAATAATTACAAACACCCAGAAGTAGAGGGTCAGGGAGGGCTTTTCCCAAAAACCGATACCATAGACAAATGTATCGCGATAACCCTCGGTTATATAGTATATCGGGTTGATTTTAAAAATAAAGTGAAGTCCTGAGGGGATGGCATTTATGTCCCAGAATATGGGTGTAATCCAGAAGCCAAACTGGACCAACACGCCGACAAAATTGCTTACGTCACGAGCGAAAACAGTAAGGGTGGCGGTTATTCTGCCAAGAGACAATGCAAGAAGGTATGCACCTGCCATATAGTAGAAAACCTGAATGTGCAAGAGCGTGGGAAAGTACCCGAATGCACTTGAAACCAAAAAGGTAAGCGCGACAAAAAACAGATGAACAAAAAATGCTGAGGTCACGCGGACTGTCGGGAGCATTTCGACCTTAAAAACCACTTTTTTAACAAGGTAGGAATAATCAATAAATACTCCGGTTGCACCGCCCCAACCCTCGGAAATGAAAAACCAGGGTACAACGCCCGAAACCAGCCATATTACATAGGGCATATCGTTTACGGGTCCGTTTTGAAAGGCAACCTGAAAGACAAACCAGTAGATAAGAATGGTTATTACCGGGTTGATAAATGCCCAAACCGCACCAAGTGCCGAACCTGCATATTTTGCTTTGAAATCGTTTTTAGCCAAAGAGAGAAGCATTTTGTTTTCAGCTTTCATTTTGCTGTCCTCCAATTTTCCAATCGTCAAGACCGGTTTGTATTGCATTCATCATCCGTGATTTAAAATGCCGGTCAAGCTTGGTTTTTTCGTTTATGAAGTCTTTCATATCCTGCCTTTTTGAAACGCCGTCCATCGGACAGGGATTTTTTACAATGGGGAGTTCTGCGCGACGTGCATACCCGCGGATATCGCTTTCAGCGGCGTAGATGAGCGGACGAATAACCGAAATCTCGCGACGCGTCAGATAGGTAAATGGTGAAAAACTGTTGAGCCGTCCCTCGTAAAAAAGCGAAAGAAAAAAGGTTTCAAGAACATCTTCGTTATTGTGCCCAAGGGCGACTTTGTTGCAACCGTTTTCTTTTGCCAGGTCGTTGAGTGCACCGCGGCGCATTCGCGAACAAAGCGAGCAGGGATTTTTTTCTTTTCGCACATCAAAAAGGATTTGGGCAATATCAGTGTTTTTGACTATGTAATCTACGCCTATCTTTTCGCAAAAGCGGGCAACAGAGGAGTAGTCAACTCCCTCAAACCCCATGTTTATTGTAATTCCTATAACCTCAAAGGGCTTTTCCGAAAAACGCCGGAATGCCGCAAGAGCAGCAAGAAGAACCATGCTGTCCTTGCCACCCGAAACGCCGACGGCGATTTTGTCGCCGGCGTCAAGCATATTATAATCCTGAATGGCACGGCGCATTGTGCTTAAAATTTTTTGCATATATGACTCCTTTAGCCTATGTTGGCTTTCAACTTGGTAAGCGCATTAAAACGGTGGCTTATAGAATTTTTGATTTTTCCGTCAAGCTCTGCCATTGATTTTTGATATTCGGGGACAAAAAATATCGGGTCATAACCAAAGCCATTGTTTCCGCGTTTTTCGGTCAGGATATATCCACTACATTCGCCCCTGAAGGTGAGCGGCTCTTCGCCGGGGATTGCTAAGGCAATAACACATACAAATTTTGCCCGGCGTTTGTCTTTGGGTACACCGTCAAGCTTTGACAAAAGGAGCGAGATGTTTTGATCATCGGTTGCATTTTCGCCTGCAAAACGCGCAGTACGGACACCGGGATTTCCGTCAAGGGCGTCGACACAAAGTCCGCTGTCATCAGCGATTGCAGGTTTGCCGCTTGCGTTTGAGATTTCGACAGCTTTTTTGACCGCGTTTTCCTCAAAGGTTTCGCCGTCTTCGATGACTTCGATGTCTCCAAACCCTGCTGCATCCTGCGTGATAAGGATGACATTGTCACCAAGAATATCCTGCATCTCTTTTGCTTTGTGGGCATTTTTGCTTGCTAAAATCAGTTCCATACATATCACTCCACGGATTTATTTTGTAAAAGTGTCCATATTATTTATATCATATTTTTCACTTGTTGTAAATATTGATAGTTGCAAAATAAAAAAAATTGTGTTATACTGTAGAATGTTGTGGCAAAATTTCACATTTTAAGCTAAATTTTTCACAAGTTGCAAGTTTATGTATTGTATATTTAAGGAATTCAATGTAAAATATTAATATTAACATACAATTATTTTTTGGAGGTATTTAGTTATGTCAGTAAAAGTTGCGATTAACGGTTTCGGCCGCATTGGCCGTTTGGCTTTCCGCCAGATGTTCGGCGCTGAAGGATATGAGATTGTTGCTATCAACGACCTCACAAAGCCTTCGATGCTTGCAGGTCTTCTCAAGTACGACACCGCTCAGGGTGGTTACTGCGGAAAAATCGGCGAAAATCTTCACACAGTTGAGGCTGATGACGAAGCCGGCACACTTACAGTAGACGGCAAGACTCTCAAGATTTATGCAGAAGCAAAGGCTGCTGATCTTCCCTGGGGAGAAATCGGTGTTGATGTTGTTCTTGAGTGCACAGGTTTCTACTGCTCAAAAGAAAAGTCACAGGCACACATTGATGCAGGTGCAAAGAAGGTTGTTATTTCTGCTCCCGCAGGCAACGACCTCAAGACAATTGTTTACTCAGTAAACGAAAAAACTCTTACAGCTGATGACACAATCATTTCTGCTGCTTCATGCACAACAAACTGCTTGGCTCCTATGGCTGCTGCTCTCAATGGCTATGCTGCAATTCAGTCAGGTATCATGTCAACAATCCACGCATACACAGGCGACCAGATGATTCTTGATGGACCTCACAGAAAAGGCGATATGAGAAGAGCAAGAGCAGGTGCTGCAAACATCGTTCCCAACTCGACAGGTGCTGCAAAGGCTATCGGTCTTGTTATCCCCGAACTCAACGGCAAGCTTATCGGCTCGGCTCAGAGAGTTCCTGTTACAACAGGTTCGACAACAATCCTTACAGCAGTTGTAAAGGGCACTGATGTTACCGTTGAAGGTATCAACGCTGCTATGAAGGCTGCAAGCTCGGAGTCATTCGGTTACAACACCGATCCTATCGTTTCTTCAGACGTTATCGGTATGAAGTACGGCTCACTCTTTGATGCAACACAGACAATGGTTGCAAAGATTGCTGATGATCTTTACGAAGTTCAGGTTGTTTCATGGTATGACAACGAAAATTCATACACAAGCCAGATGGTAAGAAC
>JAZNKA010000027.1:0-40814 GCA_045578305.1 Clostridia bacterium | reverse complement strand
CAAAATTGTTATATCGGCAAAAGATTTGGTTATCGGATATGATTCGCCGCTTACCAAAAAGATTGATATTGAAATAGAACGCAACAAAAAAATTGCAATTAAGGGTGTAAATGGACTTGGAAAATCAACTCTTCTTAAAACGCTTTTAAAACTTATTCCGTCGTTCGAAGGCGAGGTTGTTCATGATCAGTTTGTAAATGTGGGATATTTTGAGCAGGAGGAGAGTGCATCCGACAAAACGGCACTTCAGGAGTTCTGGGATGAATTTCCGTCGCTTACAAATGCCGAGGCACGCGCCGCACTTGCCAAATGCGGTCTTACTACCGAGCATATAACAACACAAATGCGGGTTTTGTCGGGTGGCGAGAACGCAAAGGTAAGACTTTGCAAGATAATGCAAAATCCTGCCAATCTGCTTGTTCTTGACGAGCCCACAAATCATCTTGATGTGGCGGCAAAGGAGGAGCTTGCGCGGGCGATAAAGGAATTCCGCGGTACAGTTTTGCTGGTTTGTCACGAAAGCGAGTTTTATACAGGTGTTGTTGATGAGGTGTGGGATGTTTCGGACTGGAGTACTAAAATAGTATAAATATAAGAGGGATCTGTATGTCAAAGAAAAATGATAAAAATACTAAAGGCAAAATAATCAATGCAGCCTGGGATTTGTTTTATGAACAGGGGTATGACAATACAACCGTTGAGGAAATTATAGAAAAATCAGGAACATCCAAGGGTTCATTCTATCATTATTTTGAGGGTAAGGATGCACTTTTGGGTTCGTTGTCTTATATATTTGATGAAGAGTATCAAAAGCTTCAAAGTGATATGCCGGGAGATATGTCGTGTATCGAAAAGTTGTTGCACCTGAATTGCGAGCTTTTTGCTTTTATAGAAGACAGAATAGATATAGAGCTTTTGACCAGACTTTATTCGACACAGCTTGTTACAAAGGGCGAAAAACATCTTCTTGACAACAAGAGAGTTTATTATAAGCTTTTGAAAAAAATTGTTGCAGATGGACAGACGAATAATGAAATAACCGACAAAATGACAGTAAGCGAAATTGTGAAGCTTTATGCGATGAGCGAGCGTGCGCTTATATATGACTGGTGTATATGCAAGGGTGAATATTCGTTGTCTTCTTATGCAAAAAGGATTATGCCTATGTTTTTGTCGGGAATTTGTATTTAAAATAGTATTATATATTTTGCTCTGTTTTTCGGCGGTTTTTGTTAAAATAAAAGAATTAGGTGCAGAATACAGTCTATACTTAGTTCTCTGTTGATTTTTGGAAAAATATATAGTATAATGGAAATAGTTTAAGCTTTAGGAGGAATATTTATGAGTAACGAAACACTTCAAATTCTTATTGCCATGGTTATTTATATGGCTGTAGTAATTGTCATTGGTGTTGCATTTGCCAAAAAAGCAAATGTAAGTTCAGAAAACTACTATCTTGGTGGCCGTTCGCTTGGTCCCTGGGTTACTGCTATGAGTGCCGAGGCATCGGATATGAGTGGATGGCTTCTTATGGGACTTCCCGGTGTTGCTTATTGGTGCGGTCTTGCTGATGCTGCATGGACAGCTATTGGTCTTGCAATTGGTACATATTTAAACTGGCTTTTTGTGTCAAAAAGACTTCGCAGATACAGTATAAGAGCAAACAATTCGATTACATTGCCGGAATTTTTCTCGAACAGATTTCACGAAAAGAAAAAGGTTATTCTTACAATTGCGGCTTTGTTTATACTTATTTTCTTTACAGTTTATGCATCAAGCTGCTTTGTTACTTGTGGTAAGCTCTTTTCGACTTTGTTTGGACTGTCGTATATTCATATGATGCTGCTTGGTGCGGTGTTTGTTTTGGTTTACACCATTCTTGGTGGATTTTTGGCTGAAAGTGCGTCTGATTTTATGCAGGGTATAGTAATGATAGTTGCACTTGTTGTGATTGTTGCAGTTGGTACAATCAGAGCAGGTGGCATAGGCACAATAATTGAAAACGCAAAGCAAATCCCCGGATTTTTGGACTTCTTTGGTCTTGCAAACCCCGTTTTGAGCGAAAACGGAAGCCAGATTGTCGAAGCCGGCAATCCTGTTTTTGGAGCAGCCAAGGAATACAGCGTACTTAGTATTTGCTCTATGCTTGCCTGGGGACTTGGATACTTTGGTATGCCTCAGGTGCTTTTGAGATTTATGGCTATCCGCGAAGAAAAAGAACTTAAGATGTCAAGACGAATTGCGATGATTTGGGTTGTTATATCCCTTGCTGTTGCAGTGTTTATTGGTCTTTTGGGTAGACAGCTTTATCCATCAACTCATTTAACTGCTTCTGCAGCAGAGAATATATTCATTACTCTTGCTACAAGCTCACTTCCTGCAATTCTGGCAGGATTTGTAATGGCAGGTATCCTTGCTGCAACAATCAGTTCATCTGACTCGTACTTGTTGATAGCAGCTTCTGCTTTTGCAAAAAATATTTATCAGGGTGTATTCAGCAAAAAAGCATCTGACAAGCAGGTGATGTGGATTACCAGACTTACACTTCTTGTTATTGCTCTTATTGCAATTGTTATTGCACTTGACGAAAACAGCGTTATATTTAAAATAGTTTCATTTGCCTGGGCGGGCTTTGGCGCGACCTTTGGTCCCTTGATGCTGTTCTCACTCTTCTGGAAGAGAACAACCCAAGCAGGTGCTGTTGCCGGTATGGTGAGCGGCGCGGCTATGGTATTTGTATGGAAGCTTTGCATAAGCAAGCTTGGTGGAGTTTTTGCAATTTACGAACTTCTTCCGGCGTTCATAATTTCTTCGATATTTATAGTGGTGGTATCTTTGATTACCCCTGCACCGTCTGAAGAAATTTGTGAAGATTTTGAATATGTAAGTGCAAAATAATGTAAAATAATCAAAAAGGCAATTCCTGTACGGAGTTGTCTTTTTGGGCTTGACAGAGTATTTATAAACTTAATTCCATTAGTAAACGAAAAATATTATAATTCTATAAATAAAGGAGTTATCAATTATGGGATTTTTAAAGGGTAAAACAGCGATTATTACAGGGGCAGGTTTTGCAACACTCGCAGATGGCAGGTGCGGCTCTATTGGATATGGTATTGCTACAGCCTATGCCAAAGAGGGTGCGAATTTGGTGATAACAGGCCGGAATGTTGCAAAGCTCGAAAAAGCAAAGGAAGAACTTGAAAAGCTTTACGGCATAAAGGTTCTTGCACTTTCGGCAGATATTTCCGAGGGCGCAGACAACGAGCAGATTGCAAAAAATGTTGCAGATGAGGCAGTCAAAGCATTTGGCAGAATTGATGTTTTAATCAATAATGCACAGGCTTCGGCATCAGGCGTTACGATACAGGACCACACTACCGAACAGTTTAATCTGGCAATGTACTCGGGACTGTATGCAACTTTTTATTATATGAAAGCTTGCTATCCTTATTTAAAAGAAACACAAGGAAGTGTTATTAACTTTGCATCCGGTGCAGGACTGTTCGGGAACTACGGTCAATGCTCGTACGCGGCGGCAAAAGAAGCAATTCGCGGTCTTTCGCGTGTGGCGGCAACCGAATGGGCAAAGGATGGAATCAATACAAATGTGGTTTGTCCTTTGGCGTGGACAGCTCAGCTTGAAAACTTTCAAAATGCATATCCTGATGCATTTAAAGCAAATGTAAAGATGCCTCCGGCAGGTCATTTTGGCGATTCTGAACTTGAAATTGGCAGAGTATGCGTGCAGCTTGCATCTCCTGATTTTAAATATATGAACGGCGAAACACTTACTTTGGAAGGCGGAATGGGATTGCGTCCGTAATAAAGTGCCACAGAAAGGAGGATGTCTGTGTTTGACAAAAACCTTCTTGAAAATTTGAAAAAAATAACCAATGAGGAACAAAAAATTCTTGATGGTGAAAGCGTTGACAAAGAACTGTATATGGGATGTGGCAATATTATAAACAGCAAGAAAATGCTTGCAAAAGGAAAACAGATTGCAGTAAGACCCCATGTAAGATTTGTTGATTTTCCTGAGGTTAGTGAAGTTTGCTTCGGTAAATTCAATTATTTGATTTATGAGGTCATGACTTTTGGTGGAGGTTCCCGAAAATCTTGAAAAGGTATAAAGCAAAACACTTTCTGCCGCGAGGTCGATATTGTCCTCTGAGGCACGGGAAAGACTGTCTTGCCAAAGAGGAACAAGACCGTCTGATTTTGGAAAGTAGCGATTTGTTTTGTTTATGCCGAAACGCCTGAAAAGCGTATCTGAGCGCGCTCCGCTGAAACAGATATACATATACTCGCAATCTTTGCCGGTTTTTGCATGAAAAAGCTCCCCTTCAAAACCGAAAACAAGTGTTCCCGCAGAAAAATCAATGTCTGTATTACTGCAAGAATGTTTATTGAGTGCATAAAAGAAGGCAAACAGCCCGAATTCCCGTTTGATGTTCATTCGGCAGTTACTATGTCATCTGTTGCAATTTTGGCAAATCGTTCGGCTTTGGCAGGCGGAATGCCGTTTGATATCCCGGATTTCAAATGCGAGGAAGCACGCAAACAGTACGAAAATGACAGAGAAACTCCGTTTGTGGGAAGCAACGGAAGACAGCCGACAATTCCTTCTTGCTCGCATAACGAGTATGCTCCAACCGAAAAACAGTTGGAACTTTATAAAGAAATAATCAAAGAAGAAAATTAATTATTACAAAAAAAGGCAACTTTCCTGAAATGGAAGGTTGCCTTTTTTTATTTTTTGTGATACAATATTTTAAATAAACATTTAACAAGCAAAAGGAGAATGAAAAATGATTTTTGACAATATTAAAAACTGCGAAATGTATTATGGATTGAACAAAGGCTTTAAAGCTGCTTTTGATTTTATCAAAAAGGCGACAGAGGAAGACCTTCCTGTTGGAAGATACGAAATCAACGGAACCGAAGTTTATGGATTGGTTCAGGAATATACAGCAAAAGCACCCCAGGACTGCAAAGTCGAGGCACACAAGAATTATATTGATATTCAGTATGTAATTTCGGGCATCGAGGTTATATCTGCCTTTGACATTGCTAAGGCAACACAAACAAGTGATTATAATCCCGAAAAAGATATTCAGTTCTATGAGTATAATGAAAACTGCGCAGACTGCGTTGTTGAATCAGGGGATTATCTTATTTTGTTCCCTAATGATGTTCACAGACCCGGAATGGCGGTTGAGGGCAACGCTGTGCCTGTGAAAAAGATAGTTGTAAAAGTAAAACTTTAATAATAATTTAAAACATATAATTGAAATTTAACTGTTTTAAATACGAAAGGAAAAAATTATGAGAAAAAAACTTCAGGATAAAATGTTTGAAATCAGCTATTTGTTTGAACTTTTTATTTCTGTAATAGTAGGAGCAGCTATTTTACTTCTTGGAATAAGACTTGCTGTTGATACTGTCAGTATGTCATTGTATTCAAAAGGTATAAGCGGACTGGTAGAAATTCTGGACGATGCAATAATTCTTGCAATCGGTGCTGAGCTTATTAAGATGCTTTGTAAACATACTCCCGAAACAATAATCGAAGTGCTTGCTTTTGCATTGGCGCGTCAGCTTATAGTGGGACATACTGCACCTTGGGAAAACCTTGTTACTGTTTTTGCAATAGCTGTACTTTTTGGTGTAAGAAAATTCCTTCTCAAACGCAAGGATATGGTCGAGACCCCGGATGGTCTTGTAGAAGTAGGAGCAACAAAAACCGACGAAGAATAATTTACATATAAATGCTTGAAAAAAGCTTTAAAATGATGTATAATAATATAAGTATAATATAATAACTCACAAGGAGGTAGTTGAAATGAAAAAGATTATTGCGGTTTTATTGACAGTTATGATGGTGACATTAATGGTTGCCTGTGGCGGTGCCGGTGCTACAAAGATGACTATGGGTACAGGCGGTACAGCAGGTACATATTATGGTTATGGCGGCGTTCTTGGACAGTACATCAAAAACAATGCAGGTATCAATGTGACAGTTGTTTCTACTGATGGTTCAAAAGCCAATATCCAGGGTATAGACGCAGGAAACTATCAGCTTGGCACAGTACAGTCAGATGTTATGGCTTATGCCTGGGAGGGTACACGCTCATTCGAAGAAGAAGGCAGCGTAGGTTCTTTCCGTACTGTTGCGGGACTTTATGCAGAGGCAGTTCAGCTTGTGACAATGGACGAAAACATCAAAAGTGTTGCTGACCTTAAGGGAAAAGCAGTTTCTATCGGTGCTCCGGGATCAGGCGTATATTTTAATGCTATTGATGTGTTGACTGCAGCAGGTCTTACCGAAAAGGATATTAATGCACAGTATCAGTCATTCGCTGACAGCGCTGATGCGCTTAAAGATGGAAAAATTGATGCAGCATTTATAGTAGCAGGTCCTCCAACCCCGGCTATTACCGAACTTTGCACAACAAACAGTGCATATCTTGTTCCCATCGATGGTGCAATTGCCGAAACATTGATGGCAAGTTGTCCCTTCTACACCGAACACACCATCCCTGCAGGAACTTATGCAGGTCAGGAAGAAGATGTAAAGACGGTTACTGTTAAGGCTACCTTGATTGTAAATGCTGATGCAACAGAAGAAGATGTTTACAATCTTACAGCTGCAATATTTGAAAACATAGAAGCTATTACTGCCGAAAACGCAAAAGGCGCTGAACTCAGCATTGAAAATGCAACAGCAGGTATGACAGTTCCGTTCCATAAAGGAGCTGCAAAATACTTTGCAGAAAAGGGAGTAGAAGTAGCAGTCGATTAATTAAAACTTAAAGATTTTTTGGCTGCGACGAAAAATCGTCGCAGCCATTTTTATTACCCGAGGAGGAAAGTGAATGTTTTTCAGAAAAAAAGCTGCTTCTGTGCCACAGGAGCCTATGGACTTGGATGCGGTTATGCAAAAATTTGACAGAGAGTCAAATGTACGTATATGGGAAGGCAAATCAAAAGCAGTTGTAAATTGTGTTTTGGCAATATTTTCTTTGTTCTGCATGTACGTAACTCTTTTTGCCACCTGGCTTGAGGAACTTCGTTTGACTACTTTTGTTGCATTTATTGTATTCCTTGCATATATTGTTTATCCGGCAAAAAAAGGCAAGCAAAAAGTGAATTATATGCCATGGTATGACATAGTTCTTATGGTTTTGGGAACAGGTGCGTTTTTGTACTATGCGGCAAATGCACTTACTATTATTCAGCAGGGCAGCAAATTTGAATGGTATCAGATTGTTATAGGTATTATGGGCATAATTTCTTTAGCCGAGGCTTGTCGCCGAAGCGTAGGTATACCGATTGTAATAGTTGCCGGATGTTTTGTTTTGTATGCTCTTATTTGGGGACTTTCAAATCCAACCTTGTGGGGTAAACTTAACTATATCGTTCATTATTTGTTCTATGGTAAAGAAGGTATTCTTTCGACACCAATAAATGTTTGTTCAAAATTTATTGTGGTGTTTATTATCTTTGGCGCATTTTTGGAGCGTACGGGAATTGCGGATTTCTTTATAAACATTTCCAATGCTGTGGTTGGTGGCTTTTCAGGCGGTCCCGCAAAGGTTGCAGTAGTTGCCAGTGCTTTTGAGGGTATGGTTTCGGGTTCGTCGGTTGCCAATACAGTTGGTTCGGGTTCGGTTACCATCCCTTTGATGAAAAAAACAGGCTACAAACCTGAATTTGCAGCTGCCGCCGAGGCATCTGCGTCTACAGGTGGACAGATTATGCCACCTATTATGGGAGCGGCAGCATTTTTGATGGCGGATTATATAGGTGTGCCTTACAGCAATATAGTTGTCAGGGCTATTTTGCCGGCAGTTTTATATTTTGCAGGTGTGTTTATTACCGTTCATCTTGAGGCGAAGAAGGAAGGGCTTAGAGGTCTTACAAAAGAAGAACTTCCGAAGCTGCTTCCGCTTCTTAAAAAGACATATTTATTGATACCGCTGATACTTTTGATTTATCTTGTAAGTATTACACAGCGGTCTATTCAGTATGCCGCAGCAATTGCTGTTGTGGCGGCGATAATTGTAAGTGCTTTTAATAAAGAAAACCGAATTACACCCAAACGCATATGGGAAGCTCTTGCGGCAGGTGGACAGGGTATGATTGCTGTTGCAGCTGCCTGTGGTATTGCAGGTGTAATTGCAGGAACAATCACAATGACCGGACTTGCAAATATGATGATTAACGGTATAGTTACGCTTGCTGGAAATCAGGTTATAGTTGCATTGTTTTTGACAATGCTTTGTTGTATCATTTTGGGTATGGGTGTGCCTACTACTGCAAATTATTGTATTATGGCGGCAACTTGCGCACCGATTCTTGTGCGTATGGGTGTACCTGCTGTTGCAGCACATTTCTTTGTTTTCTATTTCGGCATTGTTGCTGACCTTACCCCGCCTGTTGCTTTGGCGGCGTATGCAGGTGCGGCTATTGCTCAGGCAAACCCGATGAAGACGGCTATTACGGCCACAAAGCTTGCTGTTGGGGCTTTTATAGTTCCTTATGTATTTGCCCTGAACCCTGCACTATTATTTGTTGATACCACTGCGAGCGAGGTTGTTTTGATAATTATAACATCTTTGATAGGTATGTTTGCAGTTTCGGCTTCGCTGGAGGGATATTTGATTGGCAATATGCCTTGGTATCAAAGAATAATGAGCCTTTCGGGTGGATTGCTCTTAATCTATCCCGGAATTATAACAGATTCTTTGGGGATTTTGTTGGTAGCTATTGTGGTTGTACTTCAAGTGATAGCAAAAAAGAGGAGTTATTTGAAACTTTAGCTTTTGAAATATACTAAATTTCTTTTCTGATGTGGAGGGACATAGTAATTGACGCTTCGGGAAAGCTTGTAACACCGGGATTTATTGACTCGCACACACATTCTGACTGTACTATGTGGGCAAATCCTGAATTTCAGAGTGCCGTAAGACAGGGTGTAACAACAGAAATTGTCGGGAACTGCGGTTTTTCGATGAGACATGATTTAACAAACATCCCCTTTGACAAACAGTCAGACGGGATAAAGTGTGTGTATGATCTGTTCGGCGAAAAAGACATCCCCAAGGGTGCAATGGCGGCAGTTCTTGACAAAGCTGAAAAAATGGGTACATCAATAAACACAGCCTGGCTCTGCGGGCACAATGACCTTCGTGTAATTGCAGGAATCAACAACGAAAAATACACCGAAGAACAGTTCAAAGTTATGGAAGACTTCTTGCGCGAAGCCATGGAAGCGGGATTTATCGGTTTTTCGACAGGTCTTGAATTTGACCCGGGAATTATGAGTAAGCCTGATGAGGTGGAAAGACTTGCTCTTGTTGCGGCGGAATATGATGCAAATTATTCGTCGCATATGAGAGATGAGGGTACATATATTCTGGAAGCTATAGAGGAATTTTTGAATGTTATACGCAAAACAGGTATGAGAGGAACAATTTCCCATCTTAATGTTAAATATGACAACGGAATACCCAATGAATATCTGCAAAAGGGTATGCAGATGTTAAAAGACGCAAGAGGCGTTGATATGCAGGCAAATGTATTCCACGAGCAAACAATGATTGACAGCGTGGTAAAAGACCCGATATATATGTGGATGACAGATGCCAGAACTACCGAAGAAGAAGGTCCGGTTGCTGCTCTTTGCAGAAATGTGCAGTATTATATGTCGATGACATATTTCTTCAGCCATTATGTAAGAGATGCAAAAGCAATATCCATCGAAAAAGCAGTTAATAAGGTTACCGGAATGCCGGCAAAACATTATAAGCTTGAAAAGAGGGGTATGCTTCAGGAAGGCTATTTTGCTGATATCAATATATTTGACCTTGATAATCTCAAGATAAATGCAACCTTTGCTGAACCTTGCAAATACAGTGAAGGAATGGATTTTGTATTTGTCAACGGCAAAGCGGTAATTGAAAACGGAAAGCATACTATGGAGCGTGCCGGCAAGGTTCTCAGACATTTGGCAAAAAAATAAAAAAGTAGTTATGAAAAGGGTGTGCTTGTATGGGAAGTCTTACTTACGAAAAAAGTGATGAAAAAAGAACTTACGAAACTTACGAATGGGATAATACCTGGCTTGAACGTGCTTATGACGAAGATACTGACAGAGTTTTGTATATAGGTGACTCTATATCCTGCCAGTCGAGAAGAATTATAACAGAAAAAGCTGAAGACAAGCTCCTTTTTGATGGATTTGGCACATCAAAGGGTATTGACAATCCTTATTTTGATAATGCAATAAGCATTTTTGCAAAGCAACAACCCAAAAGACTGGCTGTACTCTTTAATAATGGACTTCATGGCTGGCATCTTGACGACGAGACAGAATATAAGGAGCATTACGAGAAAAAAATAGAATTCTTGCTTAAAGAGTTCAAAGATGCTCCGTTGTTTATTGTTTTGACAACTCATATTGCAGATGCAGAAAGAGAAAAAAGAGTAATTGCAAGAAACAATGTTGCATCCGAACTTGCCGGGAAGTACAATCTTCCGGTGATTGACCTTTATGCAGTAACTTCGGCAAACCCCGACACTCTTTGTCCTGATGGTGTTCATTTGCTTAAAGAAGGCTATGAACTTTTGGCAGAAGAAGTATTGAAAGTATTGAAACAATATATTTAAAAGATTATGGCAGACACATTGTGTCTGCCATAATAATTATTTGTATAGTTGTTCTTTTCGATATTTTATTGGAGAAACACCGTATTTTTTTGAAAAGCATCTTGAGAAATAAAATTGATCACAAAAACCGAGCTTTTCACTTATTTCGTTTATTGTCAGTTTTTTGTTTTGTATCTCGAGTTCCGCGATAAACATTATGCGGTCGTCAATATATTTTCCTATTGAAATACCCGTATCCTCGCGGAATGTTTTGCGTATTTTTGAAGCTGATGTAAAAAGAGCATCTGCTATTTTTTCTACGGTAAGGTTTACAGAAAGATTTTTTTCAATATACGAGATTATTCTTGTAGTATATGGCGAGTAGTTTGTAATATCCTGATCTTCACGAAATTCCATACATTTGCAAACAAGAGAATAAAGGTATGATTTTATTCGTATAACTTTTGATACAGTGTCGGCAGAGGGATCCCGGGCTATAATCTCAGCCTCGTGCGAAAAGGGGAATTCAATACACTTACTTAGACCATCAAGAATATCGCATCCGTTGGGAAGAGGCAATGAAATATGAAAATATACTTTTGAAAATCCATCTTCACAATCATAAGAAAACTTAAATCCCGCCGGGACAAGATATGTATTTCCGGGAGTCATTTTTATTGATGTGCTGTCGAATCTAAGCCAACCGATGCCTTTAGTGACCATATAAACGCGTGTAAAAGATGAGCGCACATCAGTTGCTCTCCATGAGTGATTGAGAGAAACATCGTTAATAACCAAAATATCCATATTCAGCTTTGATAAATTCGATAAAGTTAAATCCATCATATCAAAATCTCCATATATTATGGCAGTTTTTTCATTTTGTTAGAACCTATTATATGATATTATTAAAAAAAAAGCAAGTGAAAGGATGAAAAATATGTCAAGTTATAAAATAAAAAAGACTCCCGGAGATACATCCTGGTTTATACAGGACAGATTTGGCATGTTTATCCATTTTGGACTTTATGCTATGCCAGCACGACACGAATGGATTAAATTGAGAGAAAAAATGACAGAAGAACAGTATGACGTTTACTTCAAAAATTTCAACCCTGACCTTTTTGATGCAAAAGAATGGGCAAAAACGGCAAAAAAAGCCGGTATGAAGTATGCAGTTTTGACAGCAAAGCATCACGAAGGATTTTGCCTTTTTGATTCAAAATATACGGATTACAAAATTACAAATACTCCATTTGGTCGTGATCTTGTGAAAGAGTATGCCGATGCATTTCGAGCAGAGGGAATCAAGGTGGGAATTTATTATTCTCTTATTGACTGGCATCATCCACAATTTCCGATTGATTGGCTGCATCCAAGACGCGATGACGAAAACAGGGAAGAACTAAATCGTGGACGTGATATGAAAGTGTATGCCGAATACATGAGAAATCAGGTGACGGAACTTCTTTCAAATTATGGGAAAATAGATGTTTTGTGGTTTGATTATTCGTATCCAGAAGTACACCCCAATTATCCGGAATGGATGAAGGGAAAAGATAAGGATGAGTGGGAGACTGAAAAGCTTATTGCAACCGCAAGGGCACTCCAACCACATATAATGATTGACAATCGTGCAGGAATAGAGCAGGATATAGCAACTCCGGAACAATATCAGTTGCTCAGATGGCCGACTGACAAAGAAACCGGCGAATATCTTGTTTGGGAAGCTTGCCAGACATTTTCGGGCTCGTGGGGATATTTTCGTGATGAGTGCACATGGAAGTCTCCCAAAATGCTTATTGATATGCTTGTCAACACAGTTTCAATTGGCGGAAACTTGCTTATGAATGTTGGACCGACAGCAAGGGGTGTATTTGATCAAAGGGCAAAGGATGCACTTAAGGTATATGAAGATTGGATGAAATACAATTCGCGTTCGATATATGGTTGCACGATGGCAGAGCCCGAATTTACTGCTCCAAGAGGAACAAGACTTACTCAAAGTATGGACGGAAAACGACTCTATATTCATCTTACCGAATATCCTTTTGCTTTCCTTGAAATGGATAATCTTGCGGGAAAGATTGAGTATGCACAATTTCTCCATGATGGCAGCGAAGTTGTTTTTTCAGAGAAAAGCGTTGAAAGCTTCAGCGAGGGTGCAACAAAGAACGACCATGGGGTGTTCTTTTCACTTCCTGCAATTAAACCGGATGTGATTGATCCCGTAATAGAAGTATTCCTTAAATAATCAGTCAAAATAACCGTTGATAAAGTCAAAATCAGCGGTTATTTTTTATTGCTCTAAAAAGCGACAAAACATAATAAAAAATCATTATTTCTATTGATTTTTTTCTTAATATATAGTATAATTATTTGACATGGGTTTTCTTTTAAAGCTGCGGAATTACTAACAAGCAATACACAGGCTTTTGAAAATACGATGGAAAGGTTTTGGGATGAAACAATGAACGAAAATTCAAAAAATGATGTGATGTCGGGCGAATATGTGGCAGTTGTTGCTGAAGAAAACGGAGTAAATATTATTGGTATAACCCGAGGCAGAGATACAAAATTTCATCATACCGAAAAGTTGGATAAAGGTGAAGTATATATTGCTCAGTTTACCGAAAACACATCAGCAATAAAAATAAACGGAAAATCAAAAATTTATACCAAGATGGGTGTTATTCAAAGCGGGGAATAGATATCGTTTTGTAAAGCAAGCATTGGAGGAATTTTTAATGATACCAAATATTTTAACTACGGTCAGGTTGGTTGTAATACCGATTTTTGCATATTTTATGCTTTATACGAACAATTTTTTAGTTTCGGCAGGGCTGTTCCTTTTCTCAGGGATTACAGATGTTGTTGACGGTTGGATTGCCCGAAAATTTAATATGATTACGGACGTAGGAAGTGTTTATGACCCGCTTGTTGACAAACTTATGCAAATTACGGCGGTAGTTTGCATGTCTGTTCGGGGGATAGTCCCTTTTTGGGTGATATGTTGTGTTGCAGCTAAAGAAGTTACGATGATAATCGTTGGACTTATTCTTTACATAAAAAAGATTGTCGTACATTCAAATTGGTACGGGAAGGCAACAACGGTGTTTTTCTATACAATAATTTTTGCGCTGATAATTTTTCCTGAAATTGACCATATGCTCAAAATGAGTATGCTTGTTTCGTTGATTCTGGTGATGGTTTTTGCAGCAGTTGCATATTTGATAAAAATATCCGGTTCAAAAAGTTCGGATATTTGCAAATATAAAAGCTAAAGATACAGATTTTATTCACAATTACAAATAGACTAAGAGAGCGGTGATATATATGGAGCAATTTGAAGATATAAGCTTTAAAAGACTGGCAGAAATGATATGGAAGCACATAAGTCTGATAGTGGCAATTACTATGTTTATGGGAGTGCTTTCGTTTTTGTACAGCAAAATAATGGTAGTTCCGGAGTATGAGTCTTCGGTGACTATGTACGTTAAAAATGAAGTTGGTTCAAGCATGGACAAGACTTTGGGCAGTGATATTCAAACAGCACAGATGCTTGTTGATACCTATATAGTAATTATCAAAAGTGACACTTTTTTAAACGAAGTAAACACCAAACTTGTTGAACAAGGAATTTACAGTTATGATTCAGAAATACTCAGATCGGCAGTCAGCGCAAGGTCTGTTGATGGGACAGAGATTTTTGAAGTAATTGTAAGAGATACAGATCCCTTACGGTCGCACATAATTGCCAATACAATTGCGGATGTTTCGCCAGAAGTAATTCAAAATTTTATTGAGGCAAGTTCGGTCAAAGTACTTGACTATGCTCTTGAGGGCAAAAGGGTTTCGCCCAATGTTCCTCAGAATATGATTTTGGGATTAATGATAGGCCTTTTGCTTGGTTGTATTATTGTTGTTATTCGAGAAATATTTGATATGAGAATAAAGACCGAAGATGATTTGGAAATTTGGTTTAATCTTCCAAACCTGGGAGTCATTCCTGATATATCCGAAGCACAAAACAGGCGTGGTGCATACGCGTATCGTTCGGCAAGGGTATCTTACAAAACGGGAAATAGGGAGGCGATAAGCTATGCAGAGAAATCTGACACAAGTGAATTTGTTTCAAAGGCTGAGACAAAGAAAAAGGAGAAATAATATATTGGGACAGGATTTCGAACAAATTCGTCAGCGTGTCCTTAATGATGACAGTCCGTTTTATGTGCGTGAAGCTTACAAGGCGTTGAGAACAAACTTGATTTTTTCTCTTCCGACAACCGGTTGCAAAAAGTTAATAGTTACAAGTTCTCTTGAATCCGAAGGAAAGAGCACAAACTGTTTGAATATGGCGATTACATTTGCCGAGATGGATGCAAGAGTTTTGATTATAGATGCTGATTTACGAAGACCCAATATTGCCAAACTTCTTAATGTAAGCACTTCGCCGGGATTAAGCAATTTTTTGGTTGGGCTTTCTGATATATCTGAAATTGTTCAAAAATCAAAATTTAAAAATCTCAGCTATATTGTGGCGGGAAATATTCCTCCTAATCCGGTTGAATTACTTGGCTCAGAAAAAATGCAAAATTTGCTTGAAGAACTTGAGAAAGACTTTGATTATATTTTCATTGACACCCCCCCGATCAATTTAGTCATTGATACGGTTGTTCTTTCTAAATACGTAAATGGTATTATAATGATAGCTTTGCAAAATTCCACAGATAAAGAAGCTATGAGATATGCTTTGAATCAGCTTAATTTTGCAAATGCAAAGGTGTTGGGCTTTGTGCTCAATGGTGTTCTTTTTGAAGACAATAAAAAGTATAAAAATATCACAAAAAATAAGTATAAAAATTTTAGAAAAAAGAGTTCAGGAAGCTATATAAGTTACGGAGAAAGTGAAGAATAGAAAATTTGCGGGCAATAAAAATTTCTTTTGAAGGATGATAAACTATGAGAAAATGGGTTAAAATTCTTTTGATTGCTATTGCGGTTTTGAGTGTGCTTACAGCGGGATTGGTTGTTTGGCAGTGGAATAATATAAATGCGATTTTGACAACAATTACAAAAACAGAAATTGAGATTGCTGCTGAGCTTGATACCGGTAAAGAAAAGCTTGAATCCGAAATTAAAGAAAAGTTTGATGCCAATCTGGTAAGTGATTTTACTGCAGAAGAAGAGCGGCTGATAATTAAGGGTGAAATTTCGGCTGATGATGCCGTAAAAATTTTGGAGAAGAAATACAACGAAAATCAAAAAGATAAGACGACCCCTCAAAAAGATAATGAGAACAAAGTTTCAGAGCTTGACGAATTGATTGGTGACAAGGTGATAGAGCTTTACAGTATGAAAGCTTTTTATCTTGGAAAACTTGGTCAGATTGAGGCAAAAGTACGAAAAGAATATAGTGAGCTTCCAAAAGAAAAAAAGAATTTGATAGGCAAAAAGAATCTTGTTGCCAAATATATGGGAACTGCGACCTCGCTCTTGAAACAATGTGATGGTGAAGTCGGCAAGTTGCTCGCAGACCTTGAAAAAGAACTTAAAAAGTTTAAAGCGGATACGTCTATTATAAAAACCATTAAAAATGCTTATGAAAATGAAAAAGCATTGAAAAAAGCATATTATCTTAAACTTTTGGGAGAGTAGGAATTTATGAAAAGTAAGACCTTAAAATTATTGACAATAGCTTGTTTGATTTTTTGCTTATCTTTTACAACAGTCCTTTCTTTTTATGATGTAGACCCCGAAAGCGAGTCGGGTAAAGCCATAATGAAAATGCATCAGCACGAATATATCAAAGGTGATGGTGATGGCTTTTTCAGACCCGAAGATTCTTTGACCCGTGCAGAGTTCGTAACTATAATCAACAAAATGTATGATTATACTGTTGAGGCAGAAAATGTATTTTCGGATGTTTCGGCAAACGATTGGTTTTTAAACGATGTTCTTAGAGCTGTGCAGGCAGGATATATAAAGGGAATGGGTGATGGAACATTTAAACCTCAAAACAAAGTTACCCGTGAAGAAGTTTGCGTTATGCTTGACAGAATTCTTGGTTCCGAGCGTTTGCCATTTGTGGTTGAAATTAGCGATACAGTTTCGGATTGGGCAAAAGATAGTGTTGAAAAATTAATTTCAAATCGTCTGTTTGTTTTGGAAGGTGGAGGAAAATTCAGAGCAACACAACCAATAACAAGAAGCGAAGTTTGTGTGGCTTTGGAAAAATGTATAATTGATAAAGACAGATTGCTTGATATTGAGCCCATTGATATAGACAGTATGGCGCGAGAAGTTCTTGTAGAAAAGCTTAAGGAAATGGTAGCAATAATGCAGGATAAAGTTCTTCCAAATTGCACATTTGAAAAAACGATTGATGTTGCAAATCGTCTTATCTCCAGTATGAAAAAGTATATACAGGATTCTGCTTATGATTATATTACTGATGCAAAGGCAACATATGAAATATACAGGACTTTGGGCGATAAGAAGGCGGATGAATTGAGAAAACCAATTCTGGAAAACATTCCAACAGAAGATATTGCTATACTTTTGGAATTCTTTTACACACCAGAGATAGACAACCGAAAATGAATATAAAAAGCGAGACTTAGGTCTCGCTTTTGTTTTGAATATTATAAATTCTAGTCAATTTTGAGTGTTATTTCATCAAGTGAGCGTTTTGGAACAGAAATTTGACCGTCCGGAAGTTCAAAGTATTTTATATTGTCTTTTACTTCAGAAATATCACTTTTTTGTGCCGGGTAGCCAAGGGCAAGAAGATAAATAAGGTCAAATTTCTCGTCAGAAAGATTGAAAATCTGCATAAGATTTTTGCGGTCTATTGCACCAAGCCAGCAACTTGCAATGCCCATCTCAAAAGCGCCAAGCATCATAGAAGTAACAGCAGCACCCGCTTCAACCTCAAACGATTGCTTTATACTTTTGTCGCCGAATACCGCAATATAAGCTGTCGGTCTCTCACATTCCTTTGGTGTTCCTGTTTCTGGAAGATATCCTGCCCATTTGGTGTTGGGGAATATCTTTTCAAGCATTTCTGGATTTGTAAATATTGCAAATTTAAGAGGCTGCATATTCGATGGATATGCTGCAAGGCGTGCATATTCCAAAAGCTTTTTAAGAGCTTTTTCATCAAGTTTTTCTTGAGTAAATTTCCTTATAGTTCTTCTTTTTAACAATGCTTCTGAAACTTCCATAAAATATCTCCTTATATTAAAAATTACCTGTTTTTTTCAATTGCGTAATAATAGTATAAGTATTGCTGGGCAATCCCAGCGTTGTCGCCATAAGTTTTTTTAACGAAATCAGGCATAGCTTTTTCTTCTATGTTATAGAGTTCGGACAAAATGCGCTTTGTCCACACATCCAAAGGGAAAATGTTGTGTCTGCCAAGAGCGAAAAGAAGAATGCAGTCGGCAACTTTTGTTCCAATTCCTTTGATTTTCATAAGTTCTTTTTTTGCAGCATCATTTTCTAAATTTGGGAGCATTTCAAGATCGATTTCTTTTGAAACAACTTTTTTTGCGGCATCCAATATATATTTATCTCTGAAGCCTGCGCGGATTTCCGAAAGGTCCGAAAGCTCCAGTCTTGCCAAAGTCTTGGGGGAGGGAAACCCAAAAAATACCTTGCCGTCAAACTCGATTTTTTCGCCATAAAGCTCACAAAGTTTGTGTATAATCTTTTTTATGCGCGGGATGTTGTTGTTGGCAGAAATTATAAATGAAACTATTGTTTCCCACAAATCCTGACGAAGAATTCGAATTCCTTGCCCTGCTTTGATGCAGGGGAGAAGTCTTTTGTCATTTGAAAGTTGTTTTTCAATATCGGCGTAGTCGCATGAAAAATTCAGATAATTATTCCAAAAATCAGGATCAGGATTTGAACTTTCAAGACAAATGGTTTCGGGAGTATGGTAATATGCTTTTACTGCATTATTTGCTACAACTCCATAAAAAACACCATTTTCGTCTTTTTCAAAGCGAAAGCATTGCCCGCAGTCAAAGGTCTGTTCAAGACTGAAATGGTCGATGCTGTATAAGTTTATCATAATCTACCTCGGTTGTTTGAAGGATAGTGTTTTTACCGAAACATCTGCAGTTTGCACAACAATCGATGTGCTGTCCTCAATGGCTTTTGTGATTGCGTTTTGGATGAGATTTGCAGTATTTGGTATATTGCAAGGGAAGAAAAGTCCTACTTCAATAAATATCTCTACACAGCCATTCTCGCAAGGAACTGTTTTGATTTTATAGATGTCCGAAACATTATCGATTTTGCGGACAACAAAGTGGCATATATCTGAAAACACTTTGGGTGAAATCCTGAAATTTCCAAGATAACTGTAAGTAGGACGCATAATTGTTTTTTCTGAAATATAGTCGCGTTTTCCCTGTGGCAAAAAGGCTTTCAAAAAATAGCCGGAAAATTGTTTTTTAACCTCAAATACCGGTGCAGGAATGATGTGCTTACCGTATTTTGTACGCATCATTGAAGCTGCAGCAATTTCTTCGGGGGTTGCAACCTCTTCAATTTTAATAATCTTGTCAACAGGTAAAAGACAAAGGCGCGCAGCTATTTGATTTACCATTTTTTCGGAAGTACCTAAGATAAGAACAGAAGTTATACTGTTTTTTGAAATGGCTTCTCTTACAGAGGTAGCATGAGAATCACTTTCAAAAATTGCCCGTTTTACTGATGCCATACGAGTCTTCTCATGTTTGGCAGAACTGCCGGCCAAAATTTTGCTTTCAAAAATCAACAATCCATCATCAATTATTGCATCAATTTCATTGGCTTTGGCAATTTCCAGGGCCCGAAAGCTTTTGCCGGTTCCGGTTTTGCCTACAAGAGCAAATGTTTTCATATCTGGCTAGTCCTTTTGATTAGTTTCAGTATTTTTTGCAGAAATTTTATAGCAAAGGCGCATCAAACTGTCACTGAGGTGGATATTTTCAACGACGACATTTTCAGAATTTGAAATTTCGGCATATGAAAAGTTCAAAAAAGCACTAATTCCGCAGTCCTGAAGCTTGTGCACGATTTGATTTACAACTGTTCTGGGAGTTGAAATAATTGCCATTGTAGGATTGTTATCCTTTATAAATTGTTCCACATCAGCAATGTCGCAAATTTTAATTCCTTTTATTTCTCTGCCGATTTTTTGGGGGTCATTGTCAAAAACACCAATCAGATTAAATCCTCTTTTTTCAAAGTTGGTGTTTTGTATAAGTGCCTGTCCCATATTTCCGGCACCAATCAGGATTGCTTTGTATTGTGACTTCAAGCCGAGAATACCTGCGATTTCGTTGTAAAGATATTCAACATTGTAACCATAACCCTGCTGACCAAAACCGCCAAAACAGTTTAAATCCTGACGGATTTGAGATGCGGTTACATTCATTTCTTCACTCAAATCTTTGGACGAAATTCTTTCAATTCCGTTTGACAAGAGCTCACCCAGATATCTGTAATATCTGGGGAGTCTGTTGATAACCGATTGCGACACTTGTTTTTCCATAATTGTACCTCCAATTAAAGCATAGCTTTAAGAGTTTCATTTACAGCAATTAAGAATTCTTCTGTATTAACCTTTTTCTTGCTTTCAAGATTTGAAAGAAGGTAGAGGTCTCCTGTCATAATTCCGTTTTCAATTGTGTCGATTGTTGCTTTTTCCAGCTTTTCTGCAAAATTACAGAGATCAGAAAGTCCGTCAAGTTCGCCGCGCTTGCGGAGCGCTCCTGTCCATGCAAACAATGTTGCAACACTGTTGGTCGAGGTTTCTTCACCCCTGAGGTGCTTGTAATAGTGACGCTGAACTGTTCCGTGAGCAGCCTCATATTCATATGTGCCGTCGGGAGAAACCAGAACCGAAGTCATCATGGCAAGACTTCCATAAGCAGTTGCAACCATATCAGACATAACATCCCCGTCATAGTTTTTGCATGCCCAGATGTATCCTCCGTCAGAACGTACAACGCGAGCTACAGCATCGTCAATAAGGGTATAGAAATATTCAATGCCTGTAGCTTCAAATTTTTCCTTGTATTCAGTCTCGAAAATTTCGCTGAAGATATCTTTGAATCGGTGATCATATTTTTTTGATATTGTATCTTTTGTGGCAAACCAGATATCCTGTTTTGTGTCAAGGGCATAATTGAAACAGCAACGCGCAAAACTTGCGATTGACTTGTCAATATTGTGAAGACCCTGAATAATACCTGCACTGTCGGTAAATTCGTGGATTGTCTGACGGATTTCTTTTCCGTCTTTGTCTGTGCAGACAATTTCACACTTAGAACCCGCAGGAACCTGCATTTCAGTATTTTTGTAAACATCACCATAAGCATGACGTGCAATGGTTATTGGCTTGGTCCACGAAGGAATGTAAGGGGTAATTCCTTTTACGATAATCGGTGCGCGGAATACTGTTCCGTCAAGAATGGCGCGAATTGTACCATTTGGAGATTTCCACATTTCTTTAAGGTTATATTCCTTGACTCTTTCGGCATTGGGTGTAATTGTTGCGCACTTTACCGCAACACCATATTTTTTTGTAGCGTATGCCGAATCGAACGTAACCTTGTCGTTTGTTTCGTTTCTGTATTCAAGACCCAAATCATAATATTCGGATTTGAGGTCAACATACGGAAGGATAAGGATATCCTTAATCATCTTCCATATAATTCGGGTCATTTCGTCTCCGTCCATTTCGACGAGAGGAGTGGTCATTTTTATCTTTTCCATTGTATTTTACCTTTCTGGTTATAAATTATTTGCTGATTTCTCTTGTATAGTTAAGAAGTCCGCCGGCTTTAAGCATTTGTCTTTGTCTGTCAGAAAGATCAAGCTTAACCTTAAAATCAAAGCCCTTGGTTATATTCGAAACCACAAGTTCGCTTTCTGTCAGAATTGAAGCTTTGAGATTAGTAAACTTCAGCTCATCCGCCTGTTCAATTCTGTCGTAGTCGGTCTCATTTACAAATGTCATAGGTATTATACCTGCATTGATGAGGTTTGCCATATGAATTCTGGCAAATGATTTAACAATGACAGCCTTAACGCCAAGGTAAAGAGGAGCAAGAGCCGCATGCTCTCTTGAAGAACCCTGACCGTAGTTTGAGCCGCCGATTACAATGCTTTTTCCAAGCTCAAGAGCTCTTTTTGGGAAAGCCTCGTCGCAAACCGCAAAACAATATTCCGAAATCTTTGGAATGTTGGAACGAAGCGGCAAAATTTTTGCACCGGCAGGCATAATATGGTCTGTTGTGATGTTGTCACCAACCTTAAGACTGCATTTTGCAGAAATTTCATCAGCCAAAGCCTCAGAAACGGGGAAGGGTTTGATGTTTGGGCCCCTCAATACTTCAACTGTGTCCATATCTTCCTCAGAGACCGGGGGAACTATCATGTTATCATTGATTGTAAAAATTTCGGGAAGTTCAAAGTCAGGCATTTCACCAAGTGTTCTTGGGTCTGTAAGCACACCCGAAAGAGCAGAGGCTGCAGCAAGCTCGGGTGAAACGAGATAGATTTGACCATCTTTGGTGCCGCTGCGTCCTTCAAAGTTGCGGTTGAATGTGCGGAGTGATATGCCGCCCGAGTTGGGTGACTGACCCATACCGATACAAGGACCGCAAGCACTTTCCAAAATGCGCGCACCTGCGTCAATCATGTCCGAAAGAGCACCGCAAGCAGCAAGCATATTGAGAACCTGCTTGGAGCCGGGAGCAATTGAAAGCGAAACATCGGGATGAACGGTTTTGCCTTTGAGGATGTAAGCAACCTTAAGCATATCAAGAAGTGAAGAATTTGTGCACGAACCGATGCAAACTTGGTCAATCTTCATTTCGCCGATTTCGGCAACTGATTTTACATTATCGGGCGAATGAGGACAAGCTGCAAGTGGAACAAGCTCGCTTAAGTTAATTTCGATTACTTCGTCATAAACTGCATCCGGGTCCGCACAAAGAGGAGTGTAGTCTTCTTCGCGAGCCTGTGCTTTTAAAAACTCACGGGTTGTCTCGTCGGATGGGAAGATTGATGTTGTTGCTCCAAGCTCGGCACCCATATTTGTTATGGTTGCACGTTCGGGAACTGAAAGGGTTTTGACACCTTCGCCGGTGTATTCAATTATTTTGCCAACGCCGCCTTTGACAGACATTCTGCGAAGAACTTCCAGAATAACATCTTTTGCCGCAACCCAGGGGCTGAGTTCGCCTGTCAGCTCAATTTTAACAATTTTGGGGCAGGTTATGTAATATGTACCGCCACCCATGGCAACAGCAACATCCATACCGCCGGCACCGATTGCAAGCATACCGATACCGCCACCGGTGGGTGTATGACTGTCAGATCCAATAAGTGTTTTGCCGGGGATGCCAAATCGTTCAAGATGCACCTGATGACAAATTCCATTGCCTGGTCTGGAAAAATATATTCCATGCTTTTTGCAGATACTGCCGATAAATCTGTGGTCATCGGCATTTTCAAATCCACTTTGTAGTGTGTTGTGGTCAATATATGCAACTGAACGCTCAGTTTTTACCCTGGGAACACCCATAGCTTCAAATTCGAGATAAGCCATGGTTCCGGTTGCGTTCTGAGTAAGTGTCTGGTCAATTTTAATGCCAATTTCAGTTCCGGCAATCAGTTCGCCGGAGACAAGATGATTTTTGATAATTTTTTGTGCAAGTGTAAGTCCCATAAGATGATTTCCTCCGTAAATAATAATCAAACACAATTATACAAAAAAAACGCCTTTTTGTCAAGGTTTTAACAGGGGTAAGATAAAAATAAAGAAACGACAATCTTCAAGACGAAAATTGTCGTTTCTTTTTGGTGGATCTTCAGGGACTCGAACCCCGGACCGACCGGTTATGAGCCGGTTGCTCTAACCAACTGAGCTAAAGATCCGTGTTGTGTTTGCAACAAGAGGTATTATACAACAAGGACATTGATTTGTCAAGTGTAAATATTATTTTTCTTAAAAAAATGTTATTTTTTTAGCAAAAAAGCTTGATAAGAACGCGCAAATGTGTTATAATAACCAACGTCTTGTGAAATTGCTTAAGCAAAGTTCTTGCAGGATTGGATATATACATTATTTAGTATATAAATTTTAAAAGATAGAAGGGGTACAAATGGCAAACCAAGAAAGAAGAGTGGGAACTGTTTCCAGAGGCATCAGATGCCCGATAATCCGCGAAAATGACAATCTTGCCGAGATTGTTACAGATAGTGTACTTGAAGCAGCTAAATACGATGGCTTTGAAATCAATGACAAAGATGTTATTTCTGTTACCGAATCAATTGTAGCAAGAGCTCAGGGCAACTATGCTTCGGTTGATGATATTGCAGCTGATGTAAAGGCAAAACTCGGCGGAGAAACAGTTGGCGTAATTTTCCCGATACTTTCGCGCAACAGATTTGCTATATGTCTTAGAGGTATCGCAAAAGGTGTGAAAAAGGTAGTTTTAATGCTTAGCTATCCTTCTGATGAGGTGGGAAACGAACTCGTAAGTCTGGATAAAATTGATGCGGCAGGCATAAATCCTTATTCTGATGTTCTTACACTTGAAAAATACCGTGAGTTGTTCGGCGAAAACAAACACGAATTTACAGGTGTGGATTATGTAGAATACTACGGGAATTTAGTTCGCGAATGTGGCGCAGAGGTCGAAATTATATTTGCAAATCAGGCAAAAACAATTCTTGACTATACAGATTGCGTCATAAACTGTGATATTCATACCAGAAACCGTACAAAAAGGATTTTAAAGGAAGCAGGCGCAAAAATCGTATGCGGCCTTGACGATATTCTTACCGAATCTGTAAACGGCAGTGGATACAATGCAAAGTATGGTCTTTTGGGTTCGAACAAATCAACCGAAGACAAGATAAAATTATTTCCCAATGAATGCAAAGACTTGGTTCTTGATATACAAAGGAGAATTTTTGAAGCTACAGGAAAGCATGTAGAGGTTATGGTGTATGGAGACGGTGCGTTTAAAGACCCGCAAGGGAAAATCTGGGAGCTTGCGGACCCTGTTGTTTCGCCTGCATTTACTGATGGACTTATCGGTACTCCAAACGAGCTTAAACTTAAGTATCTTGCAGACAATGATTTCAAGGATTTGTCAGGCGAAGCTTTAAAACAAGCGATTTCCGAAAGTATCAAGTCTAAGGACAACAATTTGGTAGGTAACATGGCATCTCAGGGCACAACTCCGCGTCAGCTTACCGACCTTATAGGGTCACTGTGCGACCTTACAAGTGGCTCAGGAGATAAGGGTACACCTGTTGTTCTTGTTCAGGGATATTTTGACAACTATACAAACTAATCAACAAAAAGCCTTTTGGGTCAAAACGCCCAAAAGGCTTTTTGTTTTTTTGATGTTTATTGTGCAAAAAATAGTATAAAAGGTAGAATTTTGTTTGACTTTTGCACTTGGGTATGCTATACTGTTTTTAATATTAACAGTATTCGTCAATGGGTTAAACCATTGGGTTTGTTTTAGGGAGTGGTTTGACATTAAAGCTTTAGAAGACAAAATTTTAAAAGAGGGAACGGTTCTTCCAGGCAATATACTCAAGGTGGATTGTTTTTTAAATCATTGTCTTGATGTTGAATTCATTATGGAAATGGGCAAGGAAATTTCTGAGCTTTATAAGGATGAGCCTGTAAACAAAATTCTTACAATCGAAACTTCAGGTATACCGATTGCTTTTGCAACGGCACAGTTTATGAAAGTTCCGGTTGTTTTTGCGAAAAAGAACAAATCTGAAAATATTTCAGACAACCTTTATCATTCAAAGGTCACCTCATTCACCCGCAAAAATGTGTATGATGCGGTTGTAAGCAAGGATTTTTTAAATGATAAGGACAATGTTTTGGTAATTGATGATTTTCTTGCAAAAGGCAATGCTTTGAATGGTCTTTTGGACATAATAAAACAAGCAGGTGCAAAACTTTGCGGATGTGTTGTTGCGATTGAAAAAGGTTTTCAGGGTGGAGGAGACGAGCTTCGCACAAGCGGTATTCGCGTGGATTCTTTGGCGATAATCGAAAATATGACCGAAAATTCACTTTCTTTCCGAAAATAATTTTGTATGTAAATAAAATTTACATAAATTTTAAAATGCTGAAAAGCAGGAGGGTACAAAAATGAAAAAAATTGTTACACTACTTCTCGTTGCTGCAATGCTTGTGACTTCAGTTGCTATGCTTGCAGGATGCGGCGGTGAAACTGCTAACGAAGATTTCAAAATCGGTTTCATCTTCTTGCATGACGAAAACTCAACCTACGACAAGAACTTCTTGGATGCTGCAAAAGCTGCAACTGAAGAATTAGGTCTTTCGGCAGAACAGGTTATCTTCAAGACCAATATTCCTGAAGGTAATGAATGTTATGAAGCTGCTGCTGACCTTGCTGACCAGGGTTGTGATATCGTGTTTGCTAACAGCTTTGGCCACGAACCCTACATCCTTAAGGCTGCAAAAGAATTCCCCGAGGTTGAATTCTGCCATGCTACAGGTACAACCGCTCATACCGAGAAAGTTGCAAACTTCCACAATGCATTTGCTTCAATCTATGAAGGAAGATATCTTGCAGGTATCGCTGCAGGTCTCAAACTCAACGAAATGATTGACGAAGGCAAAATCACTGCTGAAGAAGCTAAGATGGGTTATGTTGGTGCATTTACTTATGCAGAAGTTATTTCGGGTTATACTTCATTCTATCTTGGTGCAAAATCGGTTTGCCCGTCAGTAACAATGGAAGTACAGTTTACAGGAAGCTGGTATGACGAAGCTTTGGAAAAAGAAGCTGCAACAAAGCTCCTCAGCAACAAGTGTGTACTTATCAGCCAGCATGCTGACTCGATGGGTGCTCCCACAGCTTGTGAAAACGCAAATGTGCCCAATGTTTCATATAACGGCAGCACAAAAGATGCTTGTCCCAATACATTTATCGTTTCTTCAAGAATCGACTGGGCTCCTTACTTCAAATACATCATCAACCAGAGACAGAAGGGCGAAGCTATCGCTTATGACTGGTGCGAAGGATTTGAAGCTGGTTCTGTAGCTCTTACTGAAGTTAACGAACAGGCTGCTGCAGAAGGAACACAGGCTGCAATTGAAGATGCAAAAGCTAAGCTTATTGCAGGCGAAATCAAAGTATTTGATACAAACAACTTCACAGTTGAAGGCAAAAAGCTTGAATCATATCTTGCTGATGTAGACACAGATGCAAATTATGAAAAGGATACAGAGGTAATCAAAGATGGTTACTTCCACGAATCAGAATATCGCAGTGCTCCTTACTTTGATCTTCAGATTGATGGAATTACATTGCTTAACAGCATGTTCTAAATTTGTTTTGAATATAGGGCGGGGAAAACTCCGCCCTATATTTAAATTTTGTTTTGTGTTTCAGTAACGGTATACGATGTTATGAATTTACTAAAACACAAAAATATCTTAAGCAAAATGGAGATTTTTTATGAAATCAAATGTAGCTCTTGAATTAAAAAATATCACCAAAACATTTGGCAGCGTTGTTGCCAACAAAAATGTGTCTATTCAGGTGAAGAAAGGCGAAATCCTTTCTATCTTAGGCGAAAACGGAAGTGGAAAAACCACTCTTATGAATATGGTTTCGGGTATTTATTATCCCGACAGCGGAGAAATGTTTATAGACGGAGAGCCTGTAACCATTGCATCGCCCAAGGATGCCTTCAATTACAAAATAGGGATGATACACCAGCACTTCAAGCTTGTTGATGTTTTTTCGGCTGCAGAAAATATCATTTTGGGACTTGAAGACAAAAGCAGTTTTAATATGACAGAATATATTAAAAAAATCAACGAGATAACCGAACTTTACGGCTTTGAACTTGACCCATACAAAAAGATATATGAAATGTCGGTGTCCGAAAAACAGACGGTCGAAATTATAAAAGTGCTTTTCAGGGGAGCAGATATTCTTATCCTTGACGAACCGACAGCGGTGCTTACCCCACAAGAGACAGTAAAGCTTTTTGCGGTGCTGAGAAAGATGCGCGAAAGCGGAAAGGCTATTATTATAATCACACACAAACTTCATGAAGTGCTTTCGCTTTCGGACAGTGTAGCAGTTCTTCGCAAGGGTGAATATATAGGAACAGTCAAAACTGCCGAAACAAATGAGGCGCAGCTTACTGAAATGATGGTGGGGAAAAAGATTTCCCTTAATATCGAACGAAGCGAGCCTCAAAATCCCGAAGACAGATTGGTTGTAAACAAAATAAATTGCATCAACCGCGAGGGAGTAAAGGTCCTGGATGATGTATCATTCACAGCGCGTTCGGGCGAAATCCTGGGTATAGCAGGAATTGCCGGAAGTGGACAAAGAGAACTTTTGGAAGCAATTGCAGGACTTCAGCACCTTAATGACGGTGAAGTGCTTTATAACAATCCCAAGACCAAAACAACCGAAAACTTAAGGGACAAGACCCCAATCCAGATACGCCAATTGGGTGTACGCCTTGCGTTTGTTCCCGAAGACCGACTTGGCATGGGACTTGTGGGAAATATGGATATTGTTGACAACATGATGCTAAGAAGCTATAAAAAAGGAAAGTCTGCTTTTCTGCAACGAAAATCTCCAAAATCTTTGGCAGAAGAAATAATAGACAGACTTGAGGTTGTTACACCATCGACCAGCACACCGGTACGAAGACTTTCGGGCGGAAATGTTCAAAAAATTCTTGTAGGTCGAGAAATCGCTTCTTCACCGACGGTGCTTATGGCAGCTTATCCTGTCAGAGGGCTTGATATCAATTCTTCGTATACGATATACAATCTTTTGAACGAACAAAAGCAAAAAGGCGTTGCTGTTATTTTTGTTGGTGAGGACCTTGATGTTTTGCTTGAACTCTGTGACAGAATAATGGTTATTGGTGGCGGAAGAGTCACCGGAATTGTTGATGGAAGAACTGCTTCGAAAGAAGAAATAGGTCTTTTGATGACAAAGACAACCGATGAACAAAAACAGGAGAAGGGAGGCACGGATGAAAATGAATAAGCTTACAAATGCAGTTTGGAGCTGTTTTGGAAAAGCATCAATTCACATTGCAAAGCGCGATGATATTGCTTGGTGGAAATCGTGGATAATTCGCGTTGTTGCTGTAATTATCGCGTTGATAGTGTGCGGTGTTTTGACTGTGGCTCTTACAGACCTTAATCCAATTGATGTATATATTACAATGATAAAAGGTGCTGTCGGCACACCAAGACTTGTCTGGAATTTGTTGCAAAACACTGCAATTTTGCTTTGCGTGTCTCTTGCGGTGACACCGGCATTTAAAATGCGCTTTTGGAACATAGGTGCAGAAGGTCAGGTGCTTATCGGCGGACTTGCAACTGCAACTTGTATGATATTTCTGGGCGAAATCGTTCCAAGACCGGTGCTTATTCCCATAATGTTTGTGATAAGTATTGTTGCAGGTGCTTTTTGGGCGTTTGTTCCGGCGTTTTTTAAGGCAAGATTTAACTCAAATGAGACTTTGTTTACTCTTATGATGAACTATATTGCAATACAGATTGTTGCATATTTTACACTTGAATGGTCGGTGCCAAAAGGCTCGGGAACACCCAGAACTTTGGATTTTGGACAGCTTCCAATGCTTTTTGGACAGAAGTATCTTATAAACATTATAGTTGTAATTCTGATTACAATTCTTATGTATATTTATCTCAAGTATACAAAGCAGGGATATGAGCTTTCTGTTGTAGGCGAAAGCGAAAAGACTGCAAGATATATCGGGATAAATGTAAAAAAGGTAATCCTCAGAACAATGGCAATTTCGGGTGCTGTGTGCGGCATAGCGGGATTTTTGCTTGTAGCGGGAACAGACCATTCCCTTAAGAGTGATACTGCAGGAGGTAGAGGATTTACTGCAATTATGGTGTCGTGGCTTGCAAAATTCCATCCGGGATTTATGGTGCTGACCTCTCTTTTGATAGTGTTTCTTGAAAAAGGTGCTTCAAAGATTTCGGAGGTTTATCGTCTTAATTCATCGTTTTCGGATATCATCACCGGCATTATCATTTTCTTTATAATCGGTTCGGAATTTTTTATAAACTATAAAATCAAATCAAACAGAAAAAGCAAGGAGGAAAACTAATGTTAGCTACGATTATTCAGCGAGCAGTTATGCAGGGAACTCCACTTTTGTTTGGCTCGACGGGCGAAATTCTGACCGAAAAATCCGGACACCTTAATCTTGGAATCCCGGGAATTATGTACGTTGGTGCAATAAGTGGTGTTGCAGGTGCATTTTTGTATGAACAAAGCGCTGCTGTGCTCAATCCGTTTCTTGCAGTTTTTATTCCGCTTATTTGCTGTCTTATAGGTTCGATGTTTATGGGACTTATCTATTGTTTTTTGACAGTTACATTGCGAGCAAATCAAAATGTTACGGGACTTGCCCTTACTACTTTTGGTATAGGAATCGGCAACTTCTTTGGCGGGTCATTGATAAAACTTGTGGATACAGATGTACCATCCATTTCACTTTCGGCGACAAGCGTTATCTTTAAGACACAGCTTCCTTTTGTAGACAAAATGGGATGGTTTGGAGATGTATTTTTCTCTTATGGTTTTTTGGTATATGTTGCAATAATAGTTGCTCTTATTTCCTCATATGTTCTCAACAAAACACGAGTGGGATTGCATTTGCGTTCGGTTGGCGAAAGTCCCGAAACTGCAGATGCGGCAGGTATAAATGTTACAAAATACAAATATCTTTCGACATGTATTGGAAGTGCAATAGCAGGACTTGGCGGCCTTTACTATGTAATGGATTATGCCAATGGTGTTTGGTCAAACAATGGTTTTGGTGACCGCGGTTGGCTTTCAATTGCATTGGTTATTTTCTCAGTATGGCGCCCGAGTCTTAGTATTCTGGGGTCAATACTGTTCGGATTCTTGTATGTTATTCCCACATATATACCAAACATCACCGTAAGCACAAAAATACTTTTTGAGATGCTGCCGTATGTTGTGACAATACTTGTTCTGGTAATAACAAGTATCCGTGATAAAAAAGAAAACCAGCCACCAGCATCACTGGGACTTGCTTATTTCCGCGAGGAACGGTAAAATTTTGAGTTCAGTTGCTATCGCTTTAGTTTAGATAAGCGGTGTTTAGTCTGAATTTCTTCGTAATAAAATATCAACGACTTTCATATATTTAAACAGTAAAAGATATATGGGAGTGATATAATGAGCACTGATACCATAGAAGAGAGAACGATAAACATCGCAAAATACATCCTCGAAACAAAAAGCACCGTCAGAGAGGCGGCTAAAAAATTTGGAATATCTAAATCGACCGTACATAAAGATATCACCGAAAGGCTTAGAAAGATAAACTTAGGGCTTGCTAAAGATGTGGAGGAAGTTCTTCAGGAAAACAAAAGCGAAAGACACATACGGGGCGGGATTGCAACGCGTGAAAAGTATAAAACTAAAAATAGCAAATAAAAAATAAGCTGTGATATCACAGCTTATTTTTTAAATTTCAAAATCCTTTGCAGACAAATTGTTTGTATTTAATTTGTGTTTTTTGGGTGGACGGTTTATTAAGTGGTTAAAAGCATAGCGTCGGCAGGTAAAATCAGGAGATACCATGCCTTTTTTGCTGCACATAAAATCCTCTGACGCGTGAAGTTTTGTTGCAAATTTGCAAGTTGCACAAATGTTTGATACTGTTTCGATTTTATCTGATAAAACTTTTCTCTTTTTTTTAAATAACATTTTTCACAATACCCCTTTTTATCTCTTCTAAATTATTATAAGACAAAATGGATAAAAAAGCAATATTTTTTGTCGATTTATGCGAACAAGAGGTCGTCAAAATCATCAAAAAAATGGAGCAAACTGCACAAAAAAATTCAAAAAGCTCTTGACAATTTGACATAAATTGTTTAGAATTATAATGTATGCAGATGGCACTTGAAACCCTTTGGTTTTGCGCCGTGTTTACAAAATAGTTCTTTATAAAAATGTATTTCTTTGCAATAAATTTACACTTGTTTTGAGTGTTAAAGACCGGGTTTTCCGGTATAATTCTATGATTTAATCGTCAAATTTTTTATTGGGAGGTGTTAATTATAGACGGATTACAAATTGCAGTATTCGCAGGTGTTATTATTGTAGCAATCGTGGCAGTATTTGCTGCGTTCAGATACGGATATTCATATCGTCGTAAGGTTGCAGAAATAAAAATAAGCAGTGCCGAAGAAGAAGCAAACAGAATTATTGAAGGTGCAAAATCTAAAGCAGTAAAAGATGCAGAAAATACAAAAAAAGAAAAACTTTTAGAAGCAAAAGAAGAAATACATAAAGAACGAAACGAACTTGATAAAGAGATAAAAGAAAGAAGAAATGAGCTCCAGCGTCAGGAACGCCGAGTTCAGCAAAAAGAAGATGCGATTGATAAAAAAATTCAGCTTCTTGAAAAAAAGGAAGAACAGGTTCAAAATAAAATAGCTGAAGTAGATGAGCTTAAGGAAGAAGTTGAAAGAGTTAAAAAACTTCAGATGTCACAACTTGAAAAAGTGGCGGAACTTACAGCCGAAGAGGCAAAAGACCTCATCTTAAAACAGGTTGAGATTGATGCGCGTCATGATGCTGCTGTTTTGGTAAAAAGTATTGAGGACCAGGCAAAAGAAGAGGCTGATGCAAAGGCTCGCAACATCATCACAGGTGCAATTCAGCGTTGTGCTGCTGACCATGTTGCCGAAACTACCGTATCGGTTGTGCAGCTTCCCAATGATGAAATGAAGGGAAGAATCATAGGCCGTGAGGGAAGAAACATTCGTTCAATCGAAACACTTACAGGTGTTGATTTGATCATTGATGATACTCCTGAGGCGGTTATCCTTTCGGGATTTGATCCGGTAAGACGCGAAATCGCAAGACTTTCGCTTGAAAAATTGATTGTTGACGGCAGAATTCATCCGGGCCGCATTGAAGAGACAGTTGAAAAGTCGAGAAAAGAAGTTGAAGCTATAATCAAAAAAGAAGGCGAGCAAGCCACTTTTGATACTGGTGTTCACGGACTTCATCCTGAGATAATCAAACTTCTTGGAAGACTTAAATATCGTACAAGCTATGGACAGAATGTTCTCAAACATTCTATTGAAGTTTCGCATCTTGCGGGACTTATGGCTGCAGAACTTGGTGTTGATGTTGCTCTTGCAAAGCGTGCAGGATTGCTTCACGATATCGGTAAGGCTATTGACCACGAGGTTGAGGGTTCGCACGTTACAATAGGTGCAGATGTTGCCAAAAAGTATAAAGAGAATGACAAAGTTATTCATGCAATCATGGCACATCATGGCGATGTTGAGCCGAACTCGTGCGCTGCGTGCCTCGTTCAGGCTGCAGATACTATTTCGGCTGCTCGTACCGGTGCAAGACGCGAAAATATCGAATCTTATATCAAGAGACTTGAAGCGCTTGAAGAAATTGCAAATTCGTTTGCGGGCGTTGATAAGTCATTTGCTATTCAGGCAGGTCGTGAAGTCAGAATTATGGTTAAACCCGAAAAGGTTAACGATGATGAAACCATTCTTTTGGCAAAGGATATTGTTAAGAAAATCGAAAGTTCGATGGAATATCCCGGACAGATTAAGGTTAATGTTATTCGTGAAATGCGAACAGTTGAATATGCAAAATAAGGAGCCGGTTTGCTCCCAAGAAAAAGGCTGCTTTGGCAGCCTTTTTCTGACATTTTAATAATAAATTTTGAAGTGTATAATATCAGGTGTTTTATGTATAAGTATTTGTTTTGGGATGTTGACGGAACGGTTCTTGATTTCTTGGCGGCAGAATCCTGCGCCATTAAATCTTTGTTCCAAAAATATAATTTGGGAAGATGTACCGATGAAATGATAGGGGCGTATTCCCAAATAAACAACAAGTATTGGCGACTTCTTGAGAAAAACAAAATGACCAAAAAGGAAATCCTTATCGGACGATTTTTGGAGTTTTTTGAACTTGTGGGAGTTAACAAGGAGTTGGCGGAAGATTTTAATGATGATTATCAAGAAGAACTTGGCGAACATATTGCATTTGTAAAAGATGCAGAGGAAGTTCTTTTGGAACAAAAAGGCAAATATATACTTGTTGCCGTTACAAACGGAACCAAGGTTGCACAAAAAAAGAAGCTTAGCAAATCAGGTCTTGATAAAGTTTTTGATGCAGTCTTTATTTCTGAAGATGTAGGGTTTGAAAAACCTAATATAGAGTATTTTGATTATATATTTGAAAAATTAGGTATAGAGAATAGAAGGGAAGTCTTGATTATTGGTGATTCCCTTACAAGTGATATGAAAGGCGGTTTTTTTGCAGGGATTGATACTTGCTGGTATAATCCGCTCCATAAGCCCAATAATCAGAATATAAATATAACTTATGAAATTGACGAACTTGTAAAGATTAAAGAAATTTTGAATTAAGTTTGTAATGAATTTTAAATTGAAAGGTAGAAAAAGCCATGAGAATTCTTGCAGTTGGAGATATAGTAGCAGCAGACGGCAGAGAGTTTGTCTATAACAATTTGGGCAGAATAAAGAGAAAATATAACATAGATTATTGCATTGCAAACGGAGAGAATACAGCAAATACCAACGGAATAACGGTTGATATAGCCAATTCTCTTATAAATTCGGGCGTGGATGTAATAACTTTGGGAAATCATACATTTTCTAATAAGGAATATAAGGCTGTTCTTGATGACATATCGCGTGTAGTGCGTCCGGCAAATCTGCCACCCGAAACAGAAGGGATGGGATATTTTATTGAGGATTTAGGAAATGTGCGGATTGCTGCAATAAATGCGATAGGCAGAATTCATATGGATCCGGTTGATTGTCCATTCAGGGCTACAGAAAAAATTCTTCGCGAGATTGAAAAGAAGGCAGATATAATAATTATTGATTTTCACGCCGAGACCACCAGCGAAAAATTGGCTTTTGCAAATTATTTTGACGGCAAAGCTGATATAGTATTTGGCACACACACCCATGTTCAAACTGCGGATGAGCATATTTTGCCAAACGGAACGGCATATATCACCGATTTGGGAATGACAGGCGTAAGAGATTCGGTTTTGGGCGTTAAAAAGGAAATAATAATGGACCTTTTTTATACACGAAAAAAATTTAGATTTGAAAAAGCCGAGGGAGAGGTATGGTTTTCGGGTGTTATTTTTGATTTTGACGAAAAAGCCAGGAAGACTACTTCAATTGAGAGACTATATTTTCCTGCAAGTGAGATTTAAGTTGGGTGATTTTGATGTCAATTGAAAAGATTGAAGACAGAATATATCTTAAAAGCAGCCTTTTGGATAATTCTTATATAACACACTTTTTTACCACTAAAGCGGGTGGATTCAGCCACGGCAAGATAAACGGTCTTAATCTGGGCTTTCGTGTTGGAGATGCGTGCGAGTCGGTCAGGAAAAATTATATGCAAATCTCGCGGGATTTTGATATTCCTTTTGAAAGAATAATTGCAGCCAAGCAAACACATTCTGATTTCGTAAGAATAGTAACAGATGAAGAAGCAGGGTTTGGCGTTGAAAGACTTGATAAAACTTTTGAGGCAGACGGGCTCATTACAAATTGCCCAAATCTGCCAATTATGATTTTTTATGCAGATTGTGTACCGATTTTGATGTTTGACCAAAGTGCAGGCGTTATTGCGGCTGTGCATTCGGGTTGGAGAGGTACTGTTTCAAAAATTGCAGAAAAAGCGGTTTTTGTAATGCAACAAAAATTTGGTGTATCTCCTGAAAATATAAAAGCGGCAATAGGTCCTTCGATAGGAAAATGTTGCTTTGAGACCGGCAAAGAAGTAGCTTGCAATTTTGAAAAAGATCTTGTGTGTGATTTGGGTAGCGGAAAGTTTAAGGTTGATTTGTGGGAAGCAAATAAGAAAATTCTTTTGAATTCGGGATTGAAGGCACAAAATATAGATGTTTTAGGAATGTGCACAATGTGTCATCCGGACCTTTTGTATTCATATCGTGTTGATGGAGACAAAACGGGCAGGATGGGTGCTCTTATAATGATTAATAAACTAATACCAAAAGGTTAAAAAGGATGAAAATTATGTTGAAAAAGCTTTTGATATTTGTGATGATTGCAATCATGGTCTTTTGCACGGGGTGCAATAAGGCAAAAGTTTCTTTGAGGAATAACGATGTTGAGAATAGTACAGTTGAACTGTCTGTTTTTTCTTACAAACCAGACACTCTGTTTCCTATTGCCAGCGATAACGAAGCCAATATACAAATGCTCAGTATTGTTTATGAAGGGCTTGTGGAGTTTAGTGACGAACTTATCCCAATTCCTATTCTTGCGGAGTCGTGGTCTGCATCCAATAATGGTCTTGAATGGAGTGTGAACCTGAAAAATAATGTTTTATGGCATGATAATACCGGCAAATTTTCTCCCGAGGATGTTGTTTATACTGTAAACAAAATAAAAGAGCTGGAGAAAAGTCCATTTAAATACAATGTTTCAAACATTAAAGAGGTATATGTGACCGGGAAAAATCAGATTAAATTTGCTTTAATAAAGCCTAATGCAAACTTTATAAATCTTTTATATTTTCCTATAGTCAAAAAAGAAAACAACGAAATCGACTTTGCAAACTTTAAGCCAAACGGAACAGGAGCATACAAATTTGAGGACCGAAGTGAGGGAAATGTCTATTATCTTGTTAAAAATTCAAACTGGTGGGGCGGAAAGGTAAATGCGGACTCCATAAAAGTAAAAATAATGCCAAGCAACGAGACTGCGCTTTATGCTTTTGGGTCGGGGAGTTTGGATTTTGTACCTGCCGAAAATATGGATTGGGGCAAATATGTTGATCCGTCAAGTTCGTCCTATACCACAATAAAAACCCCCGTTTATAATTTTTTAGGCATAAATCATAACAATAAAATTTTGGCAAATACTGAGTTAAGACGTGCAATTTCACTTGCTATTGATCGTGATGAGATATGTGAAGAGGCCCGTATGGGCTATGCCCAGCCTGCAAATTCACCGCTCAGGTCGGAATGGATCATTTGTGAAAATCAGAAGTTTGAACATAAACAAAATACAGTTGATGCAAAGAAGATATTAGAAGAAAATGACTGGGAATTTAAAAATAACTCTTTTCAAAAAAATATTGATGGGGCAATTATTTCGGCACAGTTTTCGATATTGATAAACGAAGAAAATACAACAAGGGAAAACATTGCAAGGATTATTGTAAAGAATCTTGAGGAATTCGGCGTTCATACAAATGTTGTAAGAGTGCCTTATGATGAGTATAAAAAGCGTATATCAGAGGGTAATTATGACGCTTTTATCGGCAGTATGGCGCTGTCACCCAATCTTGATTTTTCGGAGATTTTCGGCGATGGAAATATGTTTGCATTTGAAGATGAAGAATTAAAGTTTGTTATGTCTTCCATGCAGACAAAGACTGATTTTGCACAAATAAAAGCAGGATATGCAGAGTTTATAAATCTTTTCGAACAATTAAATCCTGTCTTAGGATTGTTTTTTGAAGACTCAGTTATGATTTACTCAAAAGAAATAAAAACTGAGATAAACCCTTGTTATTTTAATTTATACAGCGGCATAGGGTCAATTCAAAAAGGAGAAACAAAGTAGTGAAGCGCACAATTATTCATATTGACATGGATGCGTTTTTTGCATCTGTTGAAGAACGTGACAATCCTGAATTAAAAGGAAAACCTTTGGTTATTGGAGCTCTTCCTGATGAACGCGGTGTGGTTTCGACCTGTAATTATGCAGCCAGAAAGTTTGGAATACATTCAGCTATGAATATCAAGGAGGCATATCGTCGTTGTCCTGATGCGGTTTTTATGCATGGCGATATGAAAAAGTATGAACAGGTTTCGGCTCAAATACATCAGATTATGCTTAAGTTTACGGACAAAATAGAGTTTGTGGCACTTGATGAAGGATATATGGATGTTACCGGGTCACTCAGGCTTTTTGGAGGAGCAGAAAATATTGGCAGACAACTCAAAAAAGAGATATTTGAAACTCTTGGTCTTACCTGTTCAGTTGGCATTTCGTATTCTATGATGGGCGCAAAAATTGCAAGTGAAGAAAAAAAGCCGAATGGTTTTTTTGTGATAGAAGATGAAAAAGCTCTTACCCGACTTATCTTCAAAAGGTCAGTCCGCGTCATTTGTGGAATAGGCTCACAAACCGAGAAAAAACTTAATGAATTTGGAATTTCAACGGTTGAAGAACTTTTAAAAGCGCCACCTCAGCTTATAAAAACATTAGGAAAATCAGGTGAGGATATCCTCAAACTTGCACGGGGAAGAGATGACAGAGAGGTTGTTGCAGAAAATATTTCAAAGTCGATAGGAAGAGAATACACCTTTCAGCAAGATATTGAAGATAAGGAAGTTTTAAAAGATACACTTCTTTTGCTTTCGCGTGATGTGGGGACAAGAGCCAAACAAAAAGGTCTTTACGGAAAAACCATAACACTTAAAATTAAATTTTCGGATATGAGGACAATCACAAGGTCAAAAAGCCGTGATATAACTAATTCTGCAAAAACAATACACTCATATGCGTGTGAACTTTTGGACGAAGTCAGAATTCTAAAACCTATAAGACTTGTCGGTGTAACACTTAATAACTTGAGTGAAAAAAAGGAAAAAGACGGCGGACAGATTTCGTTGTTTGACGAGCTTGATGGAACCAATGTGCAGCAGGAAAAAATAAATGCGCTTGAAGACACTGTTTTTGGCCTTTCGCTTAAATATGGAAAGAATATTTTGAAAACGGGAAAAGAACTTGAAGTACAGCAAAAATTTGAAAAATATTAGCAAAAAAGATGTTGGTTTGTTTTTTAAATAACTTGCTGAAAATCCTTGACATATTAAAAATATTATGTTATAATGCCTTTGTTAAATATAAAGGCGTTGACGAAGAGGGCGCTTGTACTTTAGCTTTTGAGAGAAGTGACGGGTGGTGCGAGTCACAGCGAGGGTGCTTGTGTTTGTAGCTTCCGAGCCGGAAGGAAGAAAGCATTTTTGCAAGTAGAACCTTCCCGTGATTGCTGCGTTAAGGCATAGAGGTTTATTGACCTTGATAAGTGGTGACAAATGTCGCAATTTGAGTGGTACCGCGGGTGAATTTACACTCGTCTCAAAGGTTTAATTAAACTTTGAGGCGAGATTTTTTTGTTTACGCCTCGGAAAAGCGGAGGGAAAGATATGGAGAAATTTAAGGATATCAATCTTAAAATCAAAGAAATGGCACAGCGTATTCGCGAGCTTCGCGAAATTCAAGGGTTTTCGCTTGAAGAAATGGCAAGCAGCACAGGCGTTTCGATTGATGAATATCAAAAATGCGAAAATGGTGGCAGTGACCTTAACTTTGCATTCATTTATCGTTGTGCAGCTGCTCTTGGTGTAAATGTAACAGATATTATCGAGGGTTACAGCCCTAATCTTAAGTCATATACCATTACCCGAGCAGGTTCAGGACAGCAGATTGCAAAAGCACATGGTATGACTTATCACAATCTGGCGTATGCTTTCAAAAACCGTATTGCAGAACCTCTTTTTGTAATCAGTACATATGATGAATCGGCTCAAAACAAGGATATTGAGCTTACAACACACGATGGTCAGGAATGTGATATAGTAATTGAAGGGCATCTGATGGTTCAGGTTGGCGAACACAAGGAAGTATTGGGCCCCGGTGACAGCATTTATTACAACAGTGACACACCGCATGGTATGATTGCGGTAAACGGCAAAGATTGTAAGTTCTATGCAATTGTTCTCAGAAATGATGTTAAAAAGGGCGAACTTGCGTCCTCGGACATGATTACCAAAAACATTATCGGGGTAGTACACCGCGACACAAAAGACAGAATTTATCACAACTTTATTGATGTGGTTGAAGATGAAAACGGAACACCAACTTCAATCAAATTCAAAAATACCGAAAAATTCAATTTTGCATTTGACCTTGTGGACAAGCTTTCGGAAAAAGAGCCGGACAAGCTTGCAATGCTTCATATTGCAAAGGACAAGACCGAAAGAAGATTTACCTTTACTGATATGAAGAAATTGTCCAACCAATGTGCAAATTACTTTGCGTCGTTGGGGATAAAGAAAGGCGACAGAGTAATGCTGGTGCTCAAACGCCACTATCAGTTCTGGATAGCTATGCTTGGACTCAACAAGCTTGGTGCAATTGCTATCCCGGCGGTAAATCAGCTTCAGGAACATGATTTTGAGTACAGATTTAAGTCGGCTGGAGTCAATACAATAGTTTGTACCGCTGATGGAGAAACCACAAATCAAATTGATATTGCTGCAGCAAACTGCCCAACCCTCAAAAACAAGCTTATTGTTGGTGGACAAAAAGAGGGTTGGAGAGATTTTGACGAAGAATACAAGCGTTTCAGCACTCACTACAAACGCACAGCAGAGTCTCCTGGTGGGGATGATCTTATGCTTATGTATTTCACTTCGGGAACATCGGGTTATCCCAAAATTGCAGCGCATAATTACAAGTACGCTTTGGGACACTTCCATACTGCAAAATACTGGCATAATGTTGACCCTGATGGATTGCACTTCACCATCTCGGACACAGGCTGGGCAAAGGCAATGTGGGGCAAGCTTTATGGGCAATGGCTTTGCGAAGCGGCAACTTTTGTTTATGATTTTGACAGATTTGATGCGGCGGACATACTGCCGATGTTTGCGAAATATCAGATAACCACATTCTGTGCACCCCCGACAATGCTCAGAATGATGATTAAGCAGGACATAGCAAAATACGATTTTTCATCGGTTAAGCATATGACAACAGCGGGCGAAGCATTAAACCCCGAAGTTTACCGTCAGTTTGAAAAGGCAACAGGGCTTCAGATTCTGGAAGGCTTTGGACAGACCGAAAGTACAATGATTATTGGTAATATGGTAGGTAAGCCGCACAAAATCGGTTCTATGGGTAAGCCCGCACCGATATATGATGTAGAACTTATGGACAGCGATGGAAACCCTGTAAAAAC
>JAZNKA010000026.1:0-16298 GCA_045578305.1 Clostridia bacterium | reverse complement strand
GGAGCCGAGCACAAGTCAATACATTGCTACGAAAAAGGCCTTGAATTGACGGTCGAAAATGTAAGAGCGCAGTCGCGGCTTCATCCGCGTTGCGGGACAAGCTTTTTGCTTATTGTTATGGTTGTAAGTGTGATAGTATTCTCGTTTATTTCGTGGAACAATCCTTTTGTAAGACTTGGACTAAGGCTTTTGCTCCTGCCTGTTGTTGCAGGACTTTCGTATGAAGTGATTAAATTTGCCGGCAGACACGACAACTGTCTTACTGCGGCGATAAGCGCACCAGGAAAGTGGTTGCAATATATAACCACCAACGAGCCTGACGATAGTCAAATAGAGGTTGCAATCACGGCACTTACTGCTGTAATCCCCGAAAACAAGGAACAGGACAAATGGTAAAATTAAAAGAGGTCAGAAAAAAAGCGGCAGAAAGTCTTGCTCTTTGCCTAAATGACAGTCCGCTTGCAGATGTGGATTATATACTCAAAAGTCTGGGGTTTAGCAAAACAGATATTATATTGGGCGAAAAAACTATTTCGGCAGAAGAACTAAAGAGTTTTGATGCGGCGATGGAAAGACTTAAAACAGGCGAGCCTGTCCAGTATGTTGTCGGCAAGTGCGAGTTTATGTCGCTTGAGTTTGCGGTCAGTCCGGCAACACTTATACCAAGATGCGACACCGAGATTCTTGTGGAGGCGGTTATTGATTTTTGCAAGGGCAAAGAATCTCCCGAAATTCTTGAGGTTGGCTGTGGGAGCGGATGTGTGTCGGTAAGCCTTGCACATTTTTTGCCTGACGCCCGTATTCTTGCGGTTGATATCTCAAAGGATGCGATTTTGGTTGCAAAGCAGAATGCCGAGAAAAACAAGGTTTCAGACAGGGTGGAATTCAGACACCATAATATATTGGAAGGTTTTTCTGATTTGAATTTTGTTCCTGATGTTGTGGTTTCAAATCCGCCATATATAAAAAGCGAAGATATAAAAACCCTTGATAAAAAGGTACGCGATTTCGAGCCGTGCCTTGCGCTTGATGGGGGCGAGGACGGATTGGATTTTTATCGCTTTATCTCAAAAAATGCAATTTTTCAAAAAGGTGGGCTTCTTGCATTTGAGGTGGGAATAGACCAGGCAAATCATGTGAGCGAATTTATGTCAGAAAGATTTAAGGATATAAAAATTGTGAAAGATTTAGCCGGGATTGAAAGAGTTGTTTTGGGCGAGCTGTGATTTGTCACAGCTCTTTGCTTTTGATTCCCCTCGGCTTAAGGTATCTAAAAATAACAATCGCTGTCCAAAACATTCCTAAAAAGCCAAAACCGGAATAAAGTTTTGACACAAGAACCGAAAAGCCAAATTTGGCAAAAGGCATTGCAACAAGACAAAAAACGGCGGCAGCAATAAGACGGTCGGTCCTGGTTTTAAAATGAAACTTTGAAAGTATACCAAACCCGTGTGATATGGCTGTGGTGCAAAGCGCCATAAAAAGAACAATTGCATATAGGATGCGGGGAATATGCCCATAAAATGCTGCAAGCTCCAAAAGCGGCATCTCTGCCGAAAAAAAGTTGTCGTAGCAAAGATTGAGTGCAAACCATACGCCAAAAATCAAAACACCAAGGATGCAGCCGCTGATAAATGCTGCATGCTTAAGCTGTTTTGTGGATGCGAGTTTTGCAAGCGGGACAAGGACTGCTCCTGCGGTTACGGTGTTGTAGCTTACATAGCAAAGCGACGAGACAAGCGGATTGGATTTAAGCTTTCCGAAAGCCGAAAATGCCGGCAAACCGCATACGCTTGAAACAATGCACAAAAAAGACATGCCCGCAATCATAACAGGCACCATTATGGTGTTTACGGTGACTATACCCGACAAATCAAAAACAAAAACCAAAAAGCAGATGAAGCTCAGCAAAAAAACACCAATCCCGAATGGCAGCGAAAAGGTTTCTTCAAACAAAGTTCCGCTTGCCGAAAGCATTACAAAATAACCGCAAAACATAAATGCTGACATAAACAGCTTTACAAGCGGCGCAAGTTTAGGCGCGGTATATTGTATAAAATCGTCAAAGTCAAAAGTGCCGAAACTCTTGGCAAGAGACATTATTATATATGAAAGAAGCGAAAAGCTTAGCGCAGCAAGAATAATCCCCGAAAAATCGGTGCGCGACGGTGTGTTGAAATATTCAAAAATTTCGCGGCCCGAGGCAAACCCTGCGCCAATGACCAACCCTATATAAACAAAGGAAATATTTAGTGCTTTTTTCAAAACCTTAGGCTCCCTTCAAAGAATGTCTGTATATTATATTGAAACAAAAATTTTGGTATGATAAAAAATTTAAAAAAAATATTGACAACAGGAAAAAAATGTGATAGTATATCATTACCTCTGAAAAGGGGCTTTATTTGTGTTGACTAAAAGAAGTCACAAATAATAGAGTACATTAAGCAAAATTTTCTGCCCAAGTTGGCAGAGTGTATAACGCGAAAGGGTGAAAAAGGATGAGAGTTAAAATCACTTTGGCTTGCACAGAATGTAAGCAGAGAAACTATGACACAATGAAGAACAAGAAAAACAGTCCCGACAGACTTGAAATGAACAAGTACTGCAGATTCTGCAAAAAGCACACACTTCACAAAGAAACGAAGTAATTTTTGAAAGCAAGAGGTAGTTTCAAATGAGTATATTCTCAAAAATCAAGAACTGGTTTGTTGATATGAAGGCAGAACTTAAAAGAGTTGTATGGCCTTCGTTTGCAAAAGTTCGTCAAAACACTTTGATAGTTATCATTTTTGTTTTGATTGTCGGTGCAGTTATCTGGATACTGGACTGGCTGTTCAGTGGCGCTATTGCCTTGTTAATCAACAGATAAGTAGGAGGGAAGGGCGAGTCCCGTTATCATGTCTAAAGAAGCAAAATGGTATGTTGCTCACACCTACTCAGGCTACGAGAACAAAGTAAAAGCTGACATTGAAAAAACAATCGAAAATCGCAATATGCAGGATGTAATACAGGAAATCAGTGTTCCGATGGAAGAGGTTGTCGAAATCAAAGACGGTCAGAAAAAGTCGGTTATGCGCAAGATTTTCCCCGGTTATGTAATCGTAAAGATGGTCATGACCGACGAAAGCTGGTATGTTGTAAGAAACTGCCGCGGTGTTACAGGCTTTGTTGGTCCGGGTTCAAAGCCGGTGCCTCTTACCGAAAAAGAAATTGCAGCTATTGGTCTTGAAAAACAGACTGTTACAGTTGGATTTGATGTCGGTGACAACATCCGTGTTAAGTACGGTCCTTTGGAAGGATTTGTCGGTGTTATTGATGCGATTGTTATGGATAAACAAAAAATCAAAGCCAAAATATCTATGTTTGGCCGCGATACAGATGTCGAGCTTGAGTTCAACCAGGTGGAAGCACTCAGCTAAATTTAATCAAGTTACCCACACGGCTTTTGCCGTATTTATATATCCGGAAGGACTTCTTTCGGATAGGTGGGAGGGGCGGAAATAAGGAATCCGTTTCCGATATTACCACGTTTGTGAAAGGGAGGTGTCATTAAAATGGCGCAAAAAATTACAGGTTACATCAAATTACAGATTGAAGCAGGCAAAGCTACTCCTGCTCCTCCTGTAGGTCCGGCTCTTGGTCAGCACGGTGTAAACATTATGGATTTCTGTAAGCAGTTTAATGAAAAAACAGCAAAGGACAGCGGTCTCGTTATCCCGGTTGTTATCACTGTTTATCAGGACAGATCATTCTCGTTCATCACCAAGACTCCGCCGGCAGCTGTTCTTATCAAGAAGGCTTGTAAGGTTCAAAGCGGCAGCGGCGTTCCTAACAAGACCAAGGTTGCACAGCTTTCGAAAGCAGACCTCAAGGCTATTGCAGAACAGAAAATGCCTGACCTCAACGCAGCTTCAATCGAAGCAGCTATGTCAATGGTTGCAGGTACAGCAAGGTCTATGGGCGTTACCGTGGAAGAATAATCCAAAAACGCTTCAATTGAAAAAAGTGGGAGGAATGTAATTTTAGACATTCTGCGAAACCACGATAGGAGGAAATGTAATAATGAAGAAAGGTAAGAAATATCAAGACAGTGTCAAGCTGATTGAAAAAAGCAAACTTTATGACACAGCTGAAGCTTTGGATTTGGTTTGCCAGACCGCAAAGGCTAAGTTTGACGAAACTGTTGAGATTCATGTAAGATTGGGTGTTGACTCAAGACACGCTGACCAGCAGGTTAGAGGTGCGGTAGTTCTTCCCAATGGTACAGGTAAAGAAATTAAAGTTCTTGTTTTCGCTCGCGAAGGCAAGGCTGAAGAAGCTAAGGCTGCAGGTGCTGACTATGTTGGTGCTGAAGACTTGGTTCAGAAAATTCAGTCAGAAAACTGGTTCGATTTTGACGTAGTTGTTGCAACACCCGATATGATGGGTCTTGTTGGTAGAATTGGTAAAACTCTTGGTCCTAAGGGCCTTATGCCAAGCCCCAAAGCGGGTACTGTTACACCTGATGTTGCTCGTGCAATTGCTGAAATCAAGTCAGGTAAGATTGAATACAGACTTGACAAGACAAACATTATCCACTGCCCGCTTGGGAAAGCTTCTTTTGGCAAGGATAAGCTTGTTGAAAACTTCAATGCTCTTATGGGCGCAATTATCAAGGCTAAGCCGGCAGCTGCAAAAGGTCAGTACCTTAAGTCAGTTACCGTTGCATCAACTATGGGCCCCGGCATCAAAATAAATGCTGTGAAGATTGACGCATAATTTTGAAATTTGTTGTTGACATAATTCAAATTGTGTGATACAATGTCATAGTTAATTGAATAATTTCCGCAGACAGCAGGTGACTTTGGTCATAATTCCTGCCGAGGAGACTTATAAATTACAAATTCAGGTTTGTTGTTTAATGTCTAACCCTCGTATGTCTTGCGAGGGTTATTTGTTTTCAAATACAAATCTTCGTTTTGTGCGGATTGATTGTATAGGCAGTTTAATTTTGAAAGGAGGAAACAGTTGTGCCAAGTGCAAAAGTTTTAGAGAACAAAAAGGCTATTGTCGCAGAACTTACCGAAAGACTGAAGAATGCTCAGGCAGGTGTTATTGCTGACTATCGTGGTCTTACTGTTGCTCAGGATACCGAGCTTCGTGCTAAACTCAGAGAAGCCGGTGTTGAATACACAATCGTTAAAAATACACTCACTCGCTTTGCTGCAAATGAGGTTGGTCTTGAGGGTCTTGACCCCGTTCTTCACGGACCTACAGCTCTTGCAACAAGCACAGATGATGTGGTTGCTCCGGCAAAGGTTTTGGTTGAGTTCGCAAAGAACAACGAACAGCTCGAGATTAAAGCCGGTTTCGTTGACGGAAAGGTAATTGATGTTAACGAAGTTAAGGTTTACGCAAGCATCCCCAACAAGGAAACCCTTATTGCAAAGATGCTGGGAAGCCTTCAGGCTCCTATTGGAAGCCTTGTCAGAACTCTGGATGCCATCGCAAAGCAGATGGAAGCTGCAGAGTAATAGTTTTTAGTAATTTTAAAGTATCGGGTTGCTTTAATTCCCGAAATATAATTTATCATGGAGGATAATAAAAATGGCTGATATAGCAAAAATGATTGAAGAAATCAAAACACTTACACTTGTTGAAGTTAACGATCTCGTAAAGGCTCTTGAAGAGGAATTTGGCGTAAGCGCTGCTGCTCCTGTTATGGTTGCTGCTGCTGGTGATGGTGCTGCTGCAGGCGGTGCAGAAAAATCAGAATTTGACGTAGTTCTTGCATCTGCTGGTGCAGAAAAGATCAAGGTAATCAAGGCTGTTCGTGAAATCACAGGTCTTGGTCTTGCTGAAGCAAAGGCTGCTGTTGATGGTGCTCCCACAACTCTTAAGGAAGCTGTTTCTAAGGAAGACGCTGAAAAGTTCAAGGCTCAGCTCGAAGAAGTTGGCGCAACTGTTGAACTTAAGTAATTTAAGTTTTGATTGCACTTTAAACGGTCACCATGTGGTGACCGTTTTTTGTAATAAAACGAATTCTTTGTGGGAAAATAATCTTTAAACGGAAAGGATGAAACAAATGATGTATGATATAATCATAATTGGCGGGGGTCCTGCCGGGCTTACGGCGGCAATTTATGCACTTCGAGCTGAAAAATCGGTACTTGTCCTTGAAAAGATGGGGCTTGGAGGACAAATTGCGCTGACCGATCGCGTGGAAAACTTTCCGGGAATTGCCGAGATAAGCGGATTTGATTTTGCAGAGGCTCTTTCGGGACAAGTTAAGTCTTTGGGTGGCGAAATAAAGTATGAAAATGTTGTCGGAATCAGACCGGGAAAAGAAAAAATCGTTGTTACTCAAAAAAATGAGTATACAGCAAAATCGGTAATCATTGCAACGGGAGTGAAAAATCGTCTGCTTGGAGCCGAGGGTGAAGAAAAGCTTATTGGAAGAGGAGTTTCTTTTTGTGCGGTTTGTGACGGCGCATTTTATCGCGGAAAAATTGTTGCTGTAATCGGCGGAGGCAACACTGCCCTTCAGGACGCTGAGCATTTATCTCGCGTAGCAAAAAAGGTTTATCTTATACACAGACGCAGCGAGTTTCGTGCAGAAGAACGTCTTGTAAGAAAACTTAAAACTCTTGAAAATGTTGAATTTTTGCTCGAAACTACAGTTGAAAAATTTTGCGGCGAGGAAAGACTTTCGGGACTTGATTTGATTTCAGTCGTTGATGGCAGCAAACACCATATTGATCTTGACGGAGCATTTGTAGCAGTTGGCAAGGTTCCGCAAAATGACGGATTTAAAGGACTTGTGTTGTTAAACGACGGAGGTTATGTTGTGGCAGGCGAGGATTGCCTGACATCTGTCGAGGGTGTTTTTGCAGCAGGCGATTGTCGTATCAAAGAGGTAAGACAGCTTACAACTGCCGTAGGTGACGGAAGCATTGCAGCGCTTGCAGCCAGCAAGTATATAGATGAAAAATTTGCGTAATTGTGATAATAGATAAAGAACAAAAGAAAAGGCAGAAACGAAATCAATCGTTTCTGCCTTTTAATGTTAAAAAATTTATTTAACTTCAAATTTTCCGCCTTCAAAGATGACGGTTATGTCGGACCCTTTTTTTATATTGCCGTCAAGCATCTTTTCAGCAAGCATGTCTTCAATATCGGATTGGATAGCACGACGGAGGGGCCGTGCGCCGTAAACGGGGTCAAATCCCACACTTGCAATCTGTTCCAGACTCGATTCATCAAAGGTGACGGTTATTTCGTTTTCCTTAAGTCGTGATTTTAAAGAGCCAAGCATCTTTTCGGCTATTTTTTTAATTTCGTCGCGGCTGAGCTGCGAGAATACGATTATGTCATCAATTCTGTTTAAAAATTCGGGGCGGAATGCTTTTTTCAGCTCACCCATAACATCTGATTTGATTTTTGAATAATCGCGGGCTTCACTTTGTGCCGCGGCTGCAAAGCCAAGGCTCTTGCTTTCGGTAATCAGCCGTGCCCCAAGATTTGAGGTCATAATGATAACTGTGTTTCTGAAATCAACCCTGCGACCCTGCGAGTCTGTCAGAATTCCGTCTTCCAGGATTTGCAAAAGAATGTTAAATACATCGGGATGTGCCTTTTCAATCTCGTCAAAAAGAATCACGGAATATGGCTTTCTGCGTACCTTTTCGGTCAATTGACCTCCCTCGTCATAACCTACATATCCGGGAGGCGAGCCGACCATACGCGATACTGTGTGTTTTTCCATATACTCGGACATATCAATCCGGATAAGAGCATCTTCGTCACCAAACATTGCCTCTGCAAGTGCTTTCGAAAGTTCGGTCTTTCCTACGCCTGTCGGACCAAGGAAGATAAACGAGCCAATCGGGCGTTTGGGGTCTTTAAGCCCCACTCTGCCCCGGCGGATAGCCTTTGAAACGGCGGTAACCGCTTCGTTTTGACCGATTACCCTGCCATGCAGAATTTCTTCAAGGCGCAAAAGTCGCTCGCTTTCGTCCTCTTCGATAGATTTTACCGGGATGCCGGTCCAGGCGGCCACTATTTCGGCGATTTCGCTTTCGCCAACCTCGGCTGTGCCGCCTCGGCTTTTGTCTTCCCAACTTTCTTTTTGCTGTTTCAACTGGTCTGCCACAGATTTTTCTTCGTCGCGAAGCTTGGCGGCTTTTTCGTATTCCTGCGCAGCAATCGCAGCTTCTTTTTCGTGACGGATATTTTCTACCTTGTCCTCAAGCTCTTTTATGGCAGGAGGTGCGGTAAGAGTTTTGATTCTTATTCTTGACGCAGCCTCGTCTATAAGGTCAATCGCTTTGTCTGGCAGAAATCTGTCAGGGATATATCTTGTTGACATCTTTACTGCCGCATCAAGGGCAGCATCCGAGATTTTTACACGATGATGAGCCTCGTATTTGTCACGGATTCCTTTCAGAATTTCTATACTTTCTTCATAATTGGGCTCATCTAAAACGATGGACTGGAAGCGCCTTTCAAGCGCGGCATCCTTTTCGATATGCTTGCGGTATTCCTCCAAAGTGGTCGCACCTACAATCTGAATTTCGCCGCGCGCCAGGGCAGGCTTCAGAATATTTGCGGCATCTATTGCACCTTCTGCGGCTCCTGCACCGATTATGGTGTGTATTTCGTCAATAAAAAGGATTATATCTCCGGCTTTTCTGATTTCCTCCATCGCACCTTTAAGGCGTTCTTCAAATTCGCCGCGATACTTTGCACCTGCAATCATTGATGAAAGGTCAAGGGTTATTACCTTTTTGTCTTTAAGGATTTCAGGAACAAGTCCCTGCACTATTTTTTGAGCCAGACCCTCTGCCACGGCAGTTTTGCCTACTCCGGGCTCGCCAATCAGGCAGGGGTTGTTTTTTGTGCGACGGCTGAGGATTTGAATTACCCTCTCTATTACATTATCCCGACCTATAATGGGGTCAAGCTTAAGCTCGGCTGCCATTTTGGTAAGGTCCCGACCGTATTTATCAAGGGTAGGAGTTTTTTCACTGCTCCGTTTTGGCTTGCCCGGAACTGCCGGATCGCCCGAGGGGGCATTGTTTGGAATTTCGCCAAAGTTGTTCTCGGTCATAAGCTTTATTATATCCGAGTAAACCTTTTGGATATTAACGCCTACAGAAATCAGGATTCTTACGGCAAGGCTTTCATTTTCGCGAAGGAGTGCGATAAGAATATGTTCGGTGCCGATATAGTTGTGACCAAGCTTGCGAGCCTCAGAATAACTGCTTTCAAGAACGCTTTTGGTGCGTGGGGTAAAGCTTAGGGGAGTGTTGCCAAGCGGCAGGTCTGTGCCTACAAAAAAGTCGATTTTTTCCTCTATACTTTTGGCAGCAGCTCCGTTGTCAAGCAGTACCTTTGCAGCAACCCCGCCGCCTTCGCGGACAAGTCCCAAAAGAAGATGCTCGGTTCCTATATAGTTGTGTCCCATTTCCAAAGCGCTGTTTCCGGCAAGGTTGATAGCGGATTTTGCGCGCTGAGTAAGTTTTTGTTCAAACATAAAATTCATTCCTTTCTGTCGATTATCTGGACTTTAAGACTTTTTGAAAAATTTCGCCTCGTTTAAGGTCGCGTTCAAGAGGTGATGAGATGTTATAATTTTTTGCGATGGTCGCAGGAAAAGACTCGTACAAAGCCGAAAGTAGTTGTTCGTGGTTTATATCCTTTATTATTCCCAAATTTATACCCCATCTAACATCCGAAATAAGCCCGAGCGCCTCGCCTGATGTGATAATTCGTGCGTTTTGCAAAATTCCCTTGGAACGAAGAATTTTGTCTTCAAGCCGGAATTTGTTGACATGGTAAATTTCAAGGCTTATTGAGCGTTCTTTGGCGATTATGTCATCAACGATTTGAGAAAGCCTGGAGAGCGAATCTTCTTCGCTGATGCCAAGAGTTACTTGATTGGATATCTGATAAATGTTTGCAAGAGCCGTGCTTCCTTCGCCGTAAATACCCCTGACGGCAATCCCAAGCTTTGAAAGCGAGCGAATAATGCTTTCCATTTTGCCGGTTTGTGTAAGAGCAGGCAGGTGCATCATTACCGATGCCCGAAGTCCTGTGCCGGTATTTGACGGACAGCAGGTAAGGTAGCCAAGTTCATCCGAAAAAGCGAAGTCTGCTTTTTTGTCAAGACGGTCATCAATCTGATTTGCAAGCTGCATACATTTTTCAAGGCTCAGGCCGCTGCTCATTGCCTGTATGCGGATGTGGTCTTCCTCGCCGATAAGGATTGAAAGTGTGCAGTCATCGTTGACAAGAATACCGCCGGATTTTTTTTCGTCAGCCATTTCGGGACTTATCAGATGATTTTCTTTGAGTGCCGACCTTTCAGAAGAGTTCATTTTAGAAAGGTCAATAAATTTAAGTTCGGGAAGAGCGTCTTTACATATGTTTTCAATTTTTTCGAGGTCGGCATCGCTCATTTTGTTGCCGAATGGTATTTTGCTTATATTTCGTGCCAGACGAACGCGTGATGACAGGACTATATCGCCTGACGGACCAAAATTTGTGTACCACATAAGCTATGCCTCCTTTTTGCCTTTTTCAAGAAGTTTTATACGGTCGCGAAGCTCGGCAGCCTTTTCAAATTCTTGTTTTTGGACTGCCTCGTCAAGCAAATTTTTAAGCTTCTGGCTTTCGCTCTCGCTTGGGTTGCTGATTTTGGTAGACCCTGGGATTTTTCCCATATGTTTTGTACTGCCCTGAATTTCTTTAAGTGGCTTAAGCAGAAAATCATAAAAAATACTGTAACATTCCGAACAACCCAAACGACCGGTTTTTTTGATGTCCGAAAGAGTGCTTTTGCAGATTGGGCATTGTTTCTGAGTTGATTTGTCCAAAAATTTTTGTTGATTTAAAACTGAGCCGAAAAAGTTGTCAAAGTCAGAATGAAACAAGGATTCAAAGCTAAAGTTTGCATCCACAGAGTTTGCACATTTTGAACAAAGCCAACTTTCGGATTTTACACCGTTTGCAATTTCTGTTATATGAGTGGTAGCGTCAAAGCTACCGCATTTTTGACATTTCATAAAAATCCCCTCCTTGGATTAAACCAGATTGACCAAGATGTTTTTAAGCATTTTTGCACGGACAAAGCCTTTTTGCGACTGAACAACCGGGATTGAATTGTCACTGAGAGCCGCTATAATGATTTTTGCTTCACGTTCGTTTATTATTCCAAGTGAATAAATATCCTGAAGCAGCGTCTTGCAGTTTGTCATTGATATTGTGTCGCCGATTGCCCTTACCGCGTGGACAATATAGCCTTCGTCATTGGGAGCGGTGCGTGTGATTTTGATATATCCGCCGCCGCCGCGCCTGCTTTCTACACTATAACCCATTTCGGGTGAAAATCTTGTAGAAATAACATAGTTGATTTGCGACGGTACACAATTAAACCTGTTTGCAAGCTCGTTTCGCTGAAGCTCAACCTCGCGACTTTCGCTGAGCATTTCTTTGATAAATTCTTCTATTATATTACTGAGTTTCATATTTAAAAGCACCTCTTTTTTTGACTTTGACTTTCTTTGACCTTTAATTTGATTATATCATTAAAAAATCGTTTGTCAAGAGTTTTTTAAAAAATTTTTCAAAGCTGACTAAAACTACAAATATATGGAATTTTGCTTGGTTGACTTTGGTGTAGCGTTGTGGTACAATGACAAATAGATTTGAAGTTAAAAGGTGAAAAAATGGAAGAAAAACAAACAAAAAGTTCTTACATATACGGACTTGGCAAGGGAGTGCCTATTGCACTTGGATATTTGTCGGTGTCTTTTGGATTTGGAATTACGGCAGTTTCACAAGGCTTAAAGCCACTTGAAGCAATTCTTATATCTCTTACCAACCTTACATCGGCAGGACAGGTTGCGGGGGTCGGCATAATAGCCACTGCGGGTACACTGTTAGAGATGATGATTGCTCAGCTTGTTATAAATATAAGATACTGTCTTATGGGCCTTGCGCTTACTCAAAAGCTTGACAAAAGCTTCAATACCTTTCATCGTATGCTTGCGTCGTTTGGTATTACTGACGAAATTTTTGGAGTGGCGGCGGCAGAACGGGGACTGATAAACCGGCGGTTTATGTATGGACTTATTACTCTTCCCTATTTTGGGTGGGGACTTGGGACAGCGTTGGGTGTTTATGCAAATTATCTTTTGCCAGACGACCTTTGTGCGGCTCTGGGAATAGCAATTTACAGTATGTTTATGGCAATAATTGTACCGCCTGCAAAAGACGACAAGGGCGTGCTTTATACTGTGATGATTGCGGCTTTGGCGAGCTGTGCGTTTTATTATCTGCCGGTTGTCTCGCAAATATCGCAGGGCTTTTCAATAATAATCTGTGCACTTTTGGCTGCCGGAATTATGGCATATGTTGCGCCGAGAGGAGAGGATGAATAATGACTAAAGATTTTTTGCTGTATCTTGTGGTTATGGCAGGGGTTACATATGCGGTAAGGATGATTCCGTTTGTTTTGGTAAGAGGCAAGATAAAATCAGTATACGTGCAAAGTTTTTTGTTTTATGTTCCTTATGCGGTGCTTGCTGCAATGACCTTTCCGTACATATTTTACTCGACACAAAATGTAATTACTGCATTAGCGGGTACGATTGTTGCATTTATTTTGTCGCTTAAGCGTTGTTCGCTTATCGTGGTTGCGGCGGCATCGGCGGTGTTTGCTTATTTAGCGGGAATAGTTTTTTAACCCAAAATCAAATATGAAACAAAATGTTAACACAATTGTTACAATCTTTGTCTATCTTGTTGGATAAAGATTGTTTTTTTTCTACATATTTCAAGGAATAATTTCGTTTTTTCTATTGAAATACAAGCAAATCAAGTGTATAATAAAAAAGTATAAGGGGAGAAGTACCCATTTGTGAATCTGCCCTTTTAAGAACACAAGCATAGGATTGGGAATTATGATATTCAGACCGCACAAAGCTGCCATAATTATACTTTTACTTTCAATATGTATGTCGTTTGGGATGGGCATAACTGCTTTTGCGGACAAGTTCCCTGATGTCAGGCAGGACCACAAAAACTATGATGCTGTGACCAGCCTGGTGGATATGGGTGTTATTGCAGGGTATGATGACGGATTTTTCAGACCCGAGCGAGAGATTACCCGAACAGAGTTTTGTGCTCTTATGGCAAGGACTCTTGGTTATGACAAGGAAACCTATGAACTCGTGCCGGAGCTTTTTACAGATGTAAAACCGGGATATTGGGGAGAGGCGTATATTTCATTTTGTTATGAAATGGGTCTTGTCAACGGGATGGGAAATAATGAGTTCTGGCCCGCGGACAAGGTTACTCTTGCACAGGCAGCAAAAATGGCAGTTTGTGCAATAAATAAACAAAACGAGGCGCTTTCGGAAGAAGGAGTCAAGTGGTATGACGGATATATAAAAATTGCCGACAGGTACGCTCTTCTTGATTTTGTTGACGGACAGGTTGATCTTCCTGCAATTCGCGGTGATATAGCTCAAATTGTTTTTAATATGATTGAGTCGGGTCTTACCGACAAAGACTTCGGCGAAGAGGATAATATGACAGACGAAGAAATGCAGCAGGATAATGCCGAAGAAGAGGAAGATGACAGCATTCCGCCCGAAATACGCGAGGCTTATCGCAAAAAAGACTTTTCGGAGGTCAAGACCATATTGATTGATGCCGGGCACAACTACAAAGGCAAGGATACAGGTGCCGAGAATGTCGAATTTGACTTAAAAGAGGAAGAAATAACCTGGCAGATTGCGGACAAGCTTAGAGAAAATCTTGAAGAGATGGGCTATGAAGTGGTTATGACCCGTGAAAATATGACCGACAGCATAGAAAACTCGTCGGTTGTGGGGAGTCTTCAGGCACGTGTTGATTTGGGACATAATTCCTTGGCAGATTTGTTTATTTCGCTTCATTGCAACGCAGGAGGTGGCTCGGGAACCGAGGTTTATTGCTTCCAGAAAACAGGTTATGCCGGACGGCTTGCAAAACTGGTGCAACGAAACATAACGGATGCAACCACACTTTATGACCGCGAGGTCAAAACAGCAAACTTTTTTGTTATAAAAAATACGCTTATGCCTGCCATACTTATAGAGACAGGCTTTATAGACAGCGAAAAGGATATACCGGTTATTTCGTCAGACCGTGGTCAGACAGCGATTGCCAAAGCGATTGCCGATGCTGTTTTGGAATATGACGATATGCCACCAATCGAAAAGACAGTAAAGGAAGTACAGGAAAATGAAGATAGTGAAGAAGCCGGAGCTTTTGGCACCGGCGGGAAGCCTGAGCAAACTTAAAATTGCAATAACATACGGCGCAGATGCGGTATATGTGGGTGGAGAAGAATTTTCGCTCAGGGTAGCTGCCGAGAATTTTTCGGTTGATGAAATGAAAGAGGGAGTGGCTTTTGCTCATGAACGCGGCAAAAAGGTGTACCTTACCGCCAACATAATCCCTCACAATGAGGATATCGACAAGTACGAACAGTTTTTGAAGGAATATCTTTCGGCTGGATTTGACGCAATTATCGTATCGGATCTCGGGATGTTTCAGATGACGCGCGAGATTGCTCCTGACCTTGAAGTGCATATCAGCACACAGGCAAACAATGTCAATTACAAAAGTGCCGAAAGTTGGCACAAAATGGGTGCAAAAAGAGTAATTCTTGCCCGCGAAATGTCTTTTGACGAGATTGCCGAAATACGAAATCGCACAAGCGATGATTTGGAGCTTGAGGCGTTTGTGCATGGTGCAATGTGCATATCGTATTCGGGCAGATGCCTTCTCAGCAACTATATGACAAACCGCGACAGCAATCAGGGGGCGTGCTCGCATCCTTGCAGATGGAAGTACAACCTTGTTGAAGAGACACGACCGGGTGAATATATGCCGGTGTTTGAAAATGAGCGAGGCACATTTATATACAATTCCAAAGATTTGTGTATGATTGAGCATATAAAGGACTTAATCGAAAGTGGGCTTGACAGCTTCAAAATTGAAGGAAGAGTCAAGACGGAATACTATCTTGCGACTGTGGTCAAAGCTTATCGTGATGCTATAGACAGCTACTTCGATGACCCCGAAAATTTTGTTACCGATCCCAATTGGTTGAGCGAAATAAAAAAGGTCAGCTACCGGGATTACACGACAGGATTTTTCTTTGGGAAACCCGGCGGAACTGAACAAAATTATCAGTCCAGTTCATATATCAGGGATTACGAGCTTTTGGGAATTGTTGAAGGATACGATCCCGAGACAAAGCTTGTGACAGTAATTCAGAAAAACCGCTTTTTTAAAGGCTCGGAAGTAGAGTTTCTGCGACCAAAAGGCGATTTTATAAAGCATAAAATAGAATATATGGAAAATGAGCAGGGTGAAGAAATTGAGGTTGCAAACAGACCTCAGGAAATAGCGCGGATACAAATAGATGTCCCGTTGGAGTGCGACTCTATGATGCGCGGCGTTCGCCTGAAATAAAACCTTAAAAATTATTAAATTCAAATATATTCCAAAAAAACGGAGGTATGAAAAATGAAAGCAACAAGAAGATTTATGTCAGCATTGATTGCTGTAATGATGATTGTTTCAACATTTGCAGCGATACCCACTTTTGCAGAGTTTTCGGACCTTGCAAAAGAGAACAATGCATACGAAGCGGTTGATGTGCTTCACAAGTTGGGGATCATCAATGGCTATGAAGAAGACGGCGTAGTAAAGTTCAAGCCCGACAACAACGTAACCAGAGCTGAGTTTACAGCAATGCTTCTCAGAACTCGCGGAATGGGTGCAGTTGGCTCAACAAGTCTTGAAAACCCGCCGTTCCCCGATGTTGTAACTCCTGATGTTTCGTGGGCAATAGGCAATATCCGCACAGCTCGCGAACTTAAAATCATCAATGGTTATGATGATGGAACCTTCAAGCCAAACAACAATGTTTCTTATGAAGAAGCGATAAAAATGATTGTTTGTGCACTTGGCTATGGCGAAATGGGCTCAGAGGGAGCGTTTTGGTATACAAAATATCTTAACACCGCAACATCACTTGGATTTTTGGAAGGCTCAGGCGGTGCAGTTTCAACTCCTGCAACCCGTGCTACAATTGCAAAGATGCTTTACAATTGCCTTGAGGTGAATTTGGCTGAAAACAACACAATAACAGACAAAACTATTTTGGAAGATGACCTCAAACTTACCAAAAATGTAGGTTACATTGATGCAAACCCCGAAATCAGCTTGTCAAAGCCTGATTCCAACCTCAGAGCAAA
>JAZNKA010000025.1:0-6708 GCA_045578305.1 Clostridia bacterium | reverse complement strand
GAAATCCAGTCTCCGTTTTGCATCAAAGGTTTTCTGTCAAGACACAGAATTCCTTTGAAAGCAATATCGTCAACACAACAGGTCATCACCGGTCTTCCCGCAATAAAGCAATTTTCAGGCATTCTGTTGTCAACAGCAATCACACCGGTAAATTTGACGGTCTTTCCATCGTATTTATACATTTCTTCCAGCAAATCACGATACCATATTGCATAATCACGAAGTCCGATGTTTATAACCTCGGCATCGATATCAAACGGAAGCGGGTCTTCAATATCATCATATTCTATCTCACCATTTTCGCTTTCGTAAATTATATTACATTGTCGATTTAAACCTCGCACTATTTTGTGAATCATTTCCTTGTCGGTATCAGCGTTACACCGGTTAAAAACTGCTAATTCACAATTTTGAAGTTTGTCAACGACGAGGCTTCGCATATTAGTATTATATGTCAAAAAGCTTCTGCTGTCGGAAAAAGTTATCTCCTGATAAAGAACCCAGTCGCTTGGCATTGACCCATACAGGTCAGGGAGTTCCCACATGCCATTGTATTCAATAATGATTTTTTTAGGCTTATGTTTTTTCTGTAATGCCTCTAGCTTTGGGATGTTTATATCTTCTGCGTCTTCAATAACTTCTACAAAAATATTCTTTTCCGAAAGACCGTTGTCTTCAACTTCTATCTCGCCTTCCTCGCAAAGCAACAGCAAAGTCCTCTCTCCATCACAAAATCTTTTGTCGTTTAGAGTTTCGTTAAGGAATGTTGTTTTTCCGCTTTCGAGAAATCCTGTAAACAAATAAACTGCAATATCCATATAAAACCTCTTTATTGGTGATTATCTCTCGTAAATAACTGTTCAATCTCGGATTTGTTGATTTTTGAACCGATTACGCAAATTCTTCCGGTTATATCCGCTCCGCCAAATCTGACATCAGTCTTTTCGGGAATGTAGTCAAAATGAATCCAATTTCCCGATTCCTCTGCTACAATTCCCTTGGCACGCAAAATTATACCATATTTTTCGCTATTTTTAAGCTGAGAGAGGATATTTTCGATATCATCTTTGCTATACTTAGCTGTTGTTTCTGCTCCCCAGCTTTCAAACACCTCATCAGCATGATGATTGTGATGATGTTCGTGGTGGTGCCCACATTCACAGTGTTCGTCGTGATGGTGTTCGTGATGGTGTCCACAATTACAATGTTTGTCTTCCTGTTCCAGATTTTTTATATCTTTTTCAAGCGAGCGTGCGCCTTCCATTGTTTCCAGTATTATTTTTCCGTCAAGCTCGTCCCAATCGGTTGTAACAATTGTAGCAGAACTGTTTTTTTCTTTTATAACTTCAACTGCTTGCTCTATTTTTTTGCTGTCAGTTTCTTTGGTATGGCTCAAGACAATACAAGCCGAATTTTCTATCTGATCATTATAAAATTCGCCAAAGTTTTTCATATACATTTTACATTTTTTTGCATCAACAACGGTTGTGAAACTGTTTAGCTTAACTTCGTCGTTTTCTGCAGTTTTTGCAGCCTTTATAACATCGCTCAGCTTGCCGACACCTGATGGCTCGATAAGAATTCTGTCAGGCGAAAGCTCAGTAAGAACTTTTTTTAAAGCCTCGGCAAAATCCCCGACAAGGCTGCAGCAAATACAACCCGAATTCATTTCGGTAATTTCTATTCCTGCGTCTTGCAAAAAGGCGCTGTCAATCCCGATTTCTCCAAATTCGTTTTCAATCAAAACTACTTTTTCATCAGCCAACGCTTCTTTGATAAGTTTTTTGATAAGAGTTGTCTTTCCTGCACCCAAAAAACCTGAAAATATATCTATCTTTGTCATAGCAAACATTCCCTTTCTTTTGTAAATTTCTGTTAATAATTTTATCAAACAACCATCAGTTTGTCAATTCATCAAGCTTTTCGCGGATTAGCGACAAAAACTCAGCATTCGCTGGACTCAGATTGTTTGTTTCGATTATATTTCTTACCATTTTTTCAACATTCAAAACGTCTTCCAGCAAAGCTTTTGCCGAAAGTCTGAAAGCTCCGCTTCCAAAAATTATCATCTGCTCCAAAAGGTCCGATGTTGCAACGGTAACCTTGTAATGTTTGCTTAGTTCTTTTGCTGTTTTTTCGATATAAGAGTCTGCGGTTTGTGCTTCTTTTGTATATACAACCGATATTCCTCCGACATCATCAACTTCACCGCGGTTACCTTTGACACGATATGCGTCAAAGACAACTATTACCTCAAAATTTTTAAAAGCTTTATACGAAGAAATTCTCTCTACAAGGCTTGTTCGCGCAGCTTCCATATTTTCTTTAGCAATTTCTTTCAGCTCATCCCATGAAAAAATTATATTATATCCATCAATAAGAAGATATTCTTTTTCTGCTCTTTGCACAGGGTTTTTGTAAGGCTTGTTTGCAACCACTTCTTTTGGTGTTCGCATGGTTTTGTTTGGATTTTTTTGTTCAATTTTTCCGTAAGTGTGCTCGAAAATCTTTAGAAGTTCTTCGTCGGATATATCGCATCTTGCAGATATCTTTGATGCTTTGACGACATCCGGAGCGGACTTTTGCTTAAGCACGCTTTCAAGGTGCATATACTCAGGAACTTCGTTCCATTTTACCGTAAAACCTGCACCATGAGAACAAAATACCGAATCTGCCGTATTTTCAATATCTGCATCGCAATCATAAGATATTTTTTCTACTATGCTCTCCTGATTAATGCATGGTCCGTATTTGCCAAACTTACAACTTAACTTTCCTTTTCCGTGTGTGTATTCAATCAAATCACGTTGATAATTCTGGATTGCAGCGGCGGGTACAACTCCCGAAATTTTTGAAAAATCACCTCGTGTCTCGGGTGCGGAAAATTCTGCACCAAAACTGCTGAGGTCAGTCATTGCCCTGCCAATATTCTCGGTCGGCACTTGCATAAGAAATTCATAATAAGGCTCAAGCAAAACACTTTCGGCTTGTCTCAGGCCTTGCCTTACTGCACGATAAGTGGCTTGTCTGAAATCTCCGCCCTCTGTGTGTTTTAAGTGTGCGTGTCCTGATTTGAGTGTTATTTTTATGTCTGTAATTGGTGAGCCGGTAAGGACCCCCAAATGCTCTTTTTCCATCAAATGTGTCATAACAAGGCGTTGCCAGTTTTTGTCAAGCTCGTCTTCGGGACAATCGGTTTCAAATTGCACACCTGACCCCTCAGGGAGCGGCTCGAGCAGTAAGTGAACTTCGGCATAATGCCTCAGGGGCTCGTAATGGCCCACGCCCTCGACAGTATTTTTTATCGTTTCTTTGTAAAGAATTCTGCCTTCTTCAAATTCTACCGAAATATTAAATCGCTTGTATATAATTTGTTTCAAAACTTCAAGCTGTATTTCTCCCATAAGTCTGAGATTGATTTCCTTTGACTTCTCGTTCCATGAAACAGAGAGCTGAGTCTCTTCCTCTTCCAATTGTTTTAAAAGTGAAAAAGCAACCATACTGTCGGTGTTTTCCGGCAAAATAACTTTGTAATTAAAAATCGGTTCTGCCGTCAGCTTTTCGGAATTGCTTTCAAATCCAAGACCCTGTCCCGAATAGGTTTTGCCAAGACCGGTGACAGCACACACAGTCCCGACTTCTGCAACATCGATATTTTTATATTTGGCGCCCGAATATACACGGATTTCGTTTACTTTTTCACACAATTCGCCGGTGTTTATGCTTTCCTTTACCGAAAGGCTGCCCCCGGTAATTTTCATAAAAGTCAGGCGTTTGCCCTTGTCGTCCTGAGAAATTTTAAAAACCTTTGCTCCAAAAACCGGAAAAGCAGAAACTTGCTCGGTGTATTCTGAAAAACCATTTAAAAAATGCTCAATTCCACTCATTTTAAGGGCAGATCCCGAAAAACAAGGAAAGACACTTCGCAGTTTTATGCTTCGTCTTATATTATTTGCAGAAATTTTGCCTGTTTCCAGATATTCATTCATCATTTTTTCGTCACAAACAGCCAGATTTTCAAACAGGTCAGATTGGTCAATCCCGCAAAAATCAACAAAATTCTCATTGAATTCTGTTTTGAGGTCATTTATCACCGAATCTTTGTCGGAGCCTTCAAGGTCAAGCTTATTGATAAAAACAAATGTTGGAATTTTGTGCAGCACCAAAAGGTCCCACAAATTTTTTGTGTGACTTTGCACTCCGTCTGTTCCACTGATTACCAGAATTGCGTAATCAAGAACCTGCAAAGTTCTCTCTGCCTCAGCAGCAAAATCCATATGCCCGGGTGTGTCAATAAGCGAAATCTCTGCATTTTGGGTTTTGATTACTGCCTGTTTCGAAAATACGGTTATTCCTCTTTTTCGTTCAATCTCGTCGGTGTCCAAAAAAGCATCCTGGTTGTCAACTCGCCCAAGAGTGCGTATTTCGCCGGCTGTATACAAGAGAGCCTCCGAAAGTGTGGTTTTTCCCGCATCTACGTGTGCCAGAATTCCTGTTACAATTCGTTTCATAGTTTTTCCTCAATACACTCTTTAATAAACACAAAATGAATAACCAGAGAAAGCTTAATCTATCTCTGAATTATTCATTTTCGTTGTGTCTTATAAATTGAATAATCTTTTTGCGTTTCCGCTGAATATCTTTTGATTATCTTCGTCGGTAAGTCCAAGAGAAATCATATTTTCAAGTTCGTCCTTTGCCCTCCACATAGGATAATCAGTCCCGAACAAAATTTTGTCCGCGCCGTACCTTAAAGCAATTTCTTTAAAGTCTATTCCGTCAGCAAAGCCAAAGCTTGACGAGCAATCAACATAAAAATTCTCAATACCCGAAAGCTTTTTTACCGCTTCATTCCAGACAGACCAGCCACCAAAATGTGCCCCGATAAATGTGAGTTTTTTAAAGGTGTTTAAAACATTTAATACTCTGTCGGGGTTCGAATTGTCATAGCGTTTGTCGCCGGTATGGACAAGCATGGCAAGGTTTTGATTTTCGCAGATCTCATAAGCCTCAAAAAGCTTTTCATCATCAATCTTAAATCCCTGGATATCCGGATGAAGCTTAACACCTTTAAGTCCAAGAGCTGCAAGGTGTTTTATATCTCCGACAATATCCTCGCTGTCAGGGTGAAGTGTGCCAAGTCCTGTCAAAAAGCCCTTGCTTTTCTTCACTTCGTCTGCAATAAACTCGTTGATGCTTTTTACTTGTTTTGGGGTTGTCGCAACCGACTGAACAATTGCATGGTCTATGCCGTCTCGCTTGCAAACTTTTTGAAGGTCTTTTACAGTACCTTTTCCATATCCCTCAACGTCATAAAATTTATCGGTAGCACCCGACGCCTTTGCGGCAATTTTTTCGGGATAAATATGGCAATGGGCATCAATTACAAAATAGTCATTAAACATCTTTCCTCACGATATCCTCTCTACCATATCCTTTGTTTTGAACTGTTATTTTACAACCTGAGTCCAACCAAATTTGTCCTCAATTTTGCCCCACTGAATACCGGTAAGTGTATCATAAAGGTGTTGTGTAACCTCACCTATTTTTCCGCCATTCACAGTGAAAATTTTATCCTTATACGCAAGTTCGCCAATCGGTGATACAACTGCCGCAGTTCCGCAGCCCCATGCTTCTTCCAATGTGCCGTCTTCCATTGCTTTTTCAAGCTCTTCAATGCTCAAAAGTCTTTCCGAAACAGTATAGCCTTCACTCTTTAATACTTCTATACAGGACTTTCTTGTTATACCCGGAAGAATTGAGCCGGTAAGAGCCGGTGTCACAATCTCGCCGTTTATTTTGAACATAACATTCATTGCGCCAACTTCTTCGATGTACTTTCTTTCAACGCCATCAAGCCAAAGCACCTGCGAATAGCCCTTTTGCTCTGCTCTTTCCCCTGCACGGTTGCTTGCTGCGTAGTTTCCGCCACACTTTGCATAGCCTGTACCGCCGCGAACTGCGCGAACATCGTCAGCTTCAATCATAATCTTAACAGGGTTGATACCCTCTTTGTAGTAGCTTCCAACAGGAGATGCGATAATCATAAATGTAGCATTGTGAACTGCGTGAACGCCCAAAGTTTCGTCGTTTCCAAACATAAACGGTCTTAAGTAAAGAGAGGTTCCCTCTGCTGACGGTGTCCAATCCTTTTCACATTCAACAAATGTTGTAAGAATTTCCATTGCCATATTCTCATCAATCTGTGGAAGGCAAAGCCTGTCTGCAGAATTGTTCATTCTGCGGATATTTTCAATCGGTCTGAAAAGCTGAACCTCACCGTCTGCACGGCGGTATGCCTTAAGACCTTCAAAAATCTCTGAACCATAGTGAAGAACTGTTGACGCAGGATGAATTTCAATTCTGCCAAAGGGAACTATGCGAGCATTTTTCCAGCCTTCTTCTCTTGAATAGTCCATTATAAACATATGGTCTGTAAAGATTTTACCAAATCCCAAATTAGCACTGTCCGGCTTTTCTTTGGGAGCGTTGGTTTTAATGATTTCTATATTCATTTCTTACACTCCTTAAAATTAGTTTTCTGCACCGATTGTCATAGCCTTGAGATTTGTCTCAAGCATATCGGCACGCTTTGCCGAAATTACTTTTTTAAGTGCAGCATTTACCGATTCATCCGAAAATCCATCGGTAACAGCCAAAACTTTGCCTGCAATAATCATATTTGCAAGTGTTGGCATATCGTTGTCT
>JAZNKA010000024.1:0-20383 GCA_045578305.1 Clostridia bacterium | reverse complement strand
GCAATCATATACATCACCGCATAGCCATAGCCCAAAATACATCCAAGCTCGCGGTCCATTCTTTTTTGTACTATATCCGGCAAGTTCTCGCCATAAACACGATGCGCAAATTCGTGACACATATCCGACAAATCCTGTTCGCAGTTTTCGATTGCCGGCGGGTATGACCCGCTTCTTAAAGGCTCGATATCCTCTATCATATCGGCTATCAGATTGGTGTTTGTGACAACCACCTCATATGCCTTTTCTTTGCCAAGGTACGAAAATTCCTCAAGCATCTCGTCGGTTGTTCTGAAGTAGAGCGGAGCCTGCATATCTGCATCGCCATAGCCTTGGGCGCCCTGCAAAACCCGACGATAAAGCTCGTCCCCGGGGTCCATAAAGTGCACATCGCAGGTCGCAACGACCGGCTTGTTTAATTTTTCGCCAAGCTCGACCACCTTGCGATTAAGGTCCATAATCGCCTCGCGCGATTCCGCCTCGCCGCTACGCAGCATAAATTCGTTGTTGCCAAGCGGCTGAATTTCGAGGTAGTCATAAAAAGCTGCGATTTTTTCAATCTCCTCGTCAGGCCGCCCCTGTCGGATTGCGGTATAAAGCTCGCCCGCCTCGCACGCACTGCCAAGGATAAGTCCCTCGCGGTACTTTGCAAGTATGCTTTTGGGAATACGCGGTTTTTTGTAGAAGTAATCAAGGTTTGACTTGGAAATCAGCCTGTACATATTCTTTAGTCCAACCTTGTTTTTTGCAAGTATTATAATATGATTGTAGGGGTTTTTCAAAAGCTCGGGGTTTTTGTCAACTGAATAATCCTCGGGAATTAAGTCCTCTTTCTTTTCTTTTATCTGCCTAAGCTTCACAAACGCCTCGGCTGTTGCTGTTGCATCGTCAAGTGCGCGGTGATGGTTTTCAAGCGATACATCAAGCCTCTGGCAAAGCACCTCAAGATTATGCTTTTTCTCATCGGGGAAAAGCTCTTTCGAAAGCGCAACTGTGTCAATTATCTCGTTTTCAAATCCAAGCTCCAAACGCTCTGCCGCCGCCTTTATAAAACTTGTATCAAACCCTGCATTGTGCGCCACAACGGGATTTGTGCCGCAGAACTTAAGGAATTCGGGCAAAACCTCAGCAATTGGGGATGCGTCTTTGACCATCTCGTTGGTTATGCCGGTAAGCTGGGTAATCTTATCGCTTATTTCTTTGTTAGGGTTGACTAACTTCGAGAACGTGTCCACAAATTTGCCGTTCATTATTTTTACTGCGCCGATTTCGGTTATCTCCTCGGTCTTCGGGTCAAGACCGGTTGTCTCGATATCAAAAACTATGTAGGTTTCGTCTGCATAGCTTTTGGGCAAAAAGTCAAGTCCAAGCGGCAAATCGTTTACAAAGTACCCCTCGGTACCATAAATCAGCTTGAAGTCCTTGCCGCTTTTGCGGATTTTCGAAAGTGCGCCAAAGCTTTCGGGGAATGCCTGAACAACGCCGTGGTCGGTTATTGCGATTGCGCTGTGTCCCCAATTTGCCGCGCGGTTTATAAGGTCGGATGCCGAAGTTATCGCATCCTTTGCACTCATTTTGGTATGCAGATGCAGCTCCACGCGTTTTTCTTCTGCATTGTCCTGTCTTGCGGGCGGTTTTTCGCACAGTTCTATCGAAAGAACTTTAAACTTTTCGCATCTTGCGCGCTCGTCATAGTCATAACTGCCGCGAAGTGTAAGAATATTACCAACCTTTATTGCAGGCACAGCCTTTTTTATGGTCTCCGCCTTGCCGAATATCTCGCATCCAAGCGCCCAGGATTCGTCACCCACATCAAAATTGACCGCAATATACATAAGCTTGCCGTCCTTGTTGATTTCGCGCACATCAGCGTCCAGAACTTCGCCACGGACAGCACAAATACCCATGCCGGCTCTTACCTCAAGCATGGGTATAACTTCTTCGGTTATAGGCTTGCCAAAAACTGTCCCCACAGACAAAGGCTCGTCCGCAGATGCCTTTTCGGGCTTTGAAGGCTCTTTTAAAACAGGCACAGCCGCCGCCTTGTCAAGCTCCTGCTGGCGTTCACGCTTTCGTTCCTGGTATTCCTCTTTGTCAAGCTCTTCTGCGTTTATAGAAACCTCAATATTTTGGTCAAGCTCAAACGATGCAATCTCTTTAAGGATTGCCGCGCAGCTATGTTTTTCCAAAAGCTCTTTTCCACTCTTTACATTGGATATTTTAAGCACGCCGTCGGTTAGCTCAGCATAACTTCCGACAAGAAACGCCTTGCATATGCCGCACTTTTTGAAGAGCGAAACAAGAAGATTGCGGTAATATTCGTCCGAAAACTCCATATTCTTGTATTTGATTTTTATGTCAAGCTTTTTAAGTCCATAGATTTTCTCGGCACGGTCCGCAAAATCAAAAAGCTCGAATTTCGAAACAAGCGTCTCGGACAAAAGCTCCACTTTGACGCTTTTTTCTTTGACATCAACAAAAAAGTCCAAAACCTCGGCCTTTTCAAGCACCGAGGCTAGACTTTCCATAACTGTTACTTTGTCAAAAACGTCCAAAATTCCTGCCAAGCCTAATTCGTTCCTTTCATTTTCTCGATTTCGTCAAGAAGCGTTTCGATTATTTTGTCTTCGGGGATTTTCCCCACAATTTCACCTTTTTTAAAAAGCAGCGCCTCGCCGTCGCCGCCGGCAACACCAATGTCGGCATCTCTTGCCTCACCGGGTCCGTTTACCGCACAGCCCATAACAGCAACCTTGAGATTCCCCTCGGCATTTTCAAGCCTTTTTGAAAGCTCTTTTGCGATTGGTATAAGATTTATTCTGCAGCGCGCACAAGTGGGGCATGAAACGATTTCAATCCCACCTTTAATCAGTCCAAGCGCACGCAAAATCTGTTTGCCTGCCTCAACCTCGCGCACGGGGTCGTCGGTCAGGGATACCCTTATGGTCTCGCCAATTCCGTCAGAAAGTAGCGACCCGATACCGATCGAGGACTTTATAATTCCGCTTTCGTATGTTCCCGCCTCGGTCACGCCAAGGTGCAATGGGTACGAAAATCTTTCGCGCGCCAGGCGATACGCCGCGATTGTCTTTTTTACATCCGACGCCTTGATTGATACAACCGTGTCAAAAAAGTTGTATTTTTCAAGTATTTGTATGTGTTCGAGTGCACTTTCCACCATCGCCTCGGGCGTTGCCGAGCCATATTTTTCGAGCAGTTTTTTGTCCAAAGACCCGCCGTTTACGCCAATTCGAATGGGAATGCCCCGCCGTTTTGCCTCTTCGGCAACCTTTTTTGCGCGGTCTTCGCCGCCGATGTTGCCCGGATTGATGCGAATTTTGTCTACTCCGCGCTCCATAGCGGTCAGCGCCAGGCGATAGTCAAAATGAATATCCGCAACAAGCGGGATGTCTATTTGGTTTTTTATGTCAAAGATTGCCTTTGCCGAAGCCTCGTCAGGCACAGCAACGCGCACAATGTCACAGCCCGCCGCCTGCAAAGCCTTTATCTGCTCAACAGTTTTTTGAACATCTGCCGTATATGCAGTAGTCATTGACTGAACGGCAATTTTTTCGCCGCCGCCGATAAAAATATCACCTATTTTAACACGCCTTATCTTTGACATAAGTCATTCTCCTCTTTTTATTTTTCCAAAGCCATTATCTTGTCAATTCGTCTTTGGTGGCGGTCGCCGCCGAATTCTGCTTCAACATACGATTTGACGATTTCTACAGCCAGGTCACAGCCTGTTATTCTTTCGCCAAGACAGATGACGTTCGCGTTGTTGTGCTCCTTTGCCATGCGGGCACTGTATGTATCTGTCACATGCGCGGCACGGATTCCGTCAACCTTGTTTGCCGCAATACTCATGCCTATGCCTGTTCCGCAGACCAAAATTCCTTTTTCGCACTCGCCCGAATTAACTGCATCGCAAACGGTTTTTGCAATGTCGGGATAATCGCACGAGCTGGTATCATAAGTCCCGAAGTCCTTAACTTCAAAACCGCCTTTTTCCAGATACTCTTTTATTATTTTCTTCAAGTTTATTCCACCGTGATCCGACCCGATTGCCAACATAATACAAAACCCCTCTCAGTTTGTTAAAATTCGATAAATACATCATACCAAATTTCCGCCAAAATATCAATAATTTAATTAAAAATATTGCAAATGATTTCTTCATATATTATAATGAATATAATAGATGTCAACTGCAAAAAGGAAGGTGCGCCATGAATTATATAAACGAATACAAGCTTTGGCTCGAAAATGTCTCTGACGCCGAAAAAGCCGAGCTTTTAAGCATCCAAAACGACGAAAACGAAATCAAAGACCGTTTTTATACCTCGCTTGAGTTTGGCACAGCGGGTCTCCGTGGTGTTCTTGGCACAGGGCTCAATCGCATGAACAGCTACATAGTTGCGCGTGCGACCCAGGGCCTTGCAAATCAGCTTTTGAAAAGCAACCCGGGCAAGAGCGACTTAAAGGTGACAATCGCATACGACAGCCGCAACAAATCCGACGAGTTTGCAAAAACTGCCGCATGTGTCTTGGCGGCAAATGGCATAAAGGCGCTGATTTTCGAGGAGCTTAAGCCGGTGCCCGAACTTTCGTTTGCAATCCGCCTTAAAAAAGCGGATGCCGGAATCGTCATTACCGCAAGCCACAACCCTGCAAAATACAACGGCTACAAGGTTTATGGCAGCGACGGCGCACAGCTTGCGCCCGACCTTGCAAAAATTGTCCTTGACGAGATTGAGGCTACCCCCATCTTTGACGGTGCAAAAACAATCAGCTTTGACGAGGGACTCGCATCCGGTATGATTGAGCTTATGGGTGATAAGGAAGAAGAGCTTTATCTTGACGAAGTGCAAAAGCAATCGCTTAATCCCGAGCTTGTAAAAGCAAAGGGCAAGGATATGAAGTTTGTCTACACGCCGTTTCACGGCTCGGGTCTTGTCCCGGTGACAAAAATCTTCAAAAGAGTTGGTTTTTCGAATGTTATTGTGGTAAAAGAGCAGGAAAAACCCGACGGAAACTTCCCGACGGTAGAGTTCCCCAACCCCGAATACAAAGAAAGCTTTGCTCTTGCTTTGGATTTGGCAAAGAAAAACGATGCCGATTTGATTGTCGGCACCGACCCCGACGCTGACCGCTGCGGAATTATGATAAAGAGTGGCGACGGCAGTTATGTCAGCCTAACCGGAAACCAGACCGGACTTTTGCTGACCGAATATCTGCTTGAAACAATGAAAGAGCGTGGCACTCTTCCCAAAGACGGCTTTGTAGTAAAGACAATAGTCACAACCAATATAATAAAAGAAATCTGCGCATTTTATGGTGTTGAGATGAAAGAGGTCCTGACCGGCTTCAAATTTATCGGCGAAAAAATCAAAGAGGCCGAGGAAACCGGATGCGGCACCTATATTTTGGGCTTTGAGGAAAGCTACGGCTATCTTGCCGGCACTTATGCGCGCGACAAAGACGCTGTTGTTGCAAGTATGCTGATTGCCGAAATGGCGCTTTTCTACCGTGAAAAAGGTCTCAGCCTTTTTGACCAGCTTCAAAACATCTACAAAAAGTACGGATTTTACAACGAATTTGTTGTTTCGGCAAACTTCGAGGGTATAGAGGGCATCGAAAAGATGAAGGGAATTATGGAAAATATCCGCAAAAACACCCCCAAAACCTTTGGCGGCAAAAAAGTGCTTGCTGTAAGAGATTACCTTTCGGGTATCCGCACCGATTTTGTCACAGGCAAGACCGAGGAACTGACTCTTCCCAAATCAAATGTTATTTATCTGGAGCTTGAGGACAACAACAACTTTGTAATCCGCCCCTCAGGCACCGAGCCAAAAATCAAGCTCTACTGCCTGCTTGCCGGAAAAACCGAAGCCGAGACAAAAGAGATTGAAAAGGAATTTAAAAAAGACATAGAAAAGATTGTTTCGTAAACAAAAAAAGCCTTTGAATACATATTCAAAGGCTTTTTTGTTTATGCTTCTTCCTTTTTAAGCAAATCTCTGATTTCGCTCAAAAGCTCCACCTCGGTTGGTGCGGGGGGTGCGGGTTCTGCTTCGGGCTCGGGTGCCTGTTCTTTGCCGGCAAGAGCCTTTGCCTTTGCCGCAGCCTTTGCAAACCCGTTGATAACGAAGAACATCGAAAGCGCAATAATCAAAAAGCTTACTATGTTCTGGATAAAGTTTCCGTACATTATTGCAGCCTCGGGTTTGGTTTCGGTCGCCTCGGCAAGCACAATTTTGAGAGACTTAAAATCCATTCCTGCTGTCAGTTTGCCGAAGATTGGCATAACTATATCGTTTACCAAAGATGTAACGATTGTACCGAAAGCACCGCCGACAACAACGCCGACTGCCATATCGATTATGTTGCCCTTGAAGGCAAATTTTTTAAATTCACTCCACATAACAAAAACAACCTTTCTTTTTTAAGTTTCTTTAAGTATATCAACCAAGCCGAATTTTGTCAAGAAATGAAGAAAAATAAGGAAAACTTTCTATTTACAAACGTCCAAAACTGTGATATGATAATTTTGCCAGATAAAATTTGATAAGGATATTTAGGTGTATTTTTTTACCCATTGGTAAAAATGCGCTGCTTATTTATGCACACCTAAATGTCTGTTTAAATTTTGTCTGGCGACAGGCAGTGCGTTTTTCGGTGTACGGCGCTGCCGTACACCTTTTTTGTTTAAAGCACATTTGTCGGCTCTGATTGTTGCGACACAACATTTGCAAAAAGTCCGCAAGAATGCGGACTTTTTGCTTTGCGTTTTAAAAATATATAGACAAACCGCAAAAAAAGGTGTATAATTGTTTGCGTTAGAAAAAAGGAGCGAATTTATGAAACGAGAAGATTTAAGAAATATCGCAATCATCGCCCATGTTGACCACGGCAAAACCACGCTGGTTGACGAGATGCTCAAGCAGGGCGGTGTTTACCGCGAAAATCAGGTGGTAGAGGACCGCGTTATGGACAACGGCGACCTCGAACGCGAGCGCGGAATTACAATCCTTGCAAAAAACACCTCGGTACATTACAAGGATATAAAAATGAACATCATCGACACCCCCGGCCATGCTGATTTCAGCGGCGAGGTGGAGCGTATCCTCAAAATGGTTAACGGGGTAATCCTTTTGGTCGATGCCGCCGAGGGTCCGATGCCACAGACAAGATTTGTTTTGAAAAAAGCGCTTGAAATGAACCATCGCATTATTGTTGTTGTCAACAAAATGGACAGGCCCGATGCCCGTCTTGACGAAATTCCCGACGAAGTTCTGGAGCTTTTGTTGGACCTTGATGCCAATGACGAGCAAATCGACAGTCCTATTATCTTCTGCTCGGGTCGAGAGGGAACAGCCACCCTCAACCCCTATGTCCCCGGCAAAGATCTGGAGCTTCTTTTTAAAACCATTGTCGAGCACATCCCCGCCCCCGAGGGCGACGACGAGGGCGAGCTGCAGATGCTTGTTTCGTCAATAGATTACAACGATTATGTCGGCAGAATGGCAATCGGGCGGATTGAGCGCGGAGTCCTCAGGCAAAACCAGGAAATTACGGTTTGCGACTTCCACCAAAAACACGAGCCATACAAAGCAAAAATATCAAACATCTATCAGATTGACGGACTTGGCAAAACCGCTGTTGACTCGGCAAAAGTGGGCGATATTGTTTGTATTTCGGGTATTACCGACATCTCTATCGGCGACACGGTTGCATCAAGCCTTGACCCGACTCCGCTGCCGTTTGTAAAAATCGGCGAGCCGACAATTGAAATGACCTTCTCGGTCAACGACAGTCCCTTTGCGGGCAAAGAGGGCAAATTCGTCACTTCAAGACAAATCCGCGACCGCTTGCAAAAGGAGCTTTTGAAGGATGTTTCGCTTCGCGTGGAAGACGGCGAAACAACAGACTCGTTCCGCGTGGCAGGCCGTGGCGAAATGCACATTTCTATTTTGATTGAGACCATGCGTCGCGAGGGCTATGAATTTTCGGTCAGCACACCAAAGGTACTCTTTAAGGAAATCGACGGCGTCCTTTGTGAGCCGATTGAAAAGCTTTTGATAGATGTCCCCGAGGTCTCGATGGGTGCGGTTATGGAAAAAATGGGCAGCCGCAAAGCCGAGCTTGTGCAGATGGCACCCCAGGGCAGCGACCGTATGCGCCTTGAATACCTCATCCCCGCGCGTGGACTTTTGGGATACCGCAACGAATTTTTGACCGACACCAAGGGCGAGGGAATTTTAAGCTCGGTATTTTATGAATATCAGCCATACAAAGGCGACATCACCCGCCGCTACACCGGCTCGCTTGTTTCGTTTGACACAGGCGAGGCTGTGGGTTACGGACTCTTCAAAATTCAGGACCGAGGTTCGTTGTTCATCGGCCCCGGCACACCTGTATACGAAGGTATGATTGTTGGTATGAACCCCAAGCTTGAGGATATGGCAGTTAATGTCTGCAAGAAAAAGCAGCTTACCAACACCCGCGCATCAGGAAGCGACGAAGCCTTGAAGCTTGTCCCCCCGATAAAGTTGAGCCTTGAAATGTGTATCGAATTTTTGGCAGATGACGAGCTTTTGGAGGTTACACCAAAGAGTCTTCGCCTTCGCAAAAGAATTTTGAATACTCAGCTGAGGCTCAAGGACCGCTCGAAGAATAAGTAAACAAAAAATCCCCTCACACGAGGGGATTTTTTAATAAAAGCTATTATTTCTTTTGCAAGCTTTCAAGCTCGTCAACCCAGGCTGACCACTCGCAAGACCATGTATTGTTAAGGTCCCAAAGAACACGATTGTCACGGGTTTTAAGACAATTGAAAACAAAATCGACAAAATCTCGTGATTCTATCATTGTAAGCACAGCCTCGCCGCATTTGACCTTTTTGACGAGACCTTTTTCTTCAAGCTGTGCAGCCACCCATTCGTTGTAAACATTGGGCCAGAGCCCCGGCTTTTTGAAGCGTGCAATCCGGTCTTCCATATAAGCATATTTTTCGGACCCCTCGATGCTTTTGAGGCAATCCTCAACATAAAGAGACTCGGTATAATGCCTGAAAGTTATGTAAATAGGTCCGACACCCAATAGAACAATCTTTGTGTTTTCCTGATACATCTTTTCCCACGGCGAATCGGGCGCAAACGCGGTATCTCCCATATTGTTTATGCGCTTTGAGGTGTGTCCGTGAGTTTCGGTCAGCCACGCGGCAAGCTTGCCTGCCGCCGCAACCGAATGTGTCGCCTGGTCGCTTCTTATGCTGCCCTCGCGCTTTCTGAAATAGTTGGTCAGATAACCTGTGTCGGAATGTTTGTCAATATGCCAGGTTTCGTAGGCATTCAGGAAATCTTTTGACACAAAAGTCGGAAAAACCAGCGTTCCGTCTTCGCCAACGGCATCCATAAAGCCCGAAATAATGGTTTCTGCACCGCCCTCAACCGGCCCTAAGCTCTTGAAAGACGAATGTACCAAAACCATATCGCCATTTTTGATTCCCAGCTCGGCGAGAGCCTTTGTTATATCATTCTTTGTTAATTCTGACATTTTTTCACCTCTTAAAGCTTAACTCCCAAAAACTTCTCTGCATTCTTGTATGCAATTTTGTCGTATACCTCTTGCGAGATACGGCCGGTATCTCTCCAGTTGTTGAGCATAGCGATAATCGGGACTTCCATAGTGGGAGCAATAATATCCGAGCCAAAATACAGTCTGTCCTGGAATTCGGTCAGGAATTTTGCACCGAATTCGGGGTCTCTTGAAAGCATATGGCAAGGAGTTCCGTCAGACAAATCTCCATAAAGGTTGGGGTACTTGCGCATAAGCTTTGGAACAACGCCTTCTTCAAGAATCGGGCCTTCTCCCATTCTGCCAACATGGCGATTGTCAATTGTGTAATAGAAGCCTCTTTCTGCCGGTGTTTCAAGGCGTGCAAGCTCGGACCAGAAGAGTGGGCCGTGACCGAATACTATAAGATTTGGGAAGCTCATAAGTGTCATTTCAAGCTGAGGAAGACCGGGGTCGTCATATACGCCAAAGCCCCTGTCTTTTTGAGGCGAGCCGTCAAGTGTTACCGAAAGTCCAACCTTTTCGGCATGGTAGAAAAGATTCTGAAGCTTGGGGTCCTGTATTTCAAGACTGCACATAATTTCGCCCATACCCTTGCAGCCTCTATCTTTGTAGTACTGAAGAATCGGTGTAAAATCGGTCGAATCCGAATTTTTAAGGCTTCGGGGGTCTACGTTGCAAAAAGGAATAATTCTGTCGGGATATTGCTCTGCCATTTCAAGAACATCCTCGTTTGACTGCGGAAGATAAACCTCGGGGCTTACGATGGGCTGAACAACACCCTTTGCAATGCCAAGCTCGTCAAAACGCTTGACAAGCTGCTCTGCCGAACAAAAACCGCAGACAAACTTCTGCGGAAATCTGTACGCGTGTGCGTGAATATCAATAAACATTTTTCTCATACCTCCAAATTTTATTTGCCAAGGCTGTCCTTGACAAGCTAATTATATCTCTGTTATAATCAATAAAAAAGGTACATTAAAGTCTTTTTTTTGTACCAGACTATCACAATTTTCCATTTGTAAATCATCAGGAGGCTGTTATGAACCAACTTGCCGACATCTTTTTTGCCAATTTAAACGCCGTCTATCGCATGGGTGGTTTTTTTAATGTTCCATCAGGCAGGGACTGGTCTGTAAAAGACGATGTCTTTGGGCAAAATATTTTTTATTACATTACAGAGGGTTCGTGCAGCGTTACAATAAACGGAAAAACTTTCACCGGCTGTGCAGGGGACTGGTTTTTTATTCCTGCCGGGTCACAGTACAGCTATGCCAACCACAAGGACCAGCCTTTTTCGAAATACTGGTTGCATTTTGATTTGTATCCAGGTCTTGCAGACAGTGGTATTTTTGCGCCCGAAAATATTGTGAACTGCAAAAACCACCCCGAAGTTGAAAGAATTTTTGAAGAATTTTCTCAAATCTGCGAAAGCCACCGCCCGGCAGATATTATTGCAACAAAGGCTCTTGTTCTCAGGCTTTTGGCAACCTTTATCGATTTGTCATCACACGGCAAAGCCTCCTTTTCCCGAAAGACCTCAAAAGAGCTTGTGTCACTTCTTTCGTTTATAGAAAACAATCTGCACAGGCCTCTTCCCAACGAGCTTCTTGCAAAGCAGCTTCATATGCAGACAAACCACTTCATCCGCTATTTCAAAGAAAGGCTTGGTCAGACCCCGCAAAAATTCATAATGGCAAAACGCATGGATTTTGCCAAGCAGCTTTTGCTTGATGACGAACTGCCCCTTGCTGAAATTGCCGAAAGAACCGGGTTTTATGACAGCGCACATTTCTCGAAAAACTTTAAAAACTTTTTTTCCATGGCTCCCGGTCTTTACAAAAAATATTTTTCTGTCAGATAAGATTTAAAAAAAAAGCACAGCTTTTTAAAAGCTGTGCTTTTTGTTACTTTTCGCTCTGTTTGAGATCAAGATCTTTTTCTTCTGCCAGAGTTTCTATCAAACCGTTATACTGTGTTAAAAGTTCTTCGGCTTCGCGGATTTTGGCAGATGCCTTTGATGCAAGTTCTGCATTTCCTGCCGTAAACGCCTCAAGAAAAAGGTTGTATCCCTCTTTATAAGTTGACATACTCTGCTGATACTTTTCTTTTATTTCTTTTACTTCTTCTGTCTCAAGCTTTATTGCCGAAAGATTTTTCAAAACACCATCAAACGCAGGTATAAGAACTTCCTCTATGCTTTCTATGGCTTCTTTATCTTTGGTAAATGCCTCCCATTTTTTTGTCTCTTCGGATATCTCAGAATGAAGTTTGTTGCTTTCAATCATATCAACATTCAAAAACTGCTCCAATTCCTCGGATACCCCGTCTGTTCCACATCCCGAAATAAATACAGTGCACAGAAGCACCGACAAAACCAATGCTGCAAATTTCTTCATTTAAAAAGCTCCTTTTACTTCATTTGATTCAAAAGCTCTGTCATTCCGTCAACAATAATATCATCAGCTCCCATTTTAATGGGTGTGCCTGCTGCCTCGTATCCACCCTCAAGATAAGCCTTTGAAGTCGGGACATAGGGGCCTGAGTTCGAAAGACAACAGAGGATTGTTGCTTTAAAGGGAGAATTTTCATAAATTCTTGTCGCAATTTCTGTAAAAGGCTCGCCCGCTGTTCCGGCAATTACAAAGTCACCGATTCGGACTGCGGTAAGCTTGTAGTCATACGCGTCAGGGCCGTTTTCAAGCTTTACAATTCTTCTTGCCCCGGCAAGAGCTGTGGTAAGTTCCATTCCTTTGTAAGGAAGCTCGCTTTCCCTGCCGGCATTATAAAGTTCGCATATCTTTTTTGCCTCTTCAAGCTTGTCATTTTCCTTGTTTGACGGAAGCTTTACAACCTTGGAAGCAAAAGAAATCTTGTCTGCCGATACTTCATCTGCTATGCTGTAAACCGAAAGCACCGCACCGGCAAGGACTCTGCCCATATGTTTTGTGTGCTCGATTCCTCGCGGAACATTGTCAAAATCCACAAATGTATTTGCTTTTTCGCCATCGGTTGGGAATGGGTTTATGTGGTTTACATCGCCCTGAGGCGCCAGAAGGAACATACATTCTGTTCCGGGGATAGCAGCCTCGACAGCATCGCAGGCATATCCGGGATAATCCGCGCTGATATATTCGTCGCCCACAGTGTCGCAATGTGTTCCAAAGTTAATCAGACAAATGTCGTTTCCGCCCTCGCGAACGATTTTGACAACTTTAACAGCCTCGTTGGCAGAGGCAAGCACGTGGTCAATTTCGGGGTTTTCCACCCCGGGATTGGTCTGGACAGACCCATCTTTCATCCGGTATCTTCGGCAGAAAGAAATATTTTTTGCCTCTGTGTTCGCCATAAAAAATCTTGAGGGTTTTAAATCCTGAAGAGCATACAAAACAACATCTCTGAGATTTACTTTTAAAAGATTTTCATACTCGGGCGAACTCTCTTTCTCGGACGCAAAATCCTTTCCAACAAGAGGTCCCGAATGAGTATGCTGACAAGTTATAAAAATCGCATCGTGCGAAATTCCTGTCTCGTCAGAAATCATTTTTCTGTATTCGTCATACAGCCTCTGCGGAAGCAAACACAAGTCAAAACAGATACACACTGCCTTTTTCTCGCCGTCATCAAAAGCAACCGCTCTTACATAAAGGTCGTCTATAACGCCCTTGGTAACCCTCGGCTTGTAATACCCGACAATGGGGCTCCCAAGCGGGGGGGTAATACATTTTTTTGAAAATCCCGTCTTCATAATATCGCTCCATTCTTTCGTTTGTATTTAATATACTCTTTTTTACAAATAAAGTCAATATATAAAAACAAAAAAAGCATCCGGAGATAAAATCCGAATGCTTTGGTCGAGGCGACAGGATTCGAACCTGCGCCGGAGCGTTAAGGCGATATGCCGGTGGCATATCGGTAGCGCAGGATTGCAAAATGCGAGAGCGTTTTGTAACTCAGGAAAACACAAGCATTGTGTTTTCACACATTGGGCCGCAGGCTAAAAAGAAACAAAAAAAGCATCCGGAGATAAAATCCGAATGCTTTGGTCGAGGCGACAGGATTCGAACCTGCGGCCCCCTGGTCCCAAACCAGGTGCGCTACCAAACTGCGCCACGCCTCGTCTTTGACCATATTATTATATATGTGCTTTTGCTTTTTGTCAAGTGCTTTTTGTTAATTTCCGCGTATCTTTGTTGGTTAGCTTCCCCTAACCTTTATTTCAAGGTTGCGGTGTACGCCGCCCATTCGCCCATTGTTCGTTCTTCCTTTATTACAAGCCCGGCGTTTTCAAGAGCTTCTTTCACCTCGTCTTTTCTCTCAATTATAATTCCCGAGCAGATAAATACGCCATCTTCTTTCAAAAAGTTTTTCACATATCCCGCAAGGCTTATTATCACGTCTGCAACAATGTTTGCAAGCACGATATCACACTTGTTTTGTGACAATTTTTTGCAAAGGCCATCATCAGTTGTTATGTCGCCGGCAAATCCTTTGTAAATTTCTTTGGGCAAATTGTTGAGTGCAAGATTTGAATATGCCGTTTCAACAGCCATCGGGTCAATATCAACCGCAGTTGCGCACTTTGCGCCCAAAAGAAGAGCAATAACCGAAAGTATACCCGAGCCGCAGCCAAGATCAAGGACATCATCGCCTTTTTTAAGATTTTTTTCGATTTCCTCGATGCACATACGGGTACTCTCGTGCGAACCTGTTCCAAAGCTGTGCCCCGGATTTATAACAAACTTCACTCTGTCGGTCTCGGGCACTTCTTCCCATTCGGGCACAATCAGCACCTTTTCGCCGATTTCAAGAGGTTTGAAGTATTGTTTCCAGTTTTCTGACCAGTCCTCGTCTCTTACTTCCTTTGTTTCAAGGCTCAGCCAGAATTCATCGGTGCTTTTTGAAAGCTCATCAAGTCTTGTCTTTGCCTCGTCAAGCTGCGCTTTTCCCTCTTCGTCATCGCCAAAATAAAGCGTGATGGCGCTGTCAGCGGTTTTAAGCTTTTCAAGCTCCTCGTCAACATAGTCCCAGTACTTGCGGTTGTTCTCGAGGAATTCTTTAAAATCGTCCTTGTCGCTTATTTCAATCCCGGTAATGCCCATATCATAAAGAACACCCGAAATCGGGTCAATTCCGTTTGTGGTTGTTATTATTTTAAGCTGAATCCAGTTCATAAAAATACCCCTTATATATGTATGGGGCGATTAGTATATCGCCCCATAATTTTATTTCAAAAATTCTTTGACTTTATCCATAAAGCTTTTTCTTTCCTTATACTTTGCCGGCTCTACGGTATCGCCAAACTGACGAAGAATGTCCTTTTGCTTTTCGGTCAAGTTTTTGGGAATCTCGACCAAAATCTTTACATACTGGTCTCCCCTTGCGCCGTTTCCGTGAAGTCTGGGGATTCCTTTGCCTTTTAAGCGGAACACAGTTCCTGTCTGTGTGCCCTCGGGTATGTTGTAACTAACCTCGCCATCAACTGTCGGCACCTTTACTTCGGCTCCAAGTGCTGCTTCGACAAAAGTAATCGGGAAATCAAACATAACATCATAGCCCTGGCGGGTAAACAGCTTGTGGCGTTTTACACGGGTCACAACCAAAAGGTCGCCTGCCGGTCCGCCGTTCTTGCCCGAATCGCCCTGGCCGCTGAGCGAAATCATCTGGTCATTGTCGATTCCTGCAGGGATTTTTACCTTTACCTTGCGGGTTTTTCGCACCGAGCCCTCGCCACGACATTCCTTGCACGGATTGGTGATTATTTTTCCGGTTCCGCCACAAGAAGAACAGGGCCTTGAGCTTTGGAAGCTTCCAAACGCTGTCCGCTGGACAGTTGTGACCTGACCTGTACCATGACAAACGCTGCAGGTTGTGGGGGATGTGCCCTTTTCGGCGCCACTGCCACCACATGAGTCACATTTTTCGCTGCGGTTTACATTTATCTCGATTTCGCAACCAAAGCATGCCTGCTCGAATGTCAAATCAACTGCATACTTAAGGTCGCGCCCCCTTTGAGGTGCATTGGGGTTGCGACGCGAAGCACCGCCGCCAAAGCCACCGCCAAAAAAGCTGCTGAAGATATCATCAAAGCCGCCAAAGCCGCCGCCAAAACCACCGCCGTAGCCGCCACCTGCCTGCGGGTCAACCCCGGCATGGCCAAACTGGTCGTACCGTGACTTTTTGTCCGCATCCGAAAGAACTTCGTACGCCTCGGACGCCTCTTTGAACTTTTCTTCCGCAACCTTTGCCTTGTCACCGGGGTTAAGGTCCGGATGATACTTTTTTGCTAAGCGACGGTATGCTTTTTTTATCTCATCTGCCGATGCGCCTCTGTCAACGCCCAGCACTTCGTAATAATCTCTTTTTTCTGCCAAAACTTCCACCTATCTTTTTGATTGGGTCTTTAACCCATTAGATTTAAAAACGTGCAGAATGGACAAACCGAACCCGAAAGCGAGGTTTGCCCATAACATTCTGTAATTCCCTAAAAGCGTAAAGAAATTGATGCAGAGTGCCCAAACCTAACCCGAAGCTGTGCTTTTTGCACCGCGATAGGTGTAGTTTGGGCGCAGCACTAAGTGCGTTTTGCGCAATTTACTACGCTTTACTATTATTGATTGTCCTCATCAACCACTTTGTAATCTGCATCTACAACATTATCATCAGCTGTGCCGCCTGCCTGTGCATTCGGGTCGGCCTGCTGCTGTGCTTGCGCCTGCGCCTGTGCATCTGCATAAAGCTTTGACGAAATCTCGTAGAACTTCTTCGAAACCGCTTCGGTCTGTGCTTTTACTCCCTCGACATCGATTTCTTCGGCTTTCAGCATTTCTTTAAGCTTGTCAACCTCTGTCTGGATTCCTGCCTTTTCATCCTCGGTAATCTTGTCGCCAAGGTCAGCAAGGGTCTTTTCGGTCTGATAAACCATATTGTCTGCTGTGTTTCTTGTGTCAACAGCTTCTTTCTTTTTCTTGTATGCAGCTGCAATCTGCTCAGCTTCTTTTACTGCCTTTTCGATATCTTCGTCCGAGAGGTTTGTGCTTGATGTGATTGTAATATCCTGGCTGTTTCCTGTGCCCATATCCTTTGCTGTTACATGAACGATACCGTTTGCATCGATATCAAATGTAACTTCAATCTGCGGAACACCGCGGGGTGCGGGGGGAATGTTGTTGAGGCTGAATCTGCCAAGGGTCTTGTTGTAAGCCGCCATTTCTCTTTCGCCCTGAAGAACGTGTACTTCAACGCTGGTCTGGCTGTCTGCCGCTGTCGAGAAAATCTGACTCTTCTTTGTGGGGATTGTTGTGTTTCTTTCAATAATCTTTGTAAACACGCCGCCCATTGTCTCGATACCAAGCGAAAGCGGAGTTACATCAAGAAGAACAAGGTCTTCTACATCTCCCGAAAGCACGCCTGCCTGAATTGCCGCACCGATTGCAACACATTCGTCAGGGTTGATGCCCTTGTGGGGTTCTTTGCCAATAAGGTGCTGAACAGCTTCCTGAACAGCAGGGATTCTTGACGAACCACCAACAAGAAGAACTTTGTCAATTTCGCTGGGAGAAATTCCTGCGTCCGAAAGAGCGTTCTTTGTAGGAATCATTGTCTTTTCTACCAAATCCGCAGTAAGCTCATTGAACTTCTGTCTTGTGATTGTGATGTCAAGATGCTTGGGACCTGATGCGTCTGCTGTAATAAACGGAAGGTTTACATTTGATGACATAACGCCCGAAAGTTCAATTTTTGCTTTTTCGGCAGCTTCTTTAAGTCTTTGAAGTGCCATTTTGTCTGTACGAAGGTCAATACCGTTTTCCTTCTGGAACTCTGCTGCAAGATAATCAATAATCTTCTGGTCAAAGTCGTCACCGCCAAGCTTATTGTTTCCGCTTGTAGCAAGAACTTCGAATACGCCGTCACCGATTTCAAGGATAGAAACGTCGAATGTACCGCCGCCAAGGTCATAAACCATAATCTTCTGGTCGTTGTCTTTGTCAAGACCGTATGCAAGTGCTGCCGCTGTAGGCTCGTTGATGATTCTGAGAACTTCGAGGCCTGCAATCTTGCCGGCATCCTTGGTTGCCTGACGCTGTGCATCGCTGAAGTATGCCGGAACAGTAATAACCGCCTGCGAAATGGTTTCGCCACGGTAGCTTTCGGCATCTGCCTTAAGCTTTTGAAGTATCATTGCCGAAACTTCCTGCGGTGTGTACTTTTTGCCGTCGATGTCTACTTTGTAATCTGTACCCATTTCGCGCTTGATCGAGCTGATGGTGTTGGGGTTTGTAACAGCCTGTCTTTTTGCAACCTGACCAACAAGTCTTTCACCTGTCTTTGTGAATGCAACCACAGAGGGGGTTGTTCTTGCACCCTCGGGATTTGTGATAACAGACGGTTCACCGCCTTCCATAACTGCTACGCATGAGTTTGTTGTACCCAAGTCAATACCTATAATTTTTGCCATTTTTAATCACCTTTCTTTTTATATCTATTGAAATTTTAATAAAAAACAAATTAGTTAGCCACTTTCACCATTGCAAATCGGATTACTCTTCCCCTGCAGGTGTAACCGCTCATCATTTCTTCCGAGACGGTGTTTTCGCCAAAAGCCTCGTTTTCTTCGTGCATTACCGCATTGTGAAGTTCGGGATTAAATTCCTCGCCGACGGTTTTTATTTTTTCGACTCCAAGACCCTCGAGTGCCTCGTCAAGCTGTTTAAGAATCATTTTTACGCCGTCCAAAATGCCACTTTCGGTTTCTTCTGCGGCAGTTGTTGCACGCTCAAGATTGTCTTTTATAGGAAGAATTTTACTGGCCGTGTCGCAAACTGCCAAAGAATAAAGATCTTCGCGCTCTTTTGCTGTCCGCTTTTTAAAGTTGTCAAACTCTGCCGCGTGTCTTATCATTTTGTCCTTAAGCTGCTCGATTTCTTCTTTCAAAAGCTCTTCTTCGGACTTTTGGATTTCTTCGGATGTTTCTTCTTTTGTTTCTTCGATATTTTCATTCTTTTCAAGTTTTTCTTCCGCTGACATTTTTATTCATCCCCTTTTCCTATCATAAGCTTTTGATTTTTCTTGTCGCTGAAATCATTTGTCAGGGCTTCGCTCAGCTGATTTGTAAAAAATTCGAGAGCGGATATAATTTTGGGATAGTCCATTCTTGCAGGACCCAAAACTCCCAGAATTCCTGTTATATTTTCGGAAACCCGATAAGGCGACAGAACCACGCTGTTGTTTTTAAGCTCTTCAATCGGAATTTCGTCTCCAATCAAAACCTTTGTCTGTGTCGAAACCGCAGCTTCCATTATTATTTTCGAAAGATTTTCTTTGTCCTCTACAACCTCAAACAATTCCTTTACCTTTTCTACATTTCCGTATTCGGGGAAACGGAATATGTTTGAAAGTCCGTCTATAAAGATTTGTTTTTTGTCAATTTCCAAAACGGCTTCGTGGACCATTTCCATTACAGATGCAAGAATTTCGAAGTTTTTGCCAATCACCGACTGAACTTCCATTATATTTGAAAGATTTATTTCCGAAATGGTAAGTCCCGACAAGTTTTCGTTGAGGATTTTTGACAAATCATCGGCAAACGCATCGGATATATCGGTTTTGAGGTGTAAAAGTTTGTTTTTGATTATGCCGGATTTGTCCGAAACAATCAGCATCGCTTTGTCACTGTCGATCTTTACTACCTTGATGTTTTTTACAACGCTTGCTTCAGCTCCGGGCAAAACACCGATAACCGGAAGTCCTGTAATCCCCGAAAAAGCCGCCGCAACATCACGGACAATTTTTTCAAGTTCAAGAGTTTTCTTTGTTGCCGCTTTCTTCATTTCGTCAATTTCGGCAGCGGTCATTTCGTATTTTTCCATCAGCGAGTCAACATACATACGATATCCGCCGGTGGAGGGGACTCTGCCTGCAGAAGTGTGGGGCTGAACAAGAAGTCCCATTTCTTCAAGATCTCCCATCTCGTTGCGGATTGTTGCCGCACTCAGGTTAAGGTCTGTCTTTTTTGAAATACTTCTTGACCCGACAGGCTCGGCTGTGTTGATGTAATCCTCGACAATAGCCTGAAGAATCATTCTTTTTCTGTCGTCCAATGCCATGTATATCACCTCTTTGGAACAGGACTTTTTTTGTTTTGTTAGCACTCAATAACAGAGAGTGCTAATTTTTAAATTTAATATATCACTTATGTCCTTTGTTGTCAAGGGTTTTGAATAAAAATCTTTTTAAAAATGAAAAGTTGTCCGTTTTTTTTAACGAACAACTTTTCATAAACTTTTTATAGGCGGGCTCCACCCCCTATAAACCCTATACTTTAAAATTCTATAAATTTTCTTTACAGGGGGCTTCTGCAGCAAAGCCCCCTGCACCCCCTGCCGCACCGATTTATAACTCAGGAGCTTGTAATTGCTTGTCTTTTGCGAAATAACGAACGCTCGAAAACGCGAACTTATCGCGTCTCTCGACTAAAATGCCTTGCCAGCAGATGAAATCGATTGCAAGGCATTTTTCTGTTATTACACAAAATCCTCACAAACAATCTCCAATCGTTATAAATAAGGTGATTAAAAACCCTCAGAGACGGGCAAGAGAGAAAACCGCCTTATGCACGGCGATTGGTGGGTGTTTCGAAAATTGGTGAGGACATCAAAAATCGGTGGTGCAATCAATTTCCGCTGCGAATAATAGGGCTCCCACAAAAGGTTACTTTTGTGGGAAGAGGAACAGCCACCCGAACAAGTGAGCCTTTAAAAAATAAAGGCGAACACAAAGGGTGGTTGTGACGAAGTGAGGG
>JAZNKA010000023.1:0-2129 GCA_045578305.1 Clostridia bacterium | reverse complement strand
GTGTGGCTCAATGGCAGAGCAGCGGTATCGTAAACCGCAGGTTGCAGGTTCGACTCCTGTTACCAGCTCCACGGGCGAGGCCCGTTTATTTGTCAAAACCGAAGTCCAATGGGACTTCGGTTTTGACTTTACGGACAAGTGCAGCATCACGATTCGTGATGCAATTCTTTTTTATGTATTAAATTCTATATTTGATTGTAGGGTTCGGCGTCTTCGACGAACCGCAAAAAGAGCAGGCAAACTCTGCTTTTTAATTTTTAATCAAATAAATCTACGTCAACCGTTGCAATTTTCTGCGAACCGATGTATAATACCCCATAGTTTACAATAACTTTGAAAGAAGATGCAAAAACAGTTGAATAATACACATACAGTGAATAAAACAATTCTCAACAACAGCTTCCGCCAAGGCTTTTCAGACGGAATCCCCATAGGGCTTGGCTATCTTTCCGTTGCCTTTACATTTGGAATAATGGCAGTGGATGGAGGACTTCCCATTGCGATTGCCGTTCTGATATCTATGACAAATCTCACCTCTGCAGGTCAGCTTGCAGGAATAGGAGTAATTTTTGCAGGCGGCTCGTTTATTGAAATGGCTCTTACACAGCTTGTCATAAATATGAGATACGCACTGATGTCAATATCTCTTTCCCAGAAGATGCACAGCAGTGTGCGTATTGTTGACAGATTCTGGATTGCTTTTGGAAACACCGACGAAATATTTGCCGTATCAAGTGCAAAACCCGGCGAGCTTGGAAAAAGATATATGCTGGGACTTATTATAGCACCATTTGTAGGATGGTCGGGCGGTACTCTCGTTGGCGCAGCTGCAGGCTCAGTTCTTCCCGAATTTGTTTGTTCTGCATTGGGTATTGCGATTTACGGAATGTTCCTTGCAGTATTTATACCTCCCATGAAAAAGTCGTGTGCAGTTTCTCTTGTAGTAGTTGCAGCGGCATTATTTAGTTGCGCTTTTGAGTTTTTGCCTTTCCTTAAGAGCGTTTCTTCTGGGTTTGTAATAATCATATGTGCTGTTGCGGCAGCGGTAATCGGTGCAGTATTCAAACCTATAGATACAGAAAACGGACAGGAGGAACAGATATGAACGATGCAATGACAATGTTTGGGCATCTTGCCGTTATGGCAGGGGTTACATACCTTATCCGTGCAATTCCTCTTGTGCTTTTCAGAAAAAAGATAAACAACAGATTTATTCAGTCATTTTTATACTACATACCTTATGCAGTGCTTGCAGCAATGACAATTCCTGCAATTTTCACTTCAACCGGCAATATATATTCAGCGCTTGCAGGACTCGCTGTTGCACTTGCTGTGGCGTTCTTTGAAAAGGGACTTGTTACAGTTGCACTTTCTGCCTGTGGAACAGTGCTTGTTGTAGAGATGTTGCAGAAAATGATATTTTAGTAGCATAAACCTGTCGTAAAGACAGGTTTTTTATATAAAAGATGAGAAAATTTATATAGCTATAAACGAAAACACCGAAGTCTCACAACTTCGGTGTTTTCCATAAGAGCAGGCTTTGCCTGTGGTGACCCGTACGGTAATCCCCATCCGCTTCGCGTACTAATCACTCGGCGGGCAAGCCGCCTCGCCCTTTTTGCTAAAAACAACCGCACCGGGTTGTTTTCTTAACGCAAACCAGGCATAGCCTGGACATTTTGTTTAAAAGAGGCTATTTAGCCTCTTTTAAACGGGTTTATCAGCATAATTGCATTTATGCACGAACGAAAAACACCGAAGTTGTGAGACTTCGGTGTTTTTCAAAAGAACAGGCTTTGCCTGTGGTGACCCGTACGGGAATCCCCATCCGCTTCGCGTACTAATCACTCGGCGGGCAAGCCGCCTCGCCCTTTTTGCTAAAAACAACCGCCCCGGGTTGTTTTCTTAACGCAAAAAGCCCTCTCGGGTTCGATTCCCGAAATGAAAGATAAAGAAAAAAATCAGGTACACAAAAGTGTACCTGATTTTTTTGGTGACCCGTACGGGAATCGAACCCATGTTACAGCCGTGAAAGGGCCGTGTCTTAACCGCTTGACCAACGGGCCGAGAGTTATGCCTTTCGGCATGGTAGCGGAAGTCGGACTTGAACCAACGACCTGCCGGGTATG
>JAZNKA010000022.1:0-24379 GCA_045578305.1 Clostridia bacterium | reverse complement strand
GTGTCTTCGGACAGATAGAAAAACAATATGGTGCAGGAGCAGTGATGCGTCTGGGCGAAAAAACAAGCGTGGAAGTCGAGGCTATCCCGACAGGGTCTATGTCTCTTGATATCGCGCTTGGTATTGGCGGTGTTCCCAGGGGAAGAATTATTGAAATTTATGGACCTGAATCTTCGGGAAAAACAACCGTTGCTTTGCATATCGTTGCCGAAGCACAAAAGCTTGGCGGCGAAGCGGCGTTTATAGATGCCGAACATGCTTTGGATCCGGTTTATGCCGAAAAGCTTGGTGTCAGAATTGATGATTTGATTGTTTCGCAGCCTGATACCGGTGAACAGGCTCTTGAAATTACCGAACAGCTTGTCCGCTCGGGTGCGATTGATGTAATTGTTATTGACTCGGTTGCGGCTCTTGTTCCAAAGCAGGAAATCGAAGGACTGATGGGTGATTCACACGTGGGGCTTCAGGCAAGACTTATGTCTCAGGCACTCAGAAAGCTCACTTCGGTTGTAAGCAAATCAAATACAACAGCAATATTTATCAATCAGCTCCGCGAAAAAGTTGGCGTTATGTTCGGCAACCCCGAAACAACAGCGGGCGGTCGTGCTCTCAAATATTATGCTTCGGTAAGACTTGATGTAAGACGCACCGAAACTGTGAAAGGTGACGAGGGCGCAGTGGGCAACCACACCCGTGTTAAGGTTGTCAAAAACAAGGTTGCACCACCGTTTAAAGAAGCAGAGTTTGACATTATCTATGGCGAAGGAATATCCAAAGAAGGTAACATCATTGATGTAGGCGTAGATTTTGGAGTTATTCAAAAGTCAGGTTCGTGGTTTTCGTACAATGATGAGAAATTAGGACAGGGCAGAGAGGCAGTAAAGAAACTTCTTGAAAGTGATGCTGCTTTGTGCGCAGAACTCGAAACAAAAATTCGCGAAAAAGCAGGGCTCAGGTTGGCGAACGAAACAAGCGAATCAGGGGATGTGGTTTCGACTGAGTTCAGACCGGTACCCAAGCCTGCCAAGAAAAAATAAATTCTGTGAGGATTGTGTAAAGAATGCATATGGATCTCGAACAAGCGAAAAAATTTGTCGCCAAGCGATTGGGATTTAAGGCATATACATGTCAGGAAATATATAGCAAGCTTGTTCAAAACGGCTGCGAGAAAGACATTGCCGAAAGAACGGTTGCCGAATTTTGCAGTGCCGGGATACTTGATGACCGCGAATATGCAAAAATGTATATACACGATGCTTTAAATATCGGGCTTAAGGGGATGTATCGCATAAGGCAGGAACTTGTTGCAAAGGGGATTTCCACAGGGGTTGTCGAAAAAGCGGCAGAAGAAGCTGAGGTAAATGAAGAAGAAAGCCTTGAAAAGTATGTTTCAATCCGGTTTGGTGATACTCGTTTTTCGGATTTTAAGGAGTTGGAAAAAGCCAAAATGCATCTTGTAAGGCGTGGGTACAGTATTTATGATATAAACAAGTGCTTCAAAAAACTTGATATATGTGTGGACAGAGGTGATATGGAGTGAAAAAGGTCTCAATTGTTTCGTTGGGTTGCTCGAAAAATCTGGTAGATGCCGAGCAGATGCTTGGCATTTTGGAGGATAACGATTTTTCCATTGTTGCTGACGAAGAAGAAGCGGATATAATGATTGTCAATACTTGTGCTTTTATTGATTCTGCAAAACAGGAATCAATTGATTGCATACTGGAGCATGCACAACACAAAGAAAAAGACAAAAATAAGATTTTGGTTGTTACGGGATGTATGAGCCAAAGATATAAAGACGAGCTTAAGACAGAACTTCCCGAGGTTGATATTGTAATTGGAACAAACGACTATCAGAGGATTGCAGAAATCCTCAAAGATTATGATAAAGAAAAAGTTAATGTTTATTGCTCGGATACTTATGCAAATGAGGATGGTTTGCGGCGCACCACAACTACTCCACCGTATATGGCGTATTTAAAGATAGCCGAGGGCTGTGACAATCATTGTACTTATTGTGTTATTCCATCAATCAGAGGAAAGTACAGAAGCCGTAGTATGGAAGATATTTTGGCCGAGGCAAAGACTTTGGTTGAGAAGGGCGCAAAAGAGCTTGTTGTTATTGCACAGGATACCACACGTTATGGCATTGATTTGTATGGTGAGTACAAGCTGAGCGAGCTTTTGGAAAGACTTGCTGAAATTGAAAACCTCAGATGGATAAGACTTCACTATCTTTACCCTGAACTTTTGACCGATCAATTGATAGAAACAATTGCCAAAATCGATAAAATTTGCAATTATTTTGACATACCCATTCAGCACTGCAACGATGATGTACTCAAACGAATGGGGCGCAGAACGAACAAAAAACAAATAATCGACCTGGTTGAAAAAATCCGTACAGACATACCGGATGCGGTAATACGCACAACCTTGATAGTGGGATTCCCCGGCGAGACGGACGAGCAGTTTGAAGAATTACGGGAGTTTGTTACGGCTGCAGAGTTTGACAGACTTGGAGCATTTGCATATTCGCAGGAGGAGGGAACACCGGCTGCAAAGCTTGACGGTCAGCTTGATGAAGAAACAAAGCTTGTCCGTCAGGAAACCATAATGGTTGACCAGGCGGCAGTCTCGGAAGAACTTAATATGAGACGAAAAGGCAAGACTTTTGAGGTTTTGGTCGAGGGATATGATGCTATTATAAAACAGTATTATGGCAGAACATATGGTGACTCGGAAGAAATCGACGGAAAGGTGTTTTTTACAGCATCAAAAAAGCTGAATTCCGGCGAGTTTGTTTTGGTAAAAATCGAAGATTATACAGAGTTTGATTTGTATGGAAAAGTGGAGGAAGATTAAATGAATACACCAAATAAGCTTACACTTCTAAGAGTAATAATGGTTCCGATTTTTATGTGGGCGCTTCTTTCGGGATTTTATATTGCGGCGATTGTGGTTTTTATACTTGCTTCGCTTACTGACCAATTGGACGGATTTCTGGCAAGAAGAAACAATCAGGTTACCACCTTTGGCAAGCTTATGGACCCTCTTGCAGACAAAATTCTTACTATTTCAGCTCTTGTTTGTTTGATGGAGGTTAAGAATGCCGAATTTATAAACTCGTGGGTGGTTATGATTATAATAGCCAGAGAATTGATTGTTACAGGAATAAGACAGCTTGCTATGGGCGAAAATACGGTTATTGCGGCAAGCAAATGGGGCAAGGCAAAGACTGTTTCACAGATGGCTGCCATTATTGGAGTTATGATTGATTTGGTTTATCCTCTTTGCTGGGGCGCCTTTTCACTTACCTTCTGGCTGGTGCTGCTGGCGGTAGTTTTGACAGTCTATTCAGGTATTGATTATGTTGTCAAAAATCGACAATTAATTACTTTCAAATAAAAAAATGGTGTTTGATGGTAAAATAGAAAAATTTTGTATTGACGACACGACGGTTTGTATGTTATATTATTAGAAAACATATAGACTATATAGGAGGGTTTCTAAAAAAATGGATGTTTTTGAAAAAGTAAAAGAAATTACAGCAGAGCAACTTGATATTGATGAAAGCATTATAACAATGGAATCATCTTTTATCAATGACCTCGAAGCTGACTCACTTGCTTTGGTGCAGTTGATGATGGCGTTGGAAGAAGAATTTGATGTGGAAATCCCTGACGAAGATGCAGACGAGATTTCGACTGTAGGAGATGCCGTAAATTACATCAATACCAAATGCTAAAAATTTAAAAATTCGGACTGCTGTTTTTCAAAAAATAGCAGTTCGTTTGATTTTGAAGAAAAAGGAACTGATAGGCTTTGAATATAAAATATAAATTTAAAAATAAAAAATTGCTTGATTTGGCGCTTACTCACATATCTTTGGCAAACGATGCAAAAATACAAAGCAATCAGCGACTGGAATTTTTGGGAGACAGCGTTTTGTCATATGTCATAGCGTCAAAAATTTTCAGCTCATACCCAAACTGTGACGAGGGTGACCTGACAAAAATCCGTGCGGCATTGGTCTGTGAAAAGTCACTTGCTGCTTTGGCAAGACAAATGGATTTGGGCAGCGGACTTAAGCTTGGCAAATCAGAGGCCAGAAGCGGTGGAAGCAAAAAAGATTCGGTCCTGGCAGATACTTTCGAGGCTGTTTTGGGCGCGATATATCTTGATTCCGGAATTGAACAGGCAACCAAATGGGTGCTTGAGGTGTTTGGAGACAAGATAGAAAACATTCAGGTATTTGCCGAGCCCAATTACAAATCAGAGTTGCAGATATTCTTTCAGAAGCGTGACAAAGGCAATGAAGTAGTGGCCTATCGTCTGAAAGAAAAAAAAGGTCCCGACCACGATCCCGAATTTTTTGTGGAAGCGTTGTATGATGGAAAGGTAATCGGCACAGGAAATGGAAAAAACCGCAAAATTGCTGAGCAACATGCAGCAAAACAAGCTTTTGAAGGATTGAAGCAAAATAATGAGAAAATATAATTTGCCCATTTTTATACCACATCGGGGCTGTCCGCATGATTGTGCTTTTTGCAGTCAAAAAAAGATTACAGGCATTGACACCGAAGTAACACCTGCAGAGGTGTGCGAGCTTATCAAAGACTTTTTAAAGACCATTGATTTGAAAAGTTCGTCTGTAGAAGTGGCTTTTTTTGGGGGCAGCTTTACAGGACTTAAAAAAGAACTACAGGAAGAGTTTTTGAAGGTTGCAGCAGAATTTAAACCGCGGATTTCGGGTATAAGACTTTCGACCCGGCCCGATTGCATAGATGACGAAATTTTGGACCTTCTTGAAAAATATGGTGTCACAACAATTGAACTTGGTGTCCAAAGCAGCGATGATAGAGTGCTTGAGATGAATGACCGGGGTCACAGTTTTGACGATGTTAAAAAAGCATCCGAATTGATAAAAAACAGGGGAATAGCTTTGGGACATCAAATGATGCTTGGAATGTATGACTCAAGTCCCGAAAAGGATTTGAAAACAGTAAAAGATATAATCGCATTGGACCCTGATTGTGTAAGGATTTACCCGGTGCTTACACTTAAAGGAACAAAGCTTGAACGTTTGTTTGAGAGAGGAGAGTATAAGCCGTATTCGATTGAGAAAGCAGCAGAACTTTCCAAGGAGGCAAGCCTTATGTTTAGGGCTGCAGATATTGAAGTCATACGGATAGGCCTTCATTCGTCCGAAGAGCTTGAAGACGGTGAAACAATTGTGGCAGGACCATACCACCCTGCTTTTGGTGAGATTGTAGAGGGACTTGTTTTCAGAGATGTAATAGAACAGAAACTTTTGGATGAAGGTGCAGAAAACGGAAAACTTGTGTTTTATGCTGACAAAAGCGACATTTCAAAGGCTGTAGGACACAAAAAGGCTAACAAGGTTTACTTTAGGGAGAAATACAATACAGAGCTTTGCGTTTTGGCAAAGAATTGAGAACGGAGGGAAAACTGTGAAAAAAATTGCAAGCTTTACGGTTGATCACCGATTTATAAAAGAATGGATATATATTTCGCGGATTGACGGGGATATCACGACTTATGACATCCGTATGCGAAAGCCAAATACCGAAAACCTTATGTCAAATGCTCTTATACATTCGTTTGAACATCTTTTTGCGACCTTTATGCGGAACGGAGCACTTGCGGAGAAAACTATATATGTGGGACCTATGGGGTGTCAGACGGGGTTTTACCTGCTTGTCAGGGATGCTGACAACAAAGAGGTTCTTGGCGAGATAAAAAGAGTTCTTGAAGAGATTGCGAATTATAAAGGCGAGATGCCGGGAAACAGCGAGATTGAATGTGGAAATTATAAAAATCTTGAGTGTAGTATTGCCAGAAAAGAAGCTGCAGACTATCTTGAGAAAATAAAGAATGAAACCGAGAATGATTTAAATTACTGATAAAAACGGAGAGAAAAATGAAAAGCCTTAAGACAATGCTTGTGGCGGTTAATGCAAAATATGTTCACACAAATATTGCGGTGCGATATATTTCTGGGTTTTGCAACAGACAGGGACTTGACTGCGAATTTTGCGAATTTACCATAAATGAGCCACAATTTAATATAATTTCGAAGCTTTATGCACTGGATTGTGATGCATATGGCTTTTCTTGCTATATATGGAACATAGAAACCGTTTTGAAGCTTTGTAAAAGCCTTAAGAAATTGAGACCCGAACGGAAAATCTTTTTGGGTGGGCCTGAGGTTTCGTTTGATGCAGAAGAAATTTTGAGCGAAAATCCGTTTGTTGATTACATAATTTGTGGCGAGGGCGAAAGGACTGTCGCCGACCTGATAAAAAGACCACCGGTTGAAAGATGTGTTTTGTACGGCGAAAGAATTGAAGATATGAATCTATTGCCCTTTCCGTATGCGGACAATGACCTGAAAAGGACCATTGCGGGCGAAAAGTTGGTTTATTATGAAACAAGTCGGGGATGCCCGTTTTCGTGCTCGTATTGTTTGTCGTCGGCATCATCAGGGGTCAGATTTTTGCCGCTTGAAAGGGTCAAAGAGGAAATCGAAAGATTTGTAAAAGGCAGAGCAAAGACAATCAAGTTTGTGGACAGAACGTTCAATGCTGACAAAAACAGGGCAATCCAGATTTGGAGGCATTGTTTGAGCCTTGAGGGTGAGACCTGCTTCCACTTTGAAATAGGCGCAGACCTTTTCACAGATGCCGAAATTGATTTGCTTAAGACGGCCAAGCCGGGAAAAATTCAGTTTGAAATCGGAGTGCAGACCACAAACCCAAAAACGATTTCGGAAATAAGCAGGACTATGAATCTGGAAAAGCTTTCGAAAAATGTATCAAGACTCAAAAACGAGACAAATGTGATGCTGCATCTTGATTTGATTGCCGGACTTCCCTGCGAGGATTTTTTGTCGTTTAAAAAGTCTTTCAATGATGTTTACGCACTTTCGCCGGATGTGTTGCAGCTGGGATTTTTGAAACTTTTAAAAGGCTCGGCCTTAAGGAAAAATGCAGGGAATTACGGAATAGAGTTTTGCGATGCATCTCCTTATGAAGTATTCTCGACAAATGACCTGAGCTTTGATGAGGTGATTAAGCTTAAGGCAGTTGAAGATGTTCTTGAAAGATACTTTAATTCGGGAAGGTTTAAAGAGACGTTAAATGCGGCAACGGTATATTTTGCAACACCGTTTGATTTTTACCTTGAACTGTCCGAGTACTGGAAGTCGAAAGACCTTTTGGGGCAAGGAGTAAAGAGAATAAGTTTATATTCGCATATGTATGAGTTTTTAAAAGACCGGCTCTCTGAAAAAGAGCTTGCAAAGGTTATGAAAATAATGAAGAGTGAGTTTGAAATGTGGCATTCAAGCGGCGTGGGCACACCTGACTGGTATAAAATTTATTAAGTATATTAATCTGATTGACTTTTTGTAAATTTGATGTATAATGTTTTTGTAAAAAATTATTCTAATGACATTAAAAGAGAAAAGAGGCATATGTTTTATGAATGGTATTATATCCGTTTCTGTGGCTTTGCTCGCAGGGCTTCTTATGACAAGAGTATTTAAAATTTTCAAGCTTCCTGCGGTGACTTCCTACCTTATTGCAGGTGTTTTGATAGGGCCGTATTGTTTGGGAGCACTGAAACTGCAAGGAATTGGCTTTCATACTGCAACAGATGTCGAAGGATTGGCAATGCTTTCGGATGTAGCTCTTGGATTTATTGCGTTTTCGATTGGTAACGAATTCAGAACAAGTGAATTGAAAAAAACCGGAAAGCAGGCATTGATAATAGGAATTTTCCAGGCGCTTGTCGCAACTTTGCTGGTGGATTTGGCACTTTACGTTGTTCATCTTATGATGCCTGACAAACTTTCTGTCCCTCAGCTTATTACATTGGGTGCAATTGCAACAGCAACAGCCCCGGCTGCAACCTTGATGGTTGTGCGTCAGTACAAGGCAAAGGGTCCGCTTACAAGGATTCTTTTGCCAATTGTTGCCCTTGATGATGCAGTTGGTTTGATAGTTTTTGCGGTATCTTTTGGCGTTGCAAAAACTTTGATGGTTGGCTCGGCAGATATGGCATCAATTTTTCTTAATCCTTTGATTGAGATTGTATGCTCATTGGGTTTGGGAGCGGTTATGGGATGTATCCTTACCTGGCTTGAAAAATTCTTTAATTCAAATACAAACAGATTAAATTTGACAATAGCGGTGGTACTTCTTACAGTTGCGCTTTCTACAATCAGTTTTTCAGCAGGACCTGTACATATTGCATTTTCTTCGCTTCTTACCTGTATGATGCTTGGAACAGTATTTTGCAATATATGTCCGCTTTCCGAAAATCTTATGGAAGCGGCAGACAAATGGACCTCTCCGCTCTTCGCTGTATTCTTTGTTGTCAGCGGAGCGGCACTCGAATTGGGCGTATTTACAGATTCGGCAATTGTTGTAATTGGTATTGTTTATATCATTTTCCGTTCATTAGGTAAATATTTTGGGTCATTTGCAAGTGCAAAAGCAACAAAATGTTCAAAAGAGATTTGCAGATATCTTGGCATAACCCTTCTTCCTCAGGCAGGTGTGGCACTTGGTATGTGTACAACAGCAATGCAGCTTGGTGCCGAGGGCAATCTGATACGAAACATTACTTTGTTTGCAGTACTTATCTACGAACTTTTCGGACCTCTTATGACCAAAATGGCACTTACCGCTGCAGGCGAAATAACACCTATGTCCGAAGAGGTTAAAAACCGAAGAGTAACTTTGCTTGAAAAGGTAAAAAAGGAAGATAAATAAGAATAATATTGTGTTGGGTGATAAGTTTTTATGTTGTGGGAAAATCTGCGAGAAGAAGAATTTAAAGAGGCAATCCAAAAGTCTGCCGGAGTTTGCATTGTTCCGGTGGGATGCCTTGAAAAGCACGGACAGCATCTTCCGGTCGGCACGGATGTAATCCATATTACCGAGATTGCCCGTCGTGCAGCCGAAGAAGAGGCAGCGTGTGTATTCCCGACAATGTATTTTGGTGAAAAGACAGGTGCAGGTGAGTTTTTGGGGACGGTTATTTTCAGCCCCGGTTTAAGACTTCAAATCCTCAAAGAGACCTGTGACGAGATTTATCGGAATGGGTTTGACAAAATTCTGCTTTATAACGGGCATGGCGGAAACCAGGCTATGATTTCGTATTTTTTGAGGTCAGTTCTTTACGAAAAGACACCATATTCGGTTTTTGACTATTCGCTTGGGTCGGATTTTGCGACGCCAAAAAAAATCCTCAACGAGGGGTATAAATACCTTACGACAGAGGACCGAAAAATTCTGCAAAGCTATACAGATGAAAAAAAGCGCTTTGGGCACGCTGACTTTATTGAGACAGGGTGGGTTTATGGCGTCAGACCAGAAACAGTGCGGCTTGACAAGGCGAATCAGGAAAGCAATTTGTCTACACACCGATTTGACGAATTCTCAAATCGAAGAATAAACACACCATTTGCCTGGATGGCAAATTTCCCCAATTCATATGAAGGTGATATGCACGATGGTATGAACGAGCGCATTGCAAGGGCAATGGTTGATTATTCGGTAAGCAGACTTTCTGATGTTCTTAAATTTTTGAAACAGGAAACCATATCCGAGGAGTATAAGCGTGAATGGCTTGAAAAACAAAAACCGCATTCTGGGTAGGTGAAGACTATGTTCAAAAAAATAATCCTTTGGATACTGGTGATTTTGTGTATGTCGCTGATTTTTTGGTTTTCGTCTCAGGAAGCAATTGAATCTGACCAGACAAGCACATCGTTCATGTCGATGATTATAAGATTTTTTGATGCAGACAATTCACTTGATGACGAAACGGTAAGTCAAATGGCCGCAGGGCTTAATCATATAGTTCGCAAAGGAGCACATTTTTCGATATATGCGGTGCTTGGAGGACTGATATTTTTGCTTATAAGGCAATATAGACCGGGCTTTTTGCATTCACTAATCAATTCTGTCATTTTGTCTATGCTTTATGCCTGCAGCGACGAAATCCATCAGGTTTTTGTGCCCGGGCGTGCAGGCAGGATAAGTGATGTTTTGCTTGACACAGCAGGGGCACTGTGCGGAGCAGGTGCTTTGCTTTTGATAATTTTTATTTTTCAAACAAAAAAACAATATAAATAAAATATAAGGAGGAACAAAAATGAACAAATACGCAGGAACACAAACAGAAAAAAATCTTGAGGCTGCATTTGCAGGCGAGTCACAGGCAAGAAACAAGTATACATATTTTGCATCAAAAGCAAAAAAAGAGGGCTTTGAGCAAATTGCTGCTTTGTTTTTGAAGACAGCCGACAATGAAAAAGAACATGCAAAGATGTGGTTTAAAGAATTAAACGGAATTGGAGATACTGCTGAAAACCTTCTTCACGCAGCAGAGGGCGAAAACTATGAATGGACAGATATGTACGCAGAGTTTGCCAAGACTGCAGAAGAAGAAGGATTTAAGGAGCTTGCTGCAAAGTTCAGATTGGTAGCAGCAATCGAGAAGCATCACGAAGAACGCTATCGTGCACTTCTTAAAAATGTCCAGATGGCAGAAGTATTTGCAAAGAGTGAAGTAAAGGTTTGGGAGTGTCGCAACTGCGGACATATTGTGGTAGGAACAGCCGCACCCGAGCTTTGCCCGACCTGTGCACACCCACAGAGCTATTTCGAAATTCACGCAGAGAATTACTAAAAAACAAAAAAAGACAGAAACGAAAGTTTCTGTCTTTTTTGCTGTCAAAAATTTTTACAATAGAACAACATCTATGTCTCTTGAACGATTTGAAGGAGTTTTGTGATTTTCGAAATGTCGTTTGATTTTGTCAAAGCTTTTTTCGCTTAACGAATGTTCAAGTCTGCAGCTGTCTTCAAAGGCAGTTTCTTCGTCAACTCCCAAGGCGATAAGTGCGGATGCCAGGGTTTGATACCTTTCATAAACCTCCTCAGCAATTTTGAGACCTGACGGAGTAAGTGTTATTTTGCCGTCATTGTCAACATTTATATAGTTTTTCTCGCGAAAGCTTTTCATAGCAGCCGAAACGCTGGGCTTTGAAAACGAAAGCTCGCGAACGATATCTATGCTGCGGACATATCCGTTTTGCTCGGATAAAATAAGTATGGTCTTAAGATAGTTTTCGGTAGATTCGGTGTGTTTCATTTCATTTACCTCAAAAAATAAGATTTGAATATGTTATTATTTATTATATCAAAATAAAGAATACTTGTCAAATGTCTTGAAAAAGAAAAATGACAAGTATTCTTTTTGAATCAGGGCAAATCAAAAGGTCAGATTTGGAGATGATAGATATTGCCCAGAACATCGCAAAGTGTGATAGGATAAACTTCGTTTTCTGCAAGCCATTTGCAGTATTCAATTGCTTCGGACTGTGTGAAGAAAAGATTTTCTATAATTCCAAAGTCGCTTTCGTCATCTAAAGATTCTGCCATAATTCCATAAAAACGATTATTTGTCGATTTTTTGCTGCGTACGGTGAAGTAGTTTATTTGGTGCGCAGTCAAAACCAGCGTTTTTTCTAAACTTTCGTTCATTTAGATTTACCTCCGTGAAAGTTTTTAAGTCTTATAAAACATTTTATAGCACACAAAAAATATTGCTATATGATATGATTTACAAATTTCGACAAATAAAAAAATCAGTAAAAACAAGGAGTTTAAGAAAAAATTGTAAAAGTTTTAAAAATTATGTAAACTAAAGAAGAAATTTTTTTGGATGAATATAATAAAAGTTTATTTTCGCAAGCGGTGGGGCGACTTGACTAGTTTGGGAATTTGTAGTATTCTAATTGAAGTATTGGCGAAAATACAAAACATAACTTAGAATAAAATATCAGTCCGTGATAATATAAATAATAGTAGGATTTTGCCACAGAAAGGGTGAAACTTTTGAAAGATAAGGGAAGCAAATTTTTGAAGGGCGCTTTGATTTTGGCGGCAGCAAATTTTTTGGTTAAAATAATAGGTGCCTTTTTCAAAGTGCCGCTTTATGAGCTTATTGGCAAAGAGGGCAACGGCATTTTTAATGTTGCTTATCAGATTTATACATTTATGTTTATAATTGCGACAGCAGGATTTCCTATTGCAGTTTCAAAAATGGTTGCCGAAAGCGTCGCTAAGGAAGACGAATATGATGCCAGACGAATTTTTGAAACAGCCTTTGTCCTGCTCGGCACCATTGGGATTGTTGGAAGCATCGTTCTTTATTTATTTGCAGACAGTCTTGCAATGCTTTTGGGAAATCCTGATTCTGCTATGGGCATACGGGTTATTTCACCTGCAGTTTTTTTTGTATCGATTGTGTCGGCTTATCGTGGATATTTTCAGGGCAAGCAAAATATGTACCCGACCGCTGCATCTGAAGTTGTCGAGTCGTTGACAAAGCTGGTTTTGGGAATTGCGGCAGCACTTCTGTTTGTCAGAATGGCGGTAAATCCCGATCTTGCAAAAGTGCTCGATTTTTCTGCAAATCAGATTTCATCCATGCACAATCGAACCATGTATTCTGCGACAGGTGCTATTTTTGGCGTGACGGCAGGTACATTTCTTGCACTTTTGCTTATGATGATTATTTATACCTGCCGCGAAAAAAAGGCAAGACCACTAAAGGGGCAAGCTACCCGAAGCCGGATGAATATTATGAAGAATCTAGTGCTGATAGCCATACCTATTACAATAGGGGCATCAGTTTCAAGCCTTACAAGCCTTGTTGACCTTGCGACAATTATGAACAGGCTTGTGGTAAACCCTGATGTTTTCGAAAATTATTCGTATATATTTGCTCAAGGTACAGATTTTGCTCGTTCGGCAGCAGAGGAAGGTTGGGATGGACTTGTTCTTTTTCAAAAAAAGGCAAACTCCCTTTATGGTATGTATACCGGTCAGGCGCAGACAATGTTTAATTTGCCTCTTACTATTGTGGTGGCGCTCAGCATGAGTATTGTTCCTGCAATATCTACTGCAATAGCCGAAAAAAATCTAAATCAGGCAAAAACAATAACAGCCAGTGTGCTCAGGATAACTGTACTTTTTGCTTTACCTTGCGCAATGGGATTTTTCCTTTTGTCCGAGCCGATTTTAAGGGTACTTTACAGCGATGCAAATGCAAGCGTTTTGCTTCAAAAACTCTCGCTTGCCGTTGTTTTTGTCGCACTTGTTTCGGTAAGCAATGCGGTTCTGCAGGCATACGGAAAAGTGTACGTTCCTGTAGTAAATATGCTTGTGGGCGGGGTGATAAAGGTTTTAATGAATTATTTCTTTATTCCTATATGGGGTATTGATGCGGCACCGATTGCTACGACGGCTTGCTATGGAGTTATTGCAGTTTTGAATATAATTTGCATTATCAGTATGCTTAAAATAAGGCTCAGCTTTGTTTATATGGCCGTAAAGCCGGTTATCGCGTCTGTTATAATGGGCGCAGCAGCACTGCTTTCTTACAATCTGCTTTCGCAGCTTATTCCCGGCTCAAGAATCGCTACCTTTATGGCTATAGCAATAGCGGCAGTCGTGTATGCTGTGGCACTGGTTTTTGTAAGGTGTCTCAGAAAAGACGACATTCTTAATTTGCCAAAAGGCGCAAAAATTGCAGAAATTATGGAAAGATATAGATTGATTTAATATTCAGTGAAAATTCGGAAAGGGAATTACTATGGATAAAAAATATACATTTCAGAATTTACTTGATATTGTTGAAAAGCTGAGGGGCGAGAACGGCTGTCCCTGGGACAGAGAGCAAACCCACGAGAGCATAAAGCACAGTATAATCGAAGAGGGATACGAGCTTATTGAAGTTCTGGAAAGCAAGGACTTTGAAAAAATGGCAGACGAAAGTGGCGACCTTCTTTTGCAGGTGGTTTTCCATGCCCAGATAGGCAAGGAAAACAATGAATATAATATTGATGATGTTATATCGGCTGTGTGCAGCAAGCTTATAACAAGGCATCCGCATGTATTTGGTGATGTTGAGGTCAAAGACAGCGAAGAGGTTCTGGACAACTGGAGTCGTATAAAACGCGAAGAACGAGGTCAAAAGACTATCGGTGAGGATATGGAGGGTATTGCAAAAAGTCTTCCGGCATTGATGCGTGCTGAAAAAGTTCAGTCAAAGGCAGAAAAAGGCGGATATATATTCAACACACCTCAGGTAGTTGCCGAAAGTATATCCAAGATGACAAATGTACTAAGCGGAAATGATGCCAAAGAGGTTTCGGAAAAATATATCGGAAAAATGCTTTTTGAGCTTGTTTCGGTTGCCAAGGCTCTTGATGTGGATGCCGAAACAGCACTCGCCAGATACACAAACTCATTTGTTCAGGAATTTTCAAAGCACGAGGAATAGGATTATGAGAATTGATAAATATTTAAAAGTTTCGCGTTTGATAAAACGTCGCACCATAGCCAACGAGGCGTGTGATGCAGGAAGAATTTCGGTAAACGGCAAGGTGGTAAAGGCATCGTATGATGTAAAGGTCGGTGACGAGATGGAAATTAGGTTTGGAAGCCGGACCCTTAAAATAAAAGTGACCGATGTGCGCGAACAGGTTGGCAAAAGCGAAGCCGCAACACTTTATGAGGTAATGGCAGAATAACAAATAAAAGCCTTGACATTGCCAGTTTTGAATGGTATAATCAAGTGGTCACATGATGAAAATGTGTAAGTAGCAACCGGTTTGTTTTCAAAAGAGAGTAATCGTCACAGGCTGTAAGCGATTGCAGAAAATGCGGATGTGAATTTCAGCATTGGAGTGTTCTGCGAAAATCAGTACGAGTTAAGCAGAGTGTCGCGCACATGAAAAAGCGCCAAAAGTGCAAAAAGCAAAGCTTTTTGAATTTGGGTGGTACCGCGGGTAAATTATGCTCGTCCCTTGGATTTTAAGGGACGGGTTTTTTGTTTTTTAGTATTTAAACGAGAAAGGAAATTTGATATGGCAGAACAAACAGTTATGCTTCAAAAGCAGCTTGAAGAAAAGCTTGCTTTGGCAAAGGATGTTCAGGAACTTGAGCAAATCCGTGTCGAGTTTTTGGGCAAAAGTGGTCTTATAACAGGACTTCTTAAGGGAATGAAGGATTTGTCCATTGAGGAAAAAAAGACTTTTGGACAAGAGGTTAATGTGCTTAAAAATACGGCGGCAGATATGATTGCCGAAAAGGGCGAAGAACTTAAAAATGCCGAAATTCTGGCAGAAATAAACAAAATGCCCGAATTCGATATATCAATGCCGGCAAATCTTGAGCGTGGCTCGTATCATCCAATTACTTTGGTACAGCGTCAGTGCGAAAAAATCTTCAAGTCAATGGGATTTACAGTCGAGGATTACAGCGAGGTTGTTACGGATTATGAATGTTTTGAGTCTCTTAACATTCCCAAGCATCATCCGGCGCGTGATATGCAGGATACTTATTACCTCGAAAACGGTCAGCTTCTTAAGTCACAGACATCTGCTGCACAGAATGCAATTTACAAAAAATATAAGGATGCACTTGTAAACGATGGTGTGCCGATTAAGGCAATCTTCCCCGGCAGATGCTTCCGTAATGAGGCGACAGACGCCTGTCACGAAAACACATTCTTCCAGATGGAAGGTGTGATGGTGGACAAAAATATTTCGATATCAAACCTTATATTCTTTATGAAGACAATGCTTTCGGAAGTTTTCCAAAAGGACATAAAGGTAAGACTCCGTCCGGGATTTTTCCCCTTTGTGGAGCCGGGTTTTGAACTTGACATAAGCTGTCTTATCTGCGGTGGTGACGGATGTCCGTCGTGCAAGCACAGCGGATGGCTGGAGCTTTGCCCTTGCGGTATGATACATCCCGAAGTTCTTAAAGCAGGCGGCATTGACCCTGATGAATATACAGGATTTGCTTTTGGACTTGGACTTACCCGTCTTGCAATGATGAAGTATGGCGTAAAAGATATCAGAGATTTAAACAGCGGCAGCCTCAAGACTTTGTCGCAGTTTACCGATGACGAATAGGGAAGGGGGAGAATATAAATGTTTTTATCTATGAACTGGATTTCGGACTTTGTTGATTTGACAGGTCTTGACAAAATGGACCTTATTGCAAGGTTTTCGCTTTCGACTGCCGAAGTGGAAAACGATATTTTCCAAAAGGGCAGTGATATTTCGGGCATCGTGGTTGCCGAAATCAAAGAGGTTTTGGACCATCCCGATTCAAAAAAACTGCATCTTTTGAAGGTTGATGCGGGTGATGGCAAGCTTACAGATGTTGTTTGTGGTGCTCCAAATGTAAGAGTAGGAATGAAGACTGCTTTTGCCAAAGTGGGCGCAAAAATCGGCGAAATTGATATTACCCCAAGGGATTTGGCAGGATACACATCTTATGGTATGTGCTGCAGCGAAAAAGAACTCGGCATCTCGGATGACCATTCGGGAATTATGGAGATTTTTGAGGCTGTGCCTTGTGGAACTGATGTAAAAGAAATATATGATATTGACGATATTATATTCGAGGTGGACAATAAGTCCCTTACCAACCGCCCTGACCTTTGGGGTCATTACGGCATCGCGCGCGAATTTGCTGCACTTGCGGGCAGGGAACTTAAGCCCCTTGAATGTGTGAGCCTTGACAAATACGACAGTCTTCCCAAAGTTGATATGAAGATTGAAGACAAGCTTTGTCAAAGATATTCGTGCATTCAGGTCGAGAACATTACCAAGCATGTAAGCCCTGTAAATATGCGCATCCGTCTTTTCTATTGCGGAATGAGGGGAATCAATCTGCTTGCCGACCTTACAAACTACCTTATGCTTGAAATGGGTCAGCCGATGCACGCATTTGATTCGCGCAAGGTGGAAAAACTTCGTATAAAGCGCTTTGACAAGCCGTTTACATTCAAAACCCTTGACGGAATTGACAGAAGTATTGACGAAAATACACTTATGATTTGCAATGCGGACACGCCTGTTGCAATTGCAGGAATTATGGGTGGTCTTGACTCTGAAATAGTGGAGGATACGACAACCCTTACACTTGAGTCGGCAACATTTGATGCGGTTTCAATCCGCAAATCTACTGTCCGCCTGGCACATCGTACAGATGCTTCGATGCGTTACGAAAAATGTCTTGACCCCGAGATGACTGTTGCCGCTATAGGAAGATTTTTAAAGCTTCTTACCGAAATTGATGGTGGAGTAAAGGTTGTTTCGGCGCTTACAGATGAATATGCTGTCAAGTATGATACAATAAATCTTGAGTTTGACAAAAAGTTTGTTGATCGCTATACAGGAATAGAAATAAGCAATGATACAATCGTAAAAACCCTCAAGTCTCTTGGTTTTGCGGTTGACCTTTGTGGTGATGAATTCAAGGTTACCGTTCCAAGCTGGAGAGCAACAAAGGATGTCACCATCAAGGCAGATATTATCGAAGAAATCACAAGAATTTACGGCTATGACAACTTTGATGTAAACACAGCCGAGGCACCGCTTTATCCGGTAAGAGCTGATGTTGTAAAAACTGTAGAGGACAGGGTAAAGGATATTCTGGTAAAAAGATATTCGCTTCATGAGCTTCATTCTTATATCTGGGCTTATTATGACGAGTATAAGGCTTTGGGAATTGATGTCGAGGAGAATATCAAGCTTATAAATGCTACAAATCCCAATATCGAAACAATCCGTCGCTCGATAGTTCCTACACAGCTTTGCCAGGTGAAATACAACACTGCTTATGCAAGCGATTTTGGCGTGTTTGAAGTTGGCAGAGTGGTTGAGGGACTAAATGCCGACAACAGCTGCAATGAGCATAAAAAGCTTGCAATCACATTGTTCTCAAAGTCAAAAACTTATGAACAACTTTATTTCGAGCTTCGCGATATGCTGGCGGTTGTTGCAGATGATATAAATCATCATCAGCTCAGCTTTAAGGCTGTGGAGGCAACACATTCTTATCAGCATCTTAAAAATCTTAACAAGATTTTCTGCGGAGGAACAGAAATAGGCGAAATTGGCATTGTTCATCCAATTGTGGCAAAGAAGATTGACAAAAAAGCCGCTATTGTATATACTGAAATTGATATGGAAGTGTTTGCGAAGATAGACAACGCGGGAATTTTGTATAAAGAGCCGTCACGCTTTCCCGAAATGGAAATTGACATTTCGTTTGTAAGCGAAAAATTTGCACCTATAAACGATGCAATAAAGGCAGAAAATTCACCGCTCATCAAGTCAGTGTCGGTTGTTGACACCTATGCTGACGAAAGCGGCAAGTCAATAACCGTGAGACTGGTATTCTCGCATCCCGAGCGTACTCTTACCAAAGAGGAAACAATGGCAATTGTCGAGTCTGTTACCTTGCGGCTTGAAAAAGACGGAATACTTATGAAAAAATAATTGAATATAAAATATTCTTTGGGGCAGGGTGAAATTCCTGACCGGCGGTAAAGTCCGCGAGCCAGAAATTTGGTTGATTTGGTGAAATTCCAAAACCGACGGTAAAGTCCGGATGGAAAAAGAATACTTATGGCAGACTTGCTTTGAGTGTATATTTGTTGCCCCGACAAAAGTCGGGGCAATATTTTTTTAAAGGAGCTGATATGAATGAGAAAAAACAAAATTGAATGGATGGCAAAAATTGCAATGCTTTCGGCGACAGCAATGGTTTTGATGCTGTTCGAGTTTCCCCTGCCGTTTATTGCACCACCCTTTTACGAACTTGACTTCAGCGAGATTCCTGTGCTGGTGGGGGCCTTTGCATTGGGCCCGGCTGCAGGAATTGCAATTGAGTTTTTGAAAATACTTTTGAATTTGTTGATAAACGGAACTATAACTGCAGGAGTGGGAGAATTTGCCAATTTTTTGGTGGGTGTGTCGTTTATTCTTCCTGCCGCAATACTTTACAGACGAAAAAGGAACAAGAAAAATGCAATTTTTGGTATGATTTTGGGAAGTCTTGCAATGGCTGTATTTGCCGGACTTGTAAATGCGCTTGTTCTGATTCCTACCTACAGCAGAATGCTTAATATTCCTATGGACGCAATTGTGGGTATGGGAAAATGCATATTTCCGGCGGTCGACAGTCTTTCAAAGCTGGTTTTGCTTTGCGTTGTTCCGTTTAATCTGATAAAGGCAGTGATTGTTTCGATTATTACAGCTATTATCTACAAACCGCTCAGCCCAATACTTAAATACCCCATCAATGGCAAAAAATAAAGCGAAAAATATACTTAAATAGATGACTTTAAGTTGGATTGTTAAAAATTAAACATAAATCACAAGAGGAATTGTGAAATTTTTGTCAATACGACGAAAATGGTGTAAGATTATTGATTATTCGCAGGGTTTATGTTATATTAAAATTACAATTGGGGAGTTTCGCGCTTGACTGCTCAAGAAATAAAAATCTAATTATAAAAAGAGAGGATTAGGTATGAATAAAATTACAGTAATTGGTTCGGGACATGTAGGTTCAACAATTGCATATACGCTTACTGTTATGGGACTTGCATCTGAAATTGTTATGATTGATATAAATGAGGAAAAGGCTTTTGGAGAAGCCCTTGACATACAACAGGGTGTTCCTTTTTGCCACCCGGCAAGTGTTTATGCGGGCTCATACGCAGATGCCAAGGATTCGGATATTATCATTATTACATCGGGTATGGCTCGAAAGGCAGGACAATCAAGACTTGACCTTACACAGACCAATGTTGACATTATAAAAAGTATTGCGGACAAAATTGTTCCTGTTGCACCGGAAGCGACATATGTTATTGTCAGCAACCCTGTTGATATCCTGACCTATGTGTTTTTAAAGCATACAGGGCTTCCTCAGGAGCGTGTTATTGGTTCAGGCACCATTTTGGACACTGCAAGACTTCGTTCAAGAATTGCCGAGTATTATTCTGTAAACCAGAAAAACGTACACGCCTATGTTTTGGGAGAACACGGGGACAGTTCTTTTGTTCCGTGGTCTATTTCAAACATTTCGAATGTACCGATTGAGGATTATCAGCATGCAATACAGACCGGTGCAGATTATCCTGAGTTCAGACGGGAAGATGTTGAAGAATATGTTAAAAAATCAGGTGCCAGGGTTATAGAACGCAAAGGAGCAACATTTTATGCGGTGTCAATGTCAGTATGTCATGTGTGTCAGTGCCTGCTCAGCGGAATTGACACAACTCTTACTGTGTCGACATTGCTTAACGGTGAATATGGAATTGATGATGTATGTTTAAGCCTTTTAAGTATTGTTGGAAACAAGGGTGCACACAGCAAAATAATTCTTCCTCTCAACGATGAAGAGATTGCGGCACTTCGCAATAGCGCAAAGGTTTTGAAAGATTTGATAAGCGGTATTAGTATATATTAAAAAGGGAAGGTATAAACAATGAAGATTAGCTATTTCCCCGGGTGCACTCTGAAAAACAAAGCCAAAGACCTTGATTTGTATGCATACAAGTCGGCAGAAGCTTTAGGTATTACTCTTGAAGAAATTGAAAACTGGCAATGCTGTGGTGGTGTGTTTACTACGGCGAAAAACGAAGTTGCGACAAAACTTTCTTCTGTTCGCACATTGAAAGAGGCTTCCTCAAAGGGACAGCCTCTTGTGACTGTATGTTCGGCTTGCCACAATGTCATAAAGCAAACAAATCATGCGATGCAGAATGATAAGGAATTTTCAGACAAAGTAAACCGTTATATGGCAGAGGACGGCGGATATTATGGTGAAGCCGAGGTTTATCACTATCTTGAAATGCTTCGTGATTTGGTTGGATTTGACACACTAAAAGAAAAGGTGGCAAATCCTTTAAAAGATAAAAAGATAGCGGCATATTACGGCTGTCTGCTTTTAAGACCGGGCAGTGTTATGAAGATGGATGACCCCGAAAATCCAAGCATTATGGAAGAATTTATAAAAGCACTTGGGGCAGAGCCGGTTGTTTACGCAAAGCGCAATGAGTGCTGCGGCGGATACGTAAGTGTCGAAAGCCCGGATTTAGCAAAAAAAAGCAGTAACCAGGTGGTGCAAAATGCAAAAGCGCAGGGTGCTGAAATGATTATAACAGCTTGCCCGCTTTGCAAATATAATCTTTTGAAAAACGGTGCGGATATTCCGGTTGTTTATTTTACCGAACTTTTGGCTGAAGCACTTGGTGTAAAGGAGGATACAGATGAACAATAAGTATCTTCGCGAGGAGTTGATCCGTGAGAGCGGAGTAAATCCCAAAAAATGTATGAAATGCGGTAAATGCTCGGCAACATGCCCGGCTTATGATGAGATGGAATATCATCCTCATCAGTTTGTAAGTATGGTTGAAAGCGGGGATATACAGCCGCTTCTTGAGTCAGAGTCGCTTTACAAATGTTTGTCTTGCTTTGCATGCATCGAAAGATGCCCAAGGGGTGTCGAGCCTGCAAAATTGGTAGAGGCTGTTAGGCTTGCGGCAATCAGAAAACAGGGAGAAAACAGAATGACTGCAAACGATGTTGAGGAATTTCTTGATGAAGACATACCGCAACAACTTTTAGTCAGCGCATTCAGAAAATACAGTAAGTAAGGAGGAAAAGACAAATGCAAAGAGTTGGTGTTTTTGTATGTTGGTGCGGCAGCAATATTGCAGGTACAGTTGATGTGCAGGCAGTATCGGATGCCTTGAAAAACGAACCCGGTGTTGTTTTTTCCACCAATTATCAATATATGTGTTCTCAGGCAGGACAGGATATGATTAAAGATGCGGTAAAGGAACATAACCTTACCGGCATAGTTGTTTGCTCGTGCTCACCGCGTATGCACGAGACAACGTTCAGAAAAACTGCGGCTGCTGCAGGCCTCAATCCTTATATGGTTGAAATTGCAAACATAAGAGAACAGTGTTCTTGGGTGCATAAGGATATCCAGACAGGCACAGAAAAAGCTATTATCTTAGGCAAAGCAGCTGTTGCAAAGGTTAACCTTAACACACCGCTTACTCCCGGAGAATCGCCGGTTACAAAAAGAGCACTTGTTATTGGCGGCGGTATAGCTGGTATTCAGACCGCGCTTGATATTGCAGATGCAGGCTTCCCTGTTGATATTGTAGAAAAGAAGCCCACAATCGGTGGCAAAATGGCACAGCTTGACAAGACATTCCCGACACTTGACTGCGCAGCGTGTATTTTGACACCCAAAATGGTGGATGTTGCGCAAAACGAAAATATCCGTATTTTTTCTTACAGCGAAGTGTCGGAAATTAAAGGCTTTGTGGGTAACTTTGATGTAACTATCAAAAAGAATGCACGATATGTAAAAGAAGATATATGCACAGGTTGCGGCGCTTGTGTGGAAAAATGTCCTATGAAAAAGGTGCCCAACGAATTCAATCTTGGAATGGACAACCGCAGTGCGATATACATTCCGTTTGCTCAGGCAGTACCAAAAGTTGCAACAATTGACCCAAATTCTTGTAATATGCTTAAAAACGGAAAATGCGGTCTTTGTGCAAGAGTTTGTGCAGCAGGCGCAATTGATTACACACAAAAAGACGAATATATAAACGAAAAATATGGCGCGATTGTTGTTGCAACAGGATTCAATCCAATCAGTATGGATAAGTTTGACGAATTTGCCTACAATCAGTCAAAGGATGTTATCACTTCTCTTGAATTTGAGCGTCTTACAAATGCGGCAGGTCCGACGGCAGGTCACCTTGAAAGACCGTCTGACGGAAAGTCTCCAAAGACAATTGTCTTTGTTCAGTGCGTGGGATCAAGATGCGATGCATGTGCTGAAAAAGGCAAAGAATATTGCTCGAAGATTTGCTGTATGTATACGGCGAAGCACGCAATGCTCGTGCGCGACAAGTATCCTGATACGGATGTATATGTATTCTATATAGATGTCCGGACTCCGGGTAAAAACTTTGACGAATTTTACAGAAGAGCAGTTGAAGAATATGGCGTTAAATATGTCAAGGGTATGGTTGGAAAGGTTACACCCGAAGGTGATAAGCTTAAAGTCCAGGCTTCGGACCTTATCGACAATAAACAGCTTCATATTGATGCTGACCTTGTGGTTTTGGCGGCGGCAATAGAGCCAGACAAGTCAGCAAGGCCTCTTGCGACCATGCTTACTGCAAGTATGGATACAAATGATTTCTTTACCGAAGCTCATCCAAAGCTAAGACCTGTCGAAAGCCCGACTGCAGGCGTGTTCCTCTCGGGTGCTTGTCAGGGTCCCAAGGATATCCCCGAGACAGTTTCTCAGGCGGGAGCTGCGGCATCCAAGGTTATAGGCCTTTTGGCAAAGGACAAGTTGACAGGCAATCCTTGTGTTGCTCACTCAAACGAGCTTATGTGTAATGGTTGTTCTTCGTGTGAGAGGGTTTGTCCTTATGGCGCTATTACTTATGAAGACAAGGAATTCCGTATGCCGGACAGAACAACTAAAATCAGACGAATTGCTGTTGTAAATCCTGCGGTTTGTCAGGGATGCGGTGCATGTACAGTTGCTTGTCCTTCAGGGGCAATGGACCTTAACGGATTTAAGAGCAATCAAATTATGGCGGAGGTGGATGCAATATGCAAGTAAACGAACATAAACCTTTAATTGTTGCTTTTTGCTGCAACTGGTGTTCTTATGCAGGCGCAGACCTTGCGGGCAATAACCGCCTTAACTATCCGGCAGATGTAAAGATTATAAGAGTTCCCTGCTCTTGTCGTGTCAACCCGATGTTTGTTCTTCGTGCATTCCAAAGAGGCGCTGACGGAGTTATAATCTGTGGGTGTCACCCCGGTGACTGCCACTATACATCAGGCAACTACTATACCCGAAGAAGAATGGCAGCGCTTTTCTCGATGCTTGATTTTTTGGGAATCGAAAAAGAGCGTACCCGCGTAGAGTGGGTTTCGGCGGCAGAAGGTGCAAAATTTGCAGCTATAATGAACGATTTTGTAGAAAAAGTAACAGCACTTGGCGAAAACAAGAGATTGGAGGATCTGCGATGCAAAAAATAACACAAAAACAGTTAACAGACAAAGCAGTTTCTCTGCTTGAAAGTGGCACTGTCAGTGCAGTTTTGGGATGGAGTAAGGGCGAATTCGGCTACGATGTAACCCCTAAAATGTTTAAAAGTGAAGAAGACCTGAAAGAAAATTTTGTCTGGAACGATTTTTGCGGAGCGAACTTCTCGAAATATCTTGTTTCAAAAACCGACAGATTTGAGGGTAAAATTCTTGTTTTTTTAAAACCTTGTGATACCTACAGCTTTAATCAGCTTTTAACAGAACATCGTTTTGACCGCGAAAAGGTTTATGCGGTTGGTATTCCTTGCGAGGGTATGGTTGATGTTTCAAAATTGAAAGAAGTAATGGGCGAAGGAATAA